>JBLIKI010000018.1:0-24715 GCA_047636235.1 Paracoccaceae bacterium | reverse complement strand
ACGTTTCGGCGGCTCAGATTCGGGACTGAGCCGCAACGGTCGGTCGGCGCCGGAATGAAAGGGGCCGCGCGGATTTGTCGTAGCCGGGGCTTCGCCCGCCGCGCTGGGCCGCCGACTGCGGTCCGGGCCTGCCTCGTGACCGGGCGCGCCGACTGCGAACGCGCCGCGCCTCAGCCGCTTAACCACTTGCGCCAGCCATGTTTTCCGGCGGCGGAGGAGACCCCGTCGGCGGCTGCCGCATACAGCTGCCCACAGTCGCATGTTAAGAAATTTCTTTCCAAATCATGTACTTTGCAGGGACACTCGACCATCGCGCGTCAAGAGCAATTCTGTCGACCCACCCCGCCGGTTGACCTGCAAAGGGGGCGGGATTAGATACCAACCCAAGGCTTCGGTGCAGCGCAGCAGCGCTCGCCCCGGCTGCAGGCGCCGGCGAATGCCCGGCAACGGAAAGTACCGCCATGCAAGAGCTTCTGAGAGAATATTTGCCGATCCTCATCTTTCTCGGCGTCGCCATCGGCCTAGGTCTGGTGCTGATGCTGTCGGCGGTGGTGCTGGCGATCAGGCGGCCGGACCCTGAAAAAGACAGCGCCTACGAATGCGGGTTCAACGCTTTTGATGACGCGCGCATGAAGTTCGACGTGCGCTTTTATCTGGTGTCGATCCTGTTCATCATCTTCGACCTCGAGGTCGCCTTCCTGTTCCCTTGGGCCGCGGCTTTCAAGGATATCGGGCTGTTCGGCTTCTGGTCGATGATCGTGTTTCTCGGCGTGCTGACCGTTGGCTTCGCCTATGAATGGAAGAAGGGAGCGCTCGAATGGGAGTGACCGGCGAGACGACCACCTCCGGCGGGCTGATCCTGCCCGGCGCGTCCTCCCCCGCGGGCTACAACAGCGCGGGCGCGGATCGCGAACAGATGGCGCGTCAGTTGTCGGACGAACTGGCGGACAAGGGATTCTTGCTCGCCGCCGCCGACGACGTGATCAACTGGGCGCGCACCGGCTCGATGTTCTGGATGACCTTCGGCCTGGCGTGCTGCGCGGTTGAAATGATGCACACCTCGATGCCGCGCTATGATGCGGAACGGTTCGGATTCGCGCCGCGGGCCAGCCCGCGCCAGTCCGACGTGATGATCGTGGCGGGCACGCTGACCAACAAGATGGCCCCGGCGCTGCGCAAGGTCTACGACCAGATGCCAGAGCCGCGCTATGTAATCTCGATGGGATCCTGCGCCAATGGCGGCGGATACTATCACTATTCCTACTCGGTGGTGCGCGGTTGCGACCGAATCGTGCCCGTCGACATCTACGTGCCCGGCTGTCCCCCGACCGCCGAGGCGCTTCTGTACGGCATTTTGCAGCTGCAGCGGAAAATCCGTCGCACCGGCACCATCACGCGCTGAGAGGGATCATGCTCGACGCCAAGAACCTTGACGCCCTCGCGGAGCTCGCCTCGACGCTGGAAGCGCGGCTGCCCGACGCGGTGATCAGCCATGCGATCTCGTATCAGGAGCTGACCGTGACGGTCGCGGCGGACAAGATCCCGCTAATCGTCAAGTTCCTGCGCGACGATAGCTCCTGCCAGTTCACCACGCTGGTGGACATCACCGGCGTGGACCATCCGGGGCGCGAGCGGCGCTTCGACGTGGTCTATCACTTCCTCTCGATGCGCCAGAACATCCGGGTTCGCCTGCGCGCCGAAGTGCGCGAGGAAGAGATCATCCCCTCGATCCACACGCTGCACGCCGCCGCCGACTGGTTTGAGCGGGAGGTCTACGACATGTTCGGCATCATGTTCTCAGGCCATCCGGACTTGCGGCGGCTGCTTACCGATTACGGGTTCCGCGGCCACCCGCTGCGCAAAGACTTCCCCACCACCGGCTATGTAGAAGTGCGCTATGACGAAGAGCAAAAGCGCGTGGTTTATGAGCCGGTGACGCTTACGCAGGACTATCGCCAGTTCGACTTCATGTCCCCGTGGGAGGGCGCTGAATACATCCTTCCCGGCGATGAGAAGAAGGGAGCCTGATCATGGACGGCACTGACTTCCAGACGCCTGAACAGCGCATTCGCAACTTCAACATCAACTTTGGCCCGCAACATCCTGCGGCCCATGGCGTGCTTCGGCTGGTGCTGGAGCTTGACGGCGAGGTGGTGCAGCGGGTCGATCCGCATATCGGCCTTTTGCACCGCGGCACCGAAAAGCTGATGGAGAGCCGGACGTATCTTCAGAACCTGCCCTATCTCGACCGGCTCGATTACGTGTCGCCGATGAATCAGGAGCATGCCTGGTGCCTGGCGATCGAAAAGCTGGTCGGCGTGGACATTCCGCGCCGAGGCTCGTTGATCCGAGTGCTGTTCTGCGAGATTGGGCGCATCCTCAACCATTTGCTGAACGTGACCACGCAGGCCATGGACGTGGGCGCGCTGACGCCCCCGCTCTGGGGCTTCGAGGAGCGCGAGAAGCTGATGGTGTTCTATGAGCGCGCGTCGGGCGCGCGGCTTCACGCCGCGTATTTCCGCCCAGGCGGCGTGCATCAGGACCTGCCGCAGAAGCTGCTCGATGACATCATCGAGTGGTGCGATCCGTTCCTTGAGGTCTGTGACGACCTCGAGGGGCTGCTGACCGGCAACCGCATCTTCAAGCAGCGCAACGTCGACATCGGCGTCGTGTCGCCGGAGGAGGCGCAGGCGCTCGGCTTCTCGGGCGTGATGGTCCGGGGCTCCGGCCTTGGCTGGGATCTGCGGCGCGCGCAGCCCTATGAGCTTTATGACGAGTTCGAGTTCAGCATTCCGCTCGGCAAGAACGGCGACTGCTATGACCGCTATCTGTGCCGGATGGAGGAGATGCGCGAGAGCGTCAAGATCATCCGCCAGGCGATCGCCAAGCTGAACGAGTGCAAAGGCGGCGACGTGATCGCGCGCGGCAAGCTCAGCCCCCCGTCGCGGTCGGACATGAAGACCTCGATGGAAGCGCTGATCCATCACTTCAAGCTCTATACCGAAGGCTTCCATGTGCCCGCCGGCGAGGTCTATGTCGCGGTCGAGGCGCCCAAGGGCGAATTCGGCGTGTTTCTGGTGGCGGACGGCAGCAACAAGCCGTGGCGCGCCAAGCTGCGTGCGCCGGGCTTCGCGCATCTGGCGGCGATGGACCACATCTGCCGCGGGCACCAACTGGCGGACGTGTCGGCGATTCTCGGCTCGCTCGACATCGTGTTCGGCGAGATCGATCGATGACGGGCTTGCGCGAGGCGCACATCACGGGCCTCGCGCCCGCCGCTGCCGATGGGGCGGCGATGCGCCTGTCGGCGGCGGATGCGGCCTCGTCGCGTCGGGTGACGGCCGTGATAGCGGCCTATCATTCGGCCGACGTTATCGGCGATCTGCTGGCGACCTTGCCGGCTGAGATGCAGGTGGTGATCGTCGATGGATCGCGCGATCCCGCGCTTGCGGCGTTTGCCGCGCGCACGGGGCTGACCATTGTGACCCCGGACCGCAATCGCGGCTTCGGCGCCGCGGTGAACGCGGGGATGGCCGAGGTCGGGACCGAATTCGCCCTGGTGCTGAACCCAGACATGCTGCTTCGCCCGGGCTGCGTTTCGGCCTGCGTCGATGCCGCCGACACCGTGCCGGATGCAGGGCTGCTGTCCGTCGCCGGGCGGGGGCAGGTCGACGATGGCGTGCGCGAAGCCGACTGGGCGGCGGGCTGCTTCATGATGTTGCGTTGCGATGCGTTCCGCTCGGTGAACGGCTTCGACGACGACTACTTCCTCTATTCCGAAGACCGCGATCTCGGCTTGCGCCTCGGCGCCGCCGGGCATCGGGTCGTGACCGTCGGCGGCGCACGCGCCCATCATGTCGGCGGCCAGTCCACCGGCTCCGAACACGATCACACGCGCGAAAAGCTGTGGCTTCGGGGCGGCGGCGCG
This sequence comes from Paracoccaceae bacterium, assembly GCA_047636235.1. GTDB lineage: Bacteria > Pseudomonadota > Alphaproteobacteria > Rhodobacterales > Rhodobacteraceae > JBOCEF01. The sequence continues at coordinate 20,787 of JBLIKI010000018.1, read as the reverse complement.
GCGGTGTTCATCGACAAGCATCGCGGCGACCGTCACGGCGCCAAGGTGCGGTCCCGCTTGCGCTCGCTCGGTCTGCGGCGCTATGGGCAGGCGCTGATCGGGCGGAGCGAGGAATCGCGCGCCGCTCGGATCCGCGTCAACGGGGCCGAGGCGGTGCGCCGTCATGGGCCTGCGATCATGACAGATAATTTCTTCACCGGGGGACGGCTGCGCTGCGCGCAGACGCCCGCGGAGATGCGCGTTGGAGAACACTGAATGCTTCGTCGTCTTCACAAAGACCAGCCTGACGGCTTCGCCTTCTCCCCCGCCAATCAGGCGTGGGCGGGAGCGCAGATCGCGAAATACCCCGAGGGCCGTCAGGCCAGCGCGATCATCCCGCTGCTGTGGCGCGCCCAGGAACAGGAAGGGTGGCTGACCCGGCCCGCGATCGAGCATGTCGCTAATATGCTGGGGCTGGCCTATATGCGGGCGCTTGAAGTCGCGACGTTCTACTTCATGTTCCAGCTTCAGCCGGTCGGATCGCTGGCGCATGTGCAGGTCTGCGGCACGACGTCGTGCATGATCTGCGGGGCTGAGGATCTGATCGCGGTCTGCAAGACCAAGATTGCGTCCAAAGCGCACCAGATCTCCGACGACGGGCGGTTTTCGTGGGAGGAGGTCGAGTGTCTCGGCGCCTGTTCCAACGCGCCAATGGTTCAGATCGGCAAGGATTTCTATGAGGACCTGACCGAGGCGAGCTTCGCCGCGATCCTCGAAGCGTTCGCGCGCGGCGACGTGCCGACCCCGGGTCCGCAGAACGGCCGTTTCGCGTCGGAGCCGCGCGGCGGGAACCTGACGCTGGTGCTGCCGTCCAGCGATACGCGCAGCGCTCACAGCGCTTCGGTAACTCTGGCGCTGGCCAAGGGCGACACCGTGGCGCGGATTTTGGACGAAAGCGCCTATGGGGCCGGGTCGGTTGCGGCGCAGCCTGCGGCGATCGCGCCCGCAGCTTTGGCCGCCCCCGAGGTCGCGCCGACAGCTGAGGTCGCGACCGAACCGACTCCAGAACGCGCGCCCGAACCCTCGCCCGCCGTGCAGGACGATATCGCGGCGGCCCATGCCGCAGCGGTCGCCTCTGCCGCGCGCAAAGTGGCCGAGGCCGAGGCCGTCGCCGAAATGGCGGCGCGTCCCGCGTTGCTGTCGGGCGTGCCTTTTGGCGGTGCGGACGACTTGAAAGCGCTCGAGGGTGTAGGACCAAAGCTGGAATCGCTCCTGAACACGCTTGGGGTCTATCATTTCTCGCAGATCGCCGCCTGGACCGAGGCGGAGGTCGCATGGATGGACGGCGCGATCGAGGGGTTCCCCGGCTGCGTCAGCCGTGACGGATGGGTGGATCAGGCCAAGATCCTCGCAAGCGGCGGAGAGACTGAATTCTCCGCTCGGAACAAAGCCGGAGACGCGTAAGCCGGGGCTAAAGGTCTCGTGGGCGCTCCGGACCAAGGGAGGACTCGCGATGACTGATTGGCGATGGCCGCGACGCGGTACAGACGGGCGGATCGGCGTAAGGAACGCTCGCCATTTCATGCGGACGCCGGGCCTTGTCGCCCGCTCCGCCGATTGAGGGGACCTAAGCGATGACGCAAGGCACAAGAAACGATAGCTGCCGTATCGGCGGGCTTGTCGCGTCCGCCGCGCTTGGCGTGGCGGTCTCGGCGCTGATCGGCGGTGGATGGGGAACGCACATCGTCACCTTCGCGGTGGCGTTCGGCGGCGCGGCGTGGGTGCTGGACAAGCGCTGCGCGGCGAAATCGGCGGAGATCGCGGCGGCAGAGGCCTCCGAGGCCCAGCGGGCGGCCAAAGCGGCCGAAGCGGCGGTGCGCGATCGCGCGGTGGCGGTAGCGGCGGCCAAGGCCAAGGCCGAAGCGGAGGTCTCCGCGGCGGTGGTTGCCCCGGCGGCCTCTGTCGTAGCGGCCCCGGCCGAGGCTCCGACAGCGGTGGCGGCGGCGCCCGATGACGGCGCCCTCAAGGCGGCCCATGCCGCGGCGGAGGTTGCGGTGGCCGCCAAGGCGGCGATGGCGGCGGCGGTCGACGCGGTGTCTGCGGCGCCCGCTCCCGCTCCGGTTCCAGATGCGGCACCCGCTGCGGCGAAAGCTGCCGCGACTGCGGCGCCTGATGACATGGCGGCGGCCCACCAGGCCGCAGCCGCCGCAGCGGCGGCCAAGGCCGCGGCCAAAGCGGCGATGGCGGCGATGGGGCGCGACGCCCCTGCGGCCCCGACCGCGGTTGCAGGCCAGGGCCACGCCCAAAGCCGCGCCGCGGCGGATGAAATGAAGCGCGCCGCACTGGCCGCGATCCGGGCGTCAGGCCCGATCGAGGGCGTGGCGCGCATGGCGGCAAGCCCGGGAACGGACCCCGAGCTTGCCGCCGCCGAAGCGACCGCACGCGCGGACGCGGCGCGTCGCGCCGCGACCCGCGCCGCGATCGAAGCGTTGGAAGGCGGCGCCGCATAAGCGGCGTCGGATCGAAAAGGCGGACCGACCGATGAGCCAAGAGCGCACAGATGCCGACAAGGCCGCGGTCCGGCAGGCCAGCGTGGTGATCGTCATCGCCATGCTGGTCTGGGCGGGGCTGCAGGTGGTCGGCGGCGCGCTGAACTGGCAGGTTCGGTTCGCCTTTTTGATCGATATGCTCTGCATGGTCGCGCTCGGCTGGGCGGGGCTGACAATTTTCAGGGTCTGGCGCGCCGGCGCCCGGAAAGGAAGCTGACTGATGCTCTTGGATCAGGATCGAATCTTCACTAACATCTACGGAATGAAGGATCGCAGCCTCGCCGGCGCGCGTGCGCGCGGCCATTGGGACGGGACCGCCGGTCTCATCCATAAAGGGCGCGACTGGATCGTGGATCAGATGAAGGCCTCGGGCCTGCGCGGCCGCGGCGGCGCAGGGTTCCCGACCGGCCTGAAATGGTCGTTTATGCCCAAGGAAAGCGACGGTCGCCCCCACTATCTGGTGGTCAACGCCGACGAATCCGAACCCGGCACCTGCAAGGACAGGGAGATCCTGCGCCACGACCCGCACACGCTGATCGAGGGCTGTTTGATCGCCGCTTTCGGCATGGGCGCGCATGCGGGCTATATCTATGTCCGCGGCGAGTTCATCCGAGAGCGCGAGGCGCTGCAGATCGCCATCGACGAGGCCTATGACGCCGGGCTGCTTGGCAAGAACGCCGCCGGGTCGGGCTGGGATTTTGAGCTTTACCTGCACCACGGCGCGGGCGCCTATATCTGCGGCGAGGAAACCGCGCTGTTGGAATCGCTTGAGGGCCGCAAGGGTATGCCGCGGCTGAAGCCGCCGTTCCCGGCCAACACCGGCCTCTATGGCTGCCCGACCACGGTTAACAACGTCGAATCCATCGCAGTGGCGCCGACAATCCTGCGCCGCGGGCCGGAATGGTTCGCGGGGTTCGGGCGCCCCAACAACACGGGCACCAAGTTGTTCGCGATCTCGGGCCATGTGACCAATCCGTGCGTGGTCGAAGAGGCGATGTCGATCCCGCTGCGCGAATTGCTCGACACCCATTGCGGCGGCGTGCGTGGCGGGTGGAAGAACCTCAAGGCGGTGATCCCCGGCGGGTCGTCGGTGCCGATGCTGCCCGCCAACATCTGCGACGACGCGATCATGGATTTCGACTGGCTGAGGGAGCAGCGCTCGGGCCTCGGCACGGCGGCGGTGATCGTGATGGACCAGTCCACCGACGTCATCAAAGCGATCTGGCGGCTGAGCAAGTTCTACAAGCACGAAAGCTGCGGCCAGTGCACGCCGTGCCGCGAAGGCACCGGCTGGATGATGCGCGTCATGGACCGTCTGGTGCGCGGCGAGGCGGAGATCGAAGAGATCGACATGCTGCTCGACGTCTCCAAGCAGGTTGAGGGGCACACGATCTGCGCGCTCGGCGATGCGGCGGCGTGGCCGATCCAAGGCCTGGTGCGGCACTTCCGCAACGAGATCGAGGATCGGATCAAAGCCAACAAGTCGGGGCGCATGGGCGCCATGGCGGCGGAATAATCGATATCATGCTCTCTCTTGTTCAAATCGTGGTGGTTCTGGCGATGGTGGTGTTCGTGCCGCTGTGTTTTTGGAAGACTCTCGTCCGGACCGGTCGACCCGGCTGGCTCGGGTTGTTCGCCATCATACCGCTGGTCGGAATCGTTCTGCTGGGCGTGCTGGCGTTCGGCCGTTGGCCGGCGATCGACGCCCCGCGTGACACTGACAAGGCGGCGGGGTGATCTCTATGACCGACCTCAGGAAAATCAGCTTCTTGCTTGCGGCCGCACTCGCCGCGATCGCGTCGCAGGCCGCTGCGGCGACCGAGGCTGAGCTTGAACTCGGCGGCCGCGAGGTGTTCATGGCGGCAATCGCGACAGCGATCGCGGTCGAAGTCGACAAGCGCTGCACCGGCGGATTCTTCGCCGACGTGGCCGCAGGCGAAGCCGCCACAAGCGCAGCGATGAAAAGCTTTGCGCTCTTGAATCCGCCCGAGGCCGATGTCGCGGGGCTTGGCGCGGCGATAGAGCGGATGCGGACCGTCGCCGAACTTGACGCGAACGCGAATGACGAGCAGTTCTGCACCGAGGTTGGCAAGCAACTTCTCGCCAACGGTCCCGCGGCGCGTTTTTTGAGCGTGAGGTGACGCGATGAGCCAGACAGAGCAAAGGCGCGAGACGACGCGCACAGGCGGGACCGGCGCGACAATGGCCCCCCGAGACCTCACGACTTTCAAAGGGCGCTGCGACTTCGTGGCGAAGGCTTCATGATCGACCTCAAGAAAATCAGCATCGACGGCACGATCGTCGAAGTCGATGGCGCGATGACCATCCTTCAGGCCTGCGAAGTCGCGGGCGTGGAAATTCCGCGCTTTTGCTACCATGAGCGGCTGAGCATCGCCGGCAACTGCCGCATGTGTCTGGTGGAGGTTGTCGGCGGTCCGCCGAAGCCCGCCGCCAGCTGCGCCATTCAGGTGCGCGATCTGCGGCCCGGCCGCGATGGCGAGCCGCCTTTGGTGCGAACCAACACGCCCATGGTCAAAAAGGCTCGCGAGGGGGTGATGGAGTTCCTGCTCATCAACCACCCCCTCGACTGCCCGATCTGCGATCAGGGCGGGGAATGCGACCTGCAGGACCAGGCGATGGCTTACGGCGTCGATTTCAGCCGCTATCGCGAGCCCAAGCGCGCGGCGGAGGAAATGGACCTCGGGCCGTTGGTCGGCACCGCGATGACCCGCTGCATTTCGTGCACTCGCTGCGTGCGCTTCATCACCGAGGTCGCGGGCATCCCTGAGATGGGCCAGACCGGGCGCGGCGAGGATAGTGAGATCACCTCCTATCTCGGCGCCATGCTGACGTCTGAGATGCAGGGCAATGTCATCGACCTGTGCCCGGTGGGCGCGCTGATCTCCAAGCCCTATTCCTTCACCGCCCGCCCGTGGGAGTTGAAGAAGACCGAGAGCATCGACGTTATCGACGCGCTGGGGTCCTCGATCCGGGTCGACGTGCGCGGGCGCGAAGTGATGCGGATCATGCCGCGCAACCATGACGGCGTGAACGAGGAATGGCTGTCGGACCGCTCGCGCTTCGTGTGGGACGGTTTGCGGCGCCAGCGGCTTGATACGCCGTACATCCGCAAGGACGGCAAGCTGGTCAAGGCGACCTGGGCCGAGGCGTTCGAGGCGATCCGTGTCGCGTCCCAAGGCAAGGCGATCAACGCGATCGCCGGCGATCTGGTCCCGACCGAGGCGATGTTTGCGCTGAAGGCGATGATCGAGAGCCTCGACGGCAAGGTCGAATGCCGCATCGATGGCGCGCGCCTGCCGCTGGAGCGGTCGGGCTATGCCGGCACCGCGCGGATCGAGGATCTGGACGACGCGGCCGCGATCATTATCGTTGGCGGCAACCCGCGTGACGAGGCGCCAGTACTCAACGCCCGCATCCGCAAGGCGTGGTCCAACGGCGCCCAGATCAGCCTGATCGGCGCGCCCGTCGACTTGACCTATCCGTATTTCCATGCCGGGACCGGCGCGGATGGCTTCAAGGTGATGGCGGCCAACACCGACGAGGCTGAGGCGGACAAGAAAACCGTCGTGGTGCTGTGCGCCTCGGCGCTGACGCGGCCTGACGGGGCGGCGGTGCTCGGGGCCGCCATGGCGCAATGCGCGGCGGGCGGCGCCAAGCTGCTGGTCCTGCACCGCGCGGCGAGCCGGGTCGGCGGCCTCGATCTGGGCTTCGCCACCGATGGCGGGATCACCGATGCGCTTGGCGCCGACGTGATCTGGAACCTCGGGGCGGATGAGATTGACATCGCGCCGGGCGCGTTCGTGGTCTATCAGGGCAGCCACGGCGACCGTGGCGCCCACCGTGCCGACGTGATCCTGCCGGGCGCGGCGTGGACCGAGGAATCGGGCATCTTCGTCAACACCGAGGGCCGTCCGCAGATGGCGACTCGCGCCGGGTTCCCGCCGGGGGATGCGAAGGAGAATTGGGCGATCCTGCGCGCCGCCTCCGCCGCCCTTGGCAAGACGCTGCCCTTCGACACCATGGGCCAGCTGCGCGCCGCGATGTTCAAGGTCGCGCCGCATCTGGCGCAGATCGACACGGTGCCGAAGCAGACCTTGGCGCCGCAGGCCGAAGGGCCGCTATCGGACCTGCCGTTCGCCGCATCTGCGCGCGACCATTACCTGATCAACCCGATCTGCCGCGCGTCGACCACCCTGGCCGAACTGTCGCGGCTGAAAGAGGAGCGCGGCCTGTCGGTCGCGGCGGAGTGAGCTGATGAATTTCTGGTCCGACATCGGCATCCCCGGCCTGATCATCCTCGGGCAATGCTTGTTGGTGACGTCGCTGTTGCTGGTCTCGCTCGCGATCCTTCTTTGGATGGACCGCAAGGTGTGGGGCGCGGTCCAGCTGCGCAGATCAATCAACGTGGTCGGCCCGTTCGGGCTGCTGCAAAGCTTTGCGGATTTCCTGAAATTCGCGCTGAAAGAAGTCATCGTGCCCTCGGGCGCCGACAAGGTAGTGTTCTTTCTAGCGCCAATGATTTCGTTCGTGCTGGCGACCATCGCTTGGGCGGTGGTGCCGTTCAACGACGGCTGGGTGGTGTCGAACATCAATATCGGCATCCTCTACATCTTCGCAATCTCCTCGCTAGGGGTGTATGGCGTGATCATGGGCGGCTGGGCGTCGAATTCGAAATACCCGTTCTTGGGTGGACTTCGATCAGCGGCGCAGATGATTTCGTATGAAGTGTCGATCGGCCTGATCATCGTCGGTGTGCTGATCACCGCGGGGTCGCTGAACCTCACGGAAATCGTGCGCGCGCAGGACGGGCGGTTTGGGCTGTTTTCGTGGTTCTGGCTGCCGCATCTGCCCATGGTGGTGCTGTTCTTCGTGTCCGCGCTGGCTGAGACGAACCGTCCGCCGTTCGATTTGCCGGAGGCTGAATCGGAACTGGTGGCCGGGTATCAGGTGGAATACTCTTCCACTCCCTACCTGCTGTTCATGATTGGCGAGTACATGGCGATCACGCTGATGTGCGCGCTGATGACCATCCTGTTCTTCGGCGGCTGGCTGTCGCCCGTGCCCGGCCTGCCTGATGGCGTGCTGTGGTTCGTGGGCAAGGTTGTGTTGATCTTCTTCCTGTTTTCGATGGTGAAGGCGATCGTGCCCCGCTTCCGTTATGACCAGTTGATGCGTCTGGGCTGGAAAGTGTTCCTGCCGATGTCGCTCGGCTGGGTTGTTATCGCCGCCGCGTTCGCCCAATATGGCGTTCCCGGCTACGCCCGCTGGTAAGGAGGTCGACATGGCATTCTCTTACGCAAACGCTGCCCGTTACTTTGTGATGGCGGATTTCTTCACTGGCTTCAAGCTGGGCATGAAATACTTTTTCAAGCCCAAGGTGACGCTGAACTATCCCCACGAAAAGGGCCCGCTGTCGCCGCGGTTCCGAGGAGAACACGCGCTGCGCCGCTACGCCAATGGCGAAGAACGCTGCATCGCGTGCAAGCTGTGCGAGGCGATCTGCCCCGCGCAGGCGATCACGATCGAGGCGGAGCCGCGCGATGACGGCTCTCGCCGCACCACGCGCTATGACATCGACATGACAAAGTGCATCTATTGCGGTTTCTGCGAAGAAGCATGCCCGGTCGACGCGATCGTTGAGGGGCCGAATTTTGAATTCGCCACCGAGACCCGTGAAGAACTGTTCTACAACAAGGACAAGCTGCTTGCGAATGGTGATCGGTGGGAATCTGAGATCGCCCGCAACCTGGAACTCGACGCGCCGTATCGCTGAGGCGCACGTCCCTGAGGGGGCGATGCAGAATAATCGCCGGGGGCGCGCACCGGAAACGAGGGAACCGAACCGATGACCGTGGCGACTCTCGCCTTTTACCTCTTCGCCTGCACTGCGATCTCCGCGGGGGCGCTCGTCGTTCTGGCGCGCAACCCGGTGCATTCGGTGCTGTGGCTGATCCTGGCGTTCTTTTCTTCGGCGGGGCTGTTCGTCCTGATGGGGGCCGAATTCGTCGCCATGCTGATGATCATCGTCTATGTCGGCGCGGTCGCGGTGCTGTTCCTGTTCGTGGTGATGATGCTCGACGTCGACTTCGCCGAGCTGAAATCGGGCATGTCGGACTATCTGCCGGTCGGCTTGCTGATCGGCGTGGTGCTGGTGGTGCAGCTCTGCCTCGTGGTCGGCAACTGGGCGATTGCCGGATCGGCCCCGGCGATGCGCGCCGCTATCAGCCCGGCGCCTGAGGACGTGCACAACACCGCCGCCCTCGGCCAGCTGATCTACACGCGGTATGTGCTGATGTTCCAGCTCGCGGGTGCGATCCTGTTCGTGGCGATGATCGGCGCAATCGTGCTGACGCTGCGCCACCGGACCGGCGTGAAGCGACAGAACATTCTTGAGCAAATCCACCGTGAGCGGCACGAAGCGGTCGAGTTGAAAGACATCAAGCCCGGCCAGGGCATCTGAGCGGGCGAGAAGGACAGCAAAATGGACACCGGGCAGGCCATCGGCCTCGAGGCATATTTGACGGTGGCGGCGATCCTGTTCGTCACCGGCATTTTCGGCATCTTCCTTAATCGCAAGAATGTCATCATCATCTTGATGTCGGTGGAGCTAATGCTCCTCGCGGTGAATATCAACTTCGTGGCGTTTTCGGCGCATTTGGGCGATCTGGCGGGGCAGGTTTTCACCCTGTTCGTACTGACGGTCGCCGCGGCCGAGGCGGCGATCGGCCTCGCCATTCTGGTCTGCTTCTTCCGCAACCGTGGTTCGATCGCGGTTGAAGACGTCAATGTGATGAAGGGCTGACGCGAGATGGTAACTTTCATCCTACTTGCCCCGCTTGCGGCGGCGCTGATCGCGGGCTTCGGCCATCGCTGGATCGGCGAGAAAATGGCGATGATGCTGACGACGGGAGTGCTATTCCTGTGCGCCCTGCTGTCGTGGATCGCCTTTCTCGGCCATGACGGCGGGACCGAAGTCATCACTCTATTCCGCTTCATCGACAGCGGCCTAATGTCGGTCGATTGGGCGATCCGGGTCGATACGCTTACGGTGGTGATGCTGGTGGTGGTCACCTCGGTGTCCAGCCTCGTGCATCTTTATTCGATCAGCTATATGGAGGAAGATCCGCATAAGCCGCGCTTCTTCGCCTATCTGTCGTTCTTTACCTTTTCGATGCTTGCGCTGGTGACGTCCGACAACCTGATCCAGATGTTCTTCGGCTGGGAGGGGGTTGGTGTCGCTTCTTACCTGTTGATTGGGTTCTGGTTCAAAAAGCCGTCCGCCAACGCTGCGGCGATGAAAGCGTTCATCGTCAACCGTGTCGGTGATTTCGGCTTCGCGCTCGGCATCTTCGGGCTGTTCGTGATGACCGACAGCGTGAACTTCGGCGAGATTTTTGCTGAGGCCCCCAAGCTCGGCGAGGCCACGATCCGGTTCCTGTGGGCCGACTGGCCGGCGGTGGAGGTTCTGGGGTTCCTGCTGTTCGTCGGCGCCATGGGCAAGTCCGCGCAGCTGTTCCTGCACACCTGGCTGCCCGACGCGATGGAGGGTCCGACCCCCGTGTCGGCCCTGATCCACGCCGCAACCATGGTCACCGCGGGCGTGTTCTTGGTGTGCCGCATGTCGCCTATCTATGAGCAGGCCCACGTGGTGCCGGTGATCATCACCGTGATCGGTGCAAGCACGGCGTTCTTCGCCGCGACCATCGGTCTGGTGCAGACCGACATCAAGCGCGTGATCGCCTATTCGACCTGCTCGCAGCTCGGCTATATGTTTGCCGCGGCGGGGGTCGGGTTCTATCAGGCGGCGATGTTTCACCTGTTCACCCACGCCTTCTTCAAGGCGCTTCTGTTCCTAGGGGCTGGCTCGGTGATCCACGCCATGCACCATGAACAGGACATGCGCAAATATGGCGGCCTGCGGTCCAAGATTCCGGTGACGTTCTGGACCATGATGCTGGGCACCCTCGCCATCACCGGCGTCGGCATTCCGTTCAGCGCCTATGTGCTTGGCGTGCCGTTCGGCTTTGCGGGCTTCGTTTCGAAAGACGCGATCATCGAGGGTGTGTACGCCGCCGGCGTGCACAACGCGGCGTCGGGCTATGCCTTCACCCTGCTGGTGATCGCGGCGCTGTTCACTTCGTTCTACTCTTGGCGCCTGATGTTTCTGACCTTCTACGGCGAAACCCGTGACAAGAAGCATTGGGAGCACGCCCATGAAGGCCCGCTGGTGATGCGTCTGCCGCTGATCCTGCTGGCGCTCGGCGCGGTGGTGGCGGGCATGCTCGGCTATTCGGCCTTTGTCGGTCACGGCGCGCTTGAATTCTTCGGCCCCTCTATCGCGGTGGGCGAGGGTAACGACATCCTCCACGACATGCATGAGGTGCCGGTTTGGGTCGCGCTGTCGCCGTTCGTGGCGATGCTGCTCGGCCTCGGGACCGCGTGGCTGTTCTATGTCAAGCGGCCAGAGATCCCGCGCCAGCTGGCGGAGCGCCATCAGGGCCTCTATCGGTTCCTGCTCAACAAATGGTACTTCGACGAACTTTACGACCTGATCTTCGTGAAGCCGGCGATGCGCCTCGGGACCTTCTTGTGGAAGCGCGGTGACGGCTCCACCGTCGACGGCGCCATCAACGGCCTCGCCATGGGCATCGTGCCGTGGCTTACACGCCTGGCGGGCCGCGCCCAGTCCGGGTTCCTGTTTCACTACGCCTTCGTGATGCTGATCGGCGTATCGATCCTTATCACGCTGATTTCCGTCGGCGGCGTCACCGGGGGGGCGCAATGATGTCGAACCTACTCTCGCTCATCACCTTCCTCCCGCTCGTCGGGGCCTTGGTGCTAGTTCTGGTGCTGCGCGGCGACGACAAGGCCGCTCAGCTCAACGCCAAGATGGTCGCGCTGCTGACCACTGGGGCGACCTTCCTGCTCAGCCTCGTGGTCATGTTCGACTTCGACCCCTCGAACACCGGCTTTCAGTTCGTAGAGGAAAGCAAGTGGCTGCTGGGTCTCAGCTATAAGATGGGCGTCGACGGGATCTCGTTGCCGTTCGTCATGCTGACCACGTTCCTGATGCCGGTGGTGATTGGGGCCAGTTGGCAGGTGACCACTCGCGTCAAAGAGTATATGGCGCTGTTCCTGCTGCTGGAGACGCTGATGATCGGCGTGTTCTGCTCGCTGGATCTGATGCTGTTCTACCTGTTCTTTGAGGCTGGTCTAATCCCAATGTTCTTGATCATTGGTATCTGGGGTGGCAAGAATCGGATCTACGCGTCATATAAATTCTTCCTTTATACGCTGCTTGGCTCGGTACTGATGCTGATCGCCATGATCGCGATGTATTGGGTTGCAGGCACGTCGGACATCACGTTGCTGCTGACCCATTCGTTCGACACCGGGCCGATCGACCTGTTCGGCTGGCAGATCATGGGCGGGATGCAGACGTTGCTGTGGCTGGCGTTCTTCGCGTCCTTCGCGGTGAAGATGCCGATGTGGCCGGTCCACACCTGGCTGCCCGACGCGCACGTGCAGGCGCCCACCGCGGGTTCGGTGGTGCTGGCGGCGGTGCTGCTGAAGATGGGCGGCTATGGGTTTCTGCGGTTCTCGCTGCCAATGTTCCCGGTCGCGTCCCATCTGATGGCGGACTTCGTGTTCACGCTTTCGGTGATCGCGATCATCTACACCTCGCTCGTCGCCCTGATGCAGGACGACATGAAAAAGCTGATCGCCTATTCGTCCGTCGCCCATATGGGCTTTGTGACCATGGGCATCTTCGCGGCGAACCAGCAGGGCGTCGACGGCGCCGTGTTCCAGATGCTCAGCCATGGCTTCATCTCGGGCGCGCTGTTTCTATGCGTCGGCGTGATCTATGATCGGATGCACACCCGAGAGATCTCGGCCTATGGCGGCCTCGTGAACCGGATGCCGGTCTATGCGGTGGTGTTCATGCTGTTCACCATGGGCAATGTCGGCCTGCCGGGCACGTCGGGCTTCGTCGGCGAGTTCCTCACCTTGGCGGGCGCGTTCAAGGTCAACACTTGGGCGGCGTTCGGCGCCGCGACCGGCGTGATCCTGTCGGCGGCCTATGCGCTGTGGCTGTATCGTCGGGTGGTGTTCGGCGATTTGATCAAACAGTCGCTCGGCCAGATCAAGGATCTGACCGGGCAGGAGAAACTGCTGTTCGCACCGCTTATCGCCATGACGCTGATCTTGGGCATCTATCCGAGCCTCGCCACCGACATGTTTAGCCCGTCGGTGACCCATCTTGTGACCGGAGTGCACGACGCCGTCGTCGCCGCCGGGTTCGACGTCGGGTCGGCGCAATCCGCCATGGCCGAACATGCGGCGCCTGCCGCGGGTCATGCCGCGTCCTCCGCAGCGCACTGACCCTTAAAGGATCGAGAAAAGATGATTACCGACGATCTTTTGGTCATTTTCCCCGAACTGCTGCTGGTCGTCTTCGCAATGGCCTCGCTGCTGGTCGCGGTCTATGGCGGGCAGGACAAATGGGCATCCAAGCTCACCTGGATCACGGCCGGAGTGTTTGCGCTGTTGGCTCTGGAAATCGGCCTGCAAACCGGTCGGCATGAGGCGTTCCACGGCGCCTTCGTGGCCGACGGGTTCTCACGCTTCGCCAAGGTGGTGATCCTGCTCGGCTCGGCCATCGTGCTGGGCCTGTCGGAAAGCTATCTGACGCGGCATAAGCTGATGAAATTCGAATTCCCGGTCATCGTCAGCATGGCGGTGGTGGGGATGATGGTGATGGTCTCCGCCGGGGATCTGATGAGCCTTTATATGGGGCTCGAGCTTCAGTCGCTCTCGCTCTATGTGCTCGCCGCGTTCCGGCGTGACAGCATCCGGTCCACCGAGGCCGGCCTGAAATACTTCGTTCTCGGCTCGCTCAGTTCGGGCATGCTGCTTTATGGCGCGTCCTTGGTCTATGGCTACACCGGTGCGACCGAATTCGGCGCCATCGGCGAGGTGATCAAGGCTGAGGGCGTGTCGATCGGCCTGTTGTTCGGCATCGTCTTCATGTGCGCCGGTTTGGGCTTCAAGATCTCGGCCGCGCCGTTCCACATGTGGACGCCGGACGTGTACGAAGGCTCTCCGACCCCGGTCACCGCGTTCTTCGCCACCGCGCCCAAGGCGGCGGCGGCGGCGATGTTCGCGCGGATTCTATATGACGCGTTCGGCGATGCGGTGGCGGACTGGCAGCAGATCATCACCTTCCTCGCGATCGCGTCGATGTTCCTCGGGTCGATCGCGGCGATCGGGCAGACCAATCTGAAACGCCTGATGGCCTATTCGTCGATCGCGCATATGGGTTTTGCGTTGGTCGGGCTGGCGGCGGGCACGCCGCAGGGCGCCACCGCGCTGCTGATCTACCTCGCGATCTATGTGACCATGAACGTTGGCGTATTCGCCTATGTCATGTGCATGGAGCGGGACGGGGTCCCGGTCACCAACATCTCAGACCTCGCGGGTCTGTCCAAGACCAAGCCGGCGCAGGCGCTTGCGCTCGGCGCGCTGTTCTTCAGCCTCGCGGGCATTCCGCCGCTCGTCGGGTTCTTCGGCAAGTTTTATGTGTTCATGGCCGCGGTCGAGGCGGGGTTGGTCCCGCTGGCGCTGGCGGGCGCGGTGGCCTCGGTTATCGGGGCCTTCTATTACCTCCGCATCGTACTGCTGATGTATGTGAAGGAGCCCGGCGCCGCGCTGACCGGCGGGATGCCGTTGCCGCATCTGCTGGCGCTCGGCGCCTCGGCGATGGCGATGACGGTGGGCTGGCTGCCGGTGGTGAACATGTTCGGCGTGCCGGACATGGCGCAGGCTGCGGCCGCCGCGCTGTTCCACTGACGAATGACCATACCGCGCCGCATCTACGCTGAAATCGACAGCACCAACGAAGAAGCCCGCCGCCTCGCGCAAGCAGGGGCGGCGGGTCCCGTCTGGGTCCTCGGGCTGCGCCAGACGGCGGGTCGGGGGCGGCGGGGCAGGGCGTGGATCGCGCCTGCGGGCAACCTTGCGGCCACGTTGCTTTTGCGCCCGGCGATGGCGCCCGCCAAGGCCGCGCTGCTTTCCTTCGTCGCCTGCCTCGCGGTTGCGGACTTGCTGGATGCCTGCGCGCCCGGCGCGCACATCGCCCTCAAATGGCCCAACGACGCGCTCCTGAACGGCGCCAAAGTGGCCGGAGTGCTGCTGGAAAGCGAAGGCGCGGGAGGTGGGCTTTCATGGCTCGCGGTCGGGATTGGCGTCAACCTGATGCATGCCCCCCCGCCCGAACCGGGCGCCGCGTTCGAACCGATTGCGGTCGCGGACATCGCGCCGCCGCCCGCCCCCGAACAGGCGCTCGATATCCTAGAGGCGTCGTTCGCGCGCTGGCAGGCGGTGCTGGAAACGGACGGCTTCGCCCCGATCCGCGCCGCGTTTCTGGCTCGCGCGGCGCGAGTTGGCGAGATTATAGAGGCCCGCCTGCCCCATGAGACGATCCGTGGCCGCTTCACCGATCTGGACGCGGACGGCTGTCTTGTTCTAGACACCGGGAATGCGCTGCGCCGCATCTCCGCCGCCGACGTGTTCTTTCCCTGAAAGCGTCGGCCACCGCGACATGAAGGGACGGGACAGATGCTGCTGGCGATCGACGTAGGCAACACCAATTCGGTTTTCGCGGTCCATGACGGGCGGCGGTTCCAGGGCGAGTGGCGGATCGCCACCGATGTGAAGCGCACCGCCGACGAATATTTCGTTTGGTTGCGCCAGCTTATGCATCATGCTGGCCTGTCCCCGAGCGACATTGACGCAGTGGTCTTGTCCTCAACCGCCGCGGGCACCATCTTTAACATTCGCGTGTTGTCGGATAAATATTTCCGGTGCCGCCCGATCGTGGTGGGAAAACCCGATTGCGAGATCGGCATCGAGGTCCGCGTGGACCCCAACGCACGCGTCGGCGCAGACAGGCTGGTCAACACCCTGTCGGCCTTTGAAACATATGGCGGCGATCTGATCGTCGTCGATTTCGGCACTGCGACCACCTTTGACGTGGTCGGCGCCGATGGCGCCTATGAGGGCGGGATCATCGCCCCGGGCGTGAACCTCTCGCTGAAAGCGCTGCAAGGGGCGGCGGCCGCCTTGCCGGAGATAGACGTGACCCAGCCCGAGCGCGTGGTGGGGTTGAATACGGTCGCCTGCATGCAGTCAGGCATTTATTTCGGCTATGTGAGCATGATCGAAGGGCTGTGCCGCCGCATCATGGATGAGCGCGGCAAGAAGATGAAGGTGATCGCGACCGGGGGGTTATCGCCTCTGTTCGCGCGAGGCACCGAGGTAATCGACGAGGTTGATGACAGCCTCACCCTGCGGGGCCTCGTGGCCATCCGCAGATTGAATATGACAGTGAAAGAACACCTATGAACAAGCAAGACGACCTGGTTTTCGCCGCCCTCGGTGGCGCAGGCGAAATCGGGATGAACATGTATTTGTACGGCCACGGACACGGCGCCAAGCGGCGCTGGATCATGGTCGATTGCGGCGTTGGTTTCGGCGATATGGAAACCAGTCCCGGTATCGATCTGGTCATGGCCGACCCGACCTTCATCGCGGCGCAGGCCGACAAGTTGGACGGCATCTTCATCACCCACGCGCACGAAGATCACATCGGCGGCCTCGGCCACCTTTGGCCCCGCCTCAAGGCCAAGATCTATGCTCAACCGTTCACGGCTGCGCACATCATCCGCAAGATGGAGGAAAACGGCCTGTCCCCCAAGGCCGTGCGCATTGTCGAAAAGGACGAGGTGATCAAGGCCGGTCCCTTCAAGGTCCGCTTCCAGCCGATCACCCACTCGATCCCCGAGGCCGCGGCGCTGGTGATCGACACGCCTTCGGGCCGGATCCTGCACACCGGCGACTTCAAGGTTGATCCCGACCCGCAGATGGGCGCGGGCTTTGACTTCGACGCCTTCCGCAAGATCGGCGAAGAAGGCGTGCATTGCCTTGTGTGTGACAGCACCAACGTGATGGTCGAAGGCCGCGGGCATTCCGAGCGCGAGGTCCTCGACCCGCTGGCGGAGATCATGCGCAACGCCAAAGGCGCGGTCGCCGCGACCACCTTCGCGTCCAACGTCGCGCGTGTGCGCGGGCTGGCGCTGATGGGCCGCCAGTGCGGGCGCCAGATCGTTTTGGTCGGCCGCGCGATGAAGCGGATGGTTGAGGTGTCGCAGCAGCTCGGCCTGCTGACTGACTTTCCGGGCCTGACCTCTGAGGACGATGCGGAATCGCTCGCGCCCTCGAAAGTGCTCTACATCGTGACCGGCAGCCAGGGCGAATCCCGTGCTGCGCTGGCGCGGATCGCCAGCGGTTCGCACCCGACGGTGGAGCTGAAGGACGGTGACACGGTGATCTTCTCCTCGAAGACCATTCCGGGCAACGAAGAGGGCGTCTATCGCCTTTACAACCAGCTGTCCGAACGCGGCGTTACCGTGTTCGACGAGGACAATGGCGGGCGCATCCACGTCTCGGGCCACGCGCGGCGCGGCGACATCGAAGCGATGTATGATCTGATCAAGCCCAAGATCTCGATCCCGATGCATGGTGAGCATCGCCACCTGATGTCTCATAAGGCGCTGGCCGAGGAACTCGGCGTGCCTTCGATCGTGGCGGCCAACGGGGCCATCGCGGCCATCGCTGGCGACCGTCCGGTGATTGTGGACCATGCCGCGGTGGGTCGTCTGTTCCTCGACGGGCACACGCTGGTCGGCGCGCTGGACGGCGTGGTGCGCGACCGGCTGAAGCTGGCGCGCAACGGGTTGGTGATCGCGTCCATCGTGGTTGACGAGCACGGCGTGTTGGTGGCCGACCCTGAGGTCAAGATCCTCGGCGGCCCGGCGGAGCATGTCGGCTGGCCCGAGCCGCTGGAAGACATGATCTGGGACGCCATCGACAGCGACATCGAAAAGGCCAACCGCAAGCAGCGGACCGATGATGGGCTAGAGGGCGTTGCATTGCGCGCGATTCGCCGGGTGTGCCGCCGGTGGTGGGGCAAGAAACCCCATGTCGAGGTGTTGATCACGCGGCTTGAGGACTGATCCCCAAGCGCGAGACAAGAAAAAGGCGGCGGCCCCCACGGGCCGCCGCCTTTTTCATTGCCCGAAGGGGCGGGGTTCGTCAGAACCCGGCAGTGTTGGATTTCTGCGCCGCGGCGATCAGATCGGCGCCAATTTCACGCTCGAACTGCGACCAAACCGGTTTCAGCGTGTTCACCCAAGCGGTGCGCTGCGCCTCGTTCAGGCGACGGATCATGCCGCCGTCGGTGGCGATCTTGCCCCGGTTCACTTCGTCGAGCTGGAACGCGAAGCGGTTACGCTCATGCGTCACCTCGGCGATGATCTGCAAGAGATCGGCGCGCAGGCGAGGCTCAAGCTCATCCATAAATGTTGAGGAAGCGACCAAAACATAGGCGATGACCGAATGGTTGGTCTCAGTGATCGAGTCCTGCACCGTGTAGAATTTCTTGGTATAGATGTTGGACCAAGAGTTATCCTGCCCAGTGACTTCGCCCGACTTCAGCGCGTCAAACACCTTGGAGAAGGCAAGCTTTTTGGTGTTGGCCTTCAGCAGCTCGTAATAGGCGACCTCCACCGGCGAGCCCTGCACGCGGAACGTCACGCCCTCGGCGTCGCTCGGCAGCACCAGCGGCTTGGTCGCGGAAAACTGACGCATCCCGTTCAGCCAATAGGCCAGTCCGGTGAACCCCTTGGGCTGGGCCGCGTTCAGCAGCGCCTCGCCATCGGGGGTGTATTGGAAGTTGATGATCGCTTCCATGTCCTTAAAAATGAACGGAAGGTCGAACACTTGGAACCGCGGCGACAGGCTGGACATCTTGGCCAGCGACGGCGCGGCTATTTCCAGCTTGCCGTCCAGCATGGCCTGGAACATCTCGTCGTTGTCGTCAAAGAGCGAGGCGTTGGGATAGACCTCCATGCAGGCGCGGCCGTTCAGCTCATCATCAATGCGCTGCTGCAATTCGGCCGCGGCCTCACCCTTGGGGTGGCCCTTTACGGCGGTGACGTGGCTGAAGCGGATCACCTTCTCGCCGGGGTCGCATCTCGCCAGCGCAGGGGACGCGCCGATGATGGCTAGGGCGGCGGCGGCGACAAGGCTGCGGATCAGAGGGGACGTGGAGGGCATGAACAGTTCATCTCCTTCAAAGTGCGGCTCAATCGCAGCACGCGCTGACCTCACGTCCCAACGATCTTTGATCGAGGGACGGGGCCTGCCATGGACACCGGACGCGTGGCGCGAATCGTGGCCAAAGGGGGGGCACAATTCTCACCCAAGTATTTTAGGTCGCATACCCGTCCGCGCTGATCAATTTCAATTTGCTATAGAGGCGTCTCAATCGACGTATTTCCCGGCCATTGGATACGTAGGGGACTTTTTCAGCGCAGACGACGCCCGCCTGACCACGCCGCCGTCACGCATCGTTCATCCCCGAGAATCATCGCGCCGAACAGCCCATGCCATGGATCGGCATCGCGCCGCGCCCGCGCGCGCAGGGCCGGGGTGGCGGATAGGTCTAGCGCGATCAGATCCGCCTCCATCCCCGGCGCCAGCCGCCCGATATGCGTGGACATCCGCATCACCTCGGCCGACCCTGCGGTCGCGAGCCAGATCAGCTGCGCCGGGTGCAGCGGCGCGCCGCGCAGCTGGCTCACCTCATAGGCGGCGCGCATGGTGGTGAGCATCGAAAAGCTCGACCCTCCGCCGGTGTCGGTGGCCAGCCCGACGGGGATGCCCGCGGCGCGCAGCCCCGCGACATCGCACAGCCCCGATCCGATGAAGGTGTTGGAGGTCGGGCAATGCGCGACACCTGAGCCGCTGGCGGCCAGCGCCGCGATCTCCCGCTCCTCCAGATGGATCGCGTGGCCCATGATCGCGCCGGGGCCGGTCAGGCCGGTCCGCTCATACACGCCGAAATAGTCGGGGTCATCGGGGAACAGATCGCGCACCCAGGCGATTTCATCGGGCTGTTCCGACAGATGTGTCTGCATCGCGCAATCGGGGTGCTCCGCCCACAGGCGGCCCGCAGCGGCCAGCTGCGCGGGGCTTGAGGTCGGCGCGAACCGCGGCGTGACCGCATAGCTCAGCCTCCCGCGCCCGTGCCACCGCGAAATCAGCGCCTTGCCGTCGGCATAGCCGGTCTCAGGGTCGTCGGTCAGGCCCGCAGGGGCGTTGCGGTCCATCATCACCTTGCCCGCGGTCATACGCAGGCCGCGCGCCTCGGCGGCGGAAAAGAACGCCTCGGCGCTTTGGGGATGGACGGTGCAATAGACCGACGCGGTGGTGGTGCCGTTGAGCGCGAGCAGGTCGAGGAACGTCTCCGCCTGCCGCGCGGCATAGGCGGGGTCGGCGAACCGCAGTTCCTCGGGAAAGGTATATCCGTTGAGCCAGTCGATCAGCCGCTTGCCCCATCCGGCGATGATCGCGGTCTGGGGATAGTGCACATGGCAGTCGATGAAGCCTGCGGTCAGCAGGGCGTCGCCCATGTCCTCAAGGCCCGCGTCTGGATGGGCGGCGCGCAGGGCGCCCGCGTCGCCGACGTCGCGGATCATGCCGCCCTCCACCAACACCGCGCCGCGATCGTGCCAGATGGCCGAGGTCGCCGGGTCGCTGAGGAACGGGTCAGCGGCCAGCGTGAGCGTGCGGCCGAGGATCAGCCGGGGGCCGTCGGTGGCGATCATCAGGCGGCCTCAAGGCGTGGAATGCGTGGGGTCTGGTCATGGATGCTGCGTCGCGGGACGCAAGGCGTCAACCTTTGATTCGCGGCGGACGCGGGCCGAGGCGCCGCGCCGACATTTCAGAACCCGAAAGCGGGCGAGCTGACCAGAAGCGCAAGACAGCCGAGCGCCGCGAAGACCACCGGAGCTGCGAGGAAAGCGTTCATTTTCATAGGCCTTATCTGAGGGTTTTGCGGCAGGAGCGCCGCGGCGTTGTTCGGTGAATTGCAGATAGGGACGTGGGGTGTCGATGGCGAGGGTTTGCCAAGCCCGCTAGTTAAAAATGTATCAAAAATGCATCGGTCAAGCGGCTAATGTGACGGCGACGTGATTGCTGGAGAAGTTTCTGTGACATCTGGACCGGAATGCGCCGGTCGATGCGGATGCGGATGCGGATGCGGATGCGGATGCGGATGCGGATGCGGATGCGGATGCGGATGCGGATGCGGATGCGGATGCGGATGCGGATGCGG
>JBLIKI010000017.1:0-25998 GCA_047636235.1 Paracoccaceae bacterium | reverse complement strand
GCGTCGAGGGTGGCATCCCCTTGGGTTCCGGCCTCACGGAACAGCGTCACCGCGTCGCCGCCGCCCCCGAGGCCCGATCCGTCATGGGTCCCGATCTGCACGCCGCCAAGGTTGATCACCTCGCCCCAGACGGCGATGAATTGGGCGGTATCGACGTCGCCGACATAGATCACGGTCTCGCCGGGGGCGATGCTGTCGATGCCGTTCAGGCGGTCGGCGACGATGGCCGAAAAGCTGTCATCGTCGAAAAAGATGTCGCCGTCGGTGGCCGCGGTCCAGGCCGTGCCGCCGGTGTTGGTCAGCTCGAACCAGTCGGCGGTCAGGTTGCCGCCGGGGTTGTTGCCCGACCAGATCTCGGTGATCTGCAGGTTGAAGGGCAGGGTCGGCTCGACCGTGAAGGCGGCGGGGGCGGCGTAGCCCTCAGGCGCATCGGCGCCGACCCAGTTGGCCGGATCGGCGATGGCCGACAGGATCGCGGCGCGCGTGCCGGTCAGCGGCCCGGCATAGTGGATGTTGTCGTATTCATCCCCCGCGCCCGGTCCGGCGCCCATCGCCAGCGCCGAGACGCCGAAGGTCAGGCCCGCGGGCAAGCCCGAGGAGTTGCTATCGCTCGCCCCGTCTTGGAACGCGGTGGAGTTCGATTGCAGCGAGAACAGAAAGCTTGGCGCGGTCGGCTCTCCTTGGAACGCGATGATCTGATCGCCGCTGGTCGACAGGCCCAGCGATCCCGCCAGCAACGCAAAATCAAGGTTGCCGTCGAAACCGATCACCGATCCGGCGGCGATTCCTCCCGCCGGAGAGGTCCATTCCACAATCGCCTCCGACGTGGCCAGCGCGCCACCGGCGACGATGCCGTTATCGGTGAAGCGAATAGTCTCGCCTTCAGGAATGTCAACCAGCGCCGCAAAGGCGAAATCGTCCGGATTGTCTGCCTTGAGACCGATAAGCGCGATATCGCCGATGTTCAACATTGTGTCTGCCACCTGATGTACTGCACGCAAAGGCGTGGAGCGTGATTCATTTGGGGGCAACCTAGTGGCGTTTCATGACGGGCCTGCGACAGTTGACGCAAGGTTTTCAGATTGCGCGGCCATGATCCGGCGGCGCAAGGCGGGCTTGCGCCGGGGCCGGGTTGACGGCATGGCTGGCGCAGGCTCAGGTTCGCAGTCGATTTGCATGTGCGGAGCCTGCCCGATGCCCCGATCCACCCTTGACGCCCTGTCGGGCGGCCTGTTGGCCCTGACCATGCTGCTGGTGATGCTGGCCGAATGGACCGGGATGCGGGCCTTTGCGCTTTGCGCCGACGCGGCGGCGGCGCCGCTGGCGCTGATCCTCGCGGTGCAGGTGCGTTGGAGCCGCCGGATCTTCGTCATCGTCGGGCTGGCGCTGACCGCGGTGGCGGCGACAAGCCGGGCCGATTGGTTGGATCTGGTGACGCATGGTCTGGGCAAGACCGCCTTCATCGCCGGGTTCTTCACCGCGCTGGCGTCCTTGCGCAATGCGTCCGGGTCCTCGGCCGCGATCACCGTCAGCGGCCGGTTTCTGGCGCAGCAGCCCCCGGGGCGCCGCTATGCCGCGCTGACCGCGGGGGGGGCGCTGTTCGGGATGCTGCTCAATTACGGCGCGCTGGTGCTGCTGGGCGGCATGGCGGCGGCCAATGCGGCCGAGGAGCCGAACCCCGAGATCCGCGCCCACCGCACCCGGCGCATGTTGCTGGCGATCCAGCGCGGGTTCATCGCAACCTTGCCGTGGTCGCCGTTGGCGTTCGCGGTCGCCATCTCCACCACCCTGATCCCCGGCGCGCGCTGGGGGGATGCGGCGGGGGCGTGTCTGGTCAGCGGCGCGATCTTGGCGCTGACGGGATGGGCGCTCGACACCGCGTTCAAGCCGCATCTGTCGGCGCCCGCCCCGGCGCGCGCCAAGGCCGAGGGATCGTGGCTGTCGCTTTGGCCGCTATTGGCGCTGCTGGGGCTGTTGGTGGCGGGGGTCGGCGGCTTGCAGCTGTTGACCGGGGTGCGCACCGTCGGGGTGGTGATGCTGGTGGCGCCGTGCATGGCGCTGGGCTGGATCATCCTCCAGAACGCGGGCGCGCGTCCGGTGGCGACGACGCTGGCCCGCGCGCGCCACTATCTAAGCGTCGATCTGCCGGGCTATCGGTCGGAAATCGTGCTGCTGATGATGGCGGGCTATATCGGCACGCTGGGCGCGGGGCTGCTGGGGCCGCATATCGCGGCGTCGGGGATTGATCTGACGGCGGTTCCGGGCTGGGCGATCCTGATCGGCATCGTCTGGATCATCCCGCTGGCGGGGCAGCTTGGCATGAACCCGATCCTGTCGGTGTCGCTGATGGCGCCGCTGCTGCCCGAGGCTTCGGCCCTTGGCCTGCGCCCGGCCGATCTGATGGTGGCGATCACCGCCGGATGGGGGCTGGCCGGGGCCTCGAGCCCCTATACCGCGTCCACCTTGCTGATCGGGTCGCTGGGCGGGGTCAGCGCGCTGAAGGTCGGCCTTGGCTGGAACGGGCCGTATCTGTTGGTCACGGGGGCGGCGCTGTCGCTGTGGGTGCTGGCCTCCGCCGCGCTGGGGGCATGAGGGGCTGGATTTGTGACAGCCGGGCCAGAGGGGCCGGGGGGGCAATGGGCCAGGCCAGAGGGGCTGGGGGCCAATGGGGCGGCTGTCAGCCCGCCTTGCGCAAGAATGCCTCGAACGCGGCCAGGGTGGCGCCCGATACGTGATGCTCGATGCCCTCGGCGTCCAGCTCCGCCGCGCCCTCGGGCACCCCCACCGCCATCAGCAGGTCGACCACGATGCGGTGGCGCGCGCGCACCCGCTCCGCCATCGCGGCGCCTGCTTCGGTCAGGAATACGCCGCGATAGGGGCGCGACACCGCCAGCCCCTCACGCTTCAGCCGCGCCACCGCTTTCGCCGCGGTGGGATGGGTCACGCCGATCCGCCGCGCGATGTCGGTGATCCGCGCCTCGCCTTGCTCGCGCAGCAGGTCGTCGATCATCTCGGTGTAATCCTCAAGCAACGCCATCGCCTGCGCGGTGCGGGCCTGATTGAACCGCTCCGCACAAGGGGCGGGGGCGTCGCTGTCGGTCGGATGGTCTGACGCCACGGGCGGTCCCTTTGGGTTCGTGGCCTTGGCGCGGCCGGTCGAATTGAAAACTGTGGCGAACCATACAGCCTAGGCTTCACATTGCCAATCCGATGTTCACCACAGAGTTCTTTCACGGCGCAGGTGGATAATCGAGTCGATTGACAAAAATGAAGCCATGGCTTTAATTCGCGCGAATGCACATCGAACCATCCGACAGGACCGCCCGCATATGACCGTCACCCGCTCCGAGACCTCCATGACCGGCCGCACCCGCGCCGGTATCGCAGATGTTCTGGGGGGCGGGCGCGGGGGGCCGCGGTCGTTCCTTCTGTTCGCCGGTCCCGCGGTGATCGCGTCGATCGCCTATATGGACCCCGGCAATTACGCGACCAACATCCAAGCGGGGGCGGGCTATGGCTATGCCCTGCTGTGGGTGGTGGTGATGGCCAACATGATCGCGATGCTGTTCCAGGGATTGTCGGCCAAGCTCGGCATCGTCACCGGCGCCAACTTGGCGGAGCTTTGCCGCGAGCATTTCCCCGCCCCGATCGTCTGGGTGATGTGGGCGGTGTCCGAGGTCGCGGCGATGGCGACCGATCTCGCGGAATTTCTGGGCGGCGCCATCGGGCTGTCGCTTTTGTTCGACATGCCGCTGATGAACGGCATGGTCGTCACCGCCATCGTCACCTACGCGATCTTGCTGGTGGAGGGCCGCGGCTTTCGCCCGATGGAGCTGATCATCGGCTTTCTGGTCGGGATCATCGCGCTTTGCTATCTGGTTGAGATATTCATGTCGCCGATCAACTGGGGCGAGGCGGGGATGGGCGCGATCACGCCGTCGATGCCGGACGCGACGGCGCTTGCGATCTCGGTCGGGATCATCGGGGCCACGGTGATGCCCCACGCGATCTACCTGCATTCGGGCCTGACGCAGAACCGCGCCGCGGTCCGCCATGATTTGGATCGGCGCAAGCTGGTCCGGTTCTCGAACATCGAGGTGGTGG
This sequence comes from Paracoccaceae bacterium, assembly GCA_047636235.1. Lineage (GTDB taxonomy): Bacteria > Pseudomonadota > Alphaproteobacteria > Rhodobacterales > Rhodobacteraceae > JBOCEF01. The sequence continues at coordinate 21,894 of JBLIKI010000017.1, read as the reverse complement.
TGGCGCTGGCGCTGGCGGGGATGGTCAACATTGCGATGGTGATGATGGCCGCCAGCGCGTTCCATTCCGGCCACCCCGAGGTCGCCGAGATCGAGACCGCCTATCACATGCTGACGCCGCTTTTGGGCGGGGCGGCGGCGACGGTGTTCCTGATCTCGTTGATCGTGTCGGGGGTGTCGTCCTCGGTGGTGGGGACGATGGCGGGGCAGCTGATCATGCAAGGCTTCGTGCGGTTCAACATCCCGCTGCTGATCCGCCGTCTGGTGACGATGGTTCCCGCCTTCGTGGTCGTCGCCATGGGCGTGAACGCGACCGAGGCGCTGGTGATGTCGCAGATCGTGCTGTCGATCGCGCTGCCGGTGCCGATGATCGCGCTGGTGATCTTCACCAGCCGCCGCGACGTGATGGGCGATTTCGTGAACGGGCCGCGCACCAAGGCGCTGGCGATCCTGGGGGCGACGGCGGTGCTGTCGCTCAACTTCGTGCTGCTGGCGCAGACGTTCGGGATTCCGATCCCCGGCTTGTCGGCCTGAGGCTGATCCCGGGCATGTCAGCCTAGGCGCGGGCGGGCAGGGCGCCGCGCGCGCCCATCGCCCCCGCGCCCGCCAGCATGGCCGCCACCGCGAAATAGACCGCGATGCCATAGCCCTGCCGCGCGAACGTGATCCCGGCGTCGATCAGCACGCCGCTGATCCCGGGGCCGAGCGCCGATCCCAGCACCATCACCGCCGCCGTCATCGCCCGGATCTTGCCAAGATGGCGCGTGCCGAAGAATTCCGCCCAGAACGCGGACGCCAGCGTCGACCCGGCCCCCGCCGTCGCCGCGATCAGCGCCAACCCCAGCGCCGCCATCGCCGGGCCGTGCGCCGCCGCCAGCGCGCCATAGCCCGCCGCGGCGGGGATCAGGAACAGCCCCGCCAGCCGCGCGCAGCCGAACCGATCCACCGCCCAGCCGGTCGCCAGCATCGAGGCGACCGAGCACAGCGTGTATATCGGGAACAGCGCCACCAGCGACAGATGGGTCCAGCCCTTGCTGGCGGCGAAGTTCACCTGGTTGAAGAAGAACGCGGTGTTCCATGCCGCCGGGCCCAAAAGCGCGGGGACCATCATCCAGAACATGCGGTGGCGCAGCACCTCGGCGCGGGTCCAATCGCGGCCGTCCATGCCGACCGATCCTTCGGTGGCGACAAAGGATTGCGGGGTGCGTTCCTGGCGCAGCAACCCGGCCAGCAGCGGCGCTGCGGCCAGCACGATCACCGCCGCCGCGATCCAAAGGTCGCGCCATGCCGCCACCCCCATCAGCGCGGCGAAGGTAATCGGCAGGCTCGCCTCGCCCAGGCTGACCCCGAGGCCCGCGATCGACAGCGCCCGCCCGCGCGCGCCGTGGAACCAGCGCGCCATCGCCACCATCGCGGTGTGGCCCATCATCCCCTGGCCCATCAGGCGCAGCGCGAAAACCGCCGCGATCAGCCCCCACACGCTGGCAGACAGCGCCATGATCAGGCACGCCCCCGCCAGCCCGACCGCCACCGCCCCGCCGACATGGCGCACCCGGAACCGGTCGGTCACGCCCCCCGCGAACACCATCGCAACCGCCGCGGCCATGGTGGCGAGAGTGTAGATCCCGCCCCATTCGCCGTTCGACAGGCCATAGGCGGCCCGGATCTCGGCCGAGAACACCGAGATGAAAAAGGTCTGCCCGAAGCTCGACGCAAAGGTCAGCAGCACCCCGGCGGCAAGCCATCGCGCATTGACGCGCAGGAAAGCGATCAGGCTTGTCATCGGCAGGGGGCTTTCGGCGCAGGGGCGGCGGAGCACGGGGGCGCGGAGCTCAACCCTGCCACGCCGCGCGCCGCGGCGCCTGCGCGATCTGGCGCCGCGCGCCGCGCGCAATCGCCGCGAGCGCCCGCGCCCGCCCCTCCGCTTTCACCTCGCCCCCGTTTTCGCCTCGCGCCTGCTTTCCCCTTGCCGCCGCCCGTGCCAGACTGCGCGCCAAACATATCTATCGGGAGCACCTCCATGGGCCACGCCTACACCCCCTCCGCCGCCGCGACGCCCCGCGGCGAGAACCAGCCGGACCTGCGCACCGAGGAGATCGCCGTCGCCCGCGCCGATCTGGCGGCGTGCTTTCGCATGGCCGCCCGCAACGGGTTCGAGGAAGGCATCTGCAACCATTTCTCCGCCATGGTTCCGGGGCACGACGATCTGTTCCTCGTGAACCCCTACGGACTGGCGTTTCGCGAGATCACCGCCTCCAGCCTGCTGATCTGCGATTTCCACGGCGCGGTGATCGACGGGGAGGGCGAGCCCGAGGCCACCGCCTTTCACATCCACGCCCAGATGCACCGCCTCGTGCCCCGCGCGCGGGTCGCGTTCCACACGCACATGCCCTATGCCACGGCGCTGAGCATGTCCGACGAGGACCCGCTGATCTTCGCCGGGCAGACCGCGCTGAAATTCTATGGCCGCACCGCCTATGACCGCGACTACAACGGCCTCGCGCTGGATGATCGCGAGGGAGAGCGGATCGCGAAAGCCTGCGGCGACGCCGACATCATCTTCATGAAGCATCATGGCGTGATGGTGCTGGCCCCGACCATCGCCGAGGCGTGGGACGATCTTTATTATCTAGAGCGCGCGGCGCAGGTCCAGTGCATCGCGCTGTCCACCGGGCGCAAGATCGATGCGGTGTCCCACGACATCGCCAGCGCCGCGGTGGCGCTGATGCGCGAGGGCGATCCCGATTCCGCGCGCCTGCACCTTGCGTCCTTGCGCCGGACGCTGGACCGGCAGGAACCGGAATACGCGGCCTGAGGCGAAGGGGCCGCGCTCGCGCCCCGCTCTCGGCGATATGATCGGGGGCGGGTTGCGGGCGCGGGCCGGGCGGTGAACATGGCGTGATGACGTTGCGCCTCCGCTTTCCCTCTCCCGTTCCCTCTGCGGTCGATCTTGCGCCTTGGCGCGACCGACGCAGGCGCCTGTCGGCGCTGCGCGCGGCCGCCTTCGCGCTGGCGATCGCGCCTGCGGTTCGCATCGCGTGGCTGATCGGCGCCGACGCGCTGGGGCCGGAGCCGATCGACCGCCTGATCGGCGTCACCGGCGCGTGGGCGGCGGTGATCTTGCTGGCGGCGCTGGCGCTGACCCCGATCCGGCGGCTGACCGGCTGGACCGAGGCGACCGGCGTGCGCCGTCTGCTGGGGTTGTCGGGCGCGTTGTGGCTGATGGCGCATTTCCTGTTGTTCGCCGCCGACAAGCAATGGCGCCTCGGGATGATTGCGTCCGAGATCGTGTCTCGCACCTATCTGACCGTCGGCGCCGTGGCGCTGCTGGGCTATGTCGCGCTGGCGGCGACCTCGTTCGACCGAGTGATCCGGCGCATCGGGCCGATCCGCTGGCGGCGGCTGCACCGGCTGGCCTATCCGTTGCTGGCGCTGGGGATGCTGCATGTCTGGATGCAGGTGCGGCTGGCCGATTACATCGACGCGCTGCTGATGTCGGGCGCGCTGGCGTGGCTGCTGGCGTTCCGCGTGGCGGGGATTGCCGAGCATGGCTCGCTGTGGCGGCGTTTGGCGCGCGCGCTGGGGCTGGCGGCGCTGGCCGGGGTCGCCGCCGCGCTTGCCGAGGCGGCGTGGTTCCACGCGCTGGTGGACGCGCCGGTTGCGCAGGTGCTGCTCGACAATCTGTCGGTGGAATACGGGGTGTCGGTCGCCATCAAGGTCGCGCTGATCTGCGGCGGGGGCGCGGTGGCGGCGGTGCTGATCGGGGCCGCCTGCGCGACCCCTGCGGGGGTGCGGATCGGCGCGCGGCTGCGGGCGCTGTGACGCTCAGACCACCGCATAGACGGCGTTGGCGTCCAAATCCTTGACGTAATCGACCCTGTCGCCGTCCCAATGATACGCGAGATGCCCGCCCTGCACCGGGATGCCGACCACATCGGGCCAGAACCCGGCGATGCACAGGCCCCCCGGCTGGCGCACGCTGGGATAGACGATGCCGTCGGACCCCGCCGCCCGCAGCCCCGCCGCCAGCGCCTGCGCGGCGCGATAGTCATCGGGGTCGAGCGCGCCCGGCGCCCCCGACGCATCATGCAGATCCGCATCGACGGCCCCGATCATCACCCGAAATTGCGAGGTCCATCCCGGCGCCTGCGCGGTCGCGCGCATCGCCAAGGCGTGGTGGCGGACCGTCTCGGCGATCGCCACGTCGCGGCTGTCGCCAGCGTAATAGACCCCATACGACCCGTCCGAGAACCGCCCCGGCCGCAGCGTGGAGCAATGGACGAAGGGCGCCATCGCAAGGCTCGCGCCCGGCCCCGACACGCGGCGCGCGGGCGGGACCTTGGCCAGATCGCCGATGGAGTGCGCCACGCGCGGGTTCAGCTTGGCCTCGGCGGAGGCCAGCGCCTCCCAATCCGCGGGATCGGCGATGTCTTCGAACAGATCGATGGGTGGAAAGATCGAGCGGATGATCCGCCATGTCCGCGCCCAGGTCACGCGAGCCAGGGGGGTCACCAGCCGCCGCGCTCCGCATCCAGCCAGCCGCGGACGTCGATCAGGTCGGTGATCTCGCCTTGCATCATGACCTCGAGCGCGGATCGCCCGCCGAACGCCGCGTTGGCCGCGCGCACCCACCCATAGCCGCGCGCGGGGTCGGTGAACAAATACCGCAGCCCTTTGTGAACCCCCATCAGGATCGCCATGCGCGCGCGCAGATCGCGATCAACCCGCCCCGGCTCTCCCGCCTTCCAGCGCGCCCAAGTGCGGGCGGGCAGACCGCCTAGCAAGGTGCGCGCCTCGGCATCGCTCAGCTCCCATCGCTGGAACAGGTTGACGGTGGCGCGCGCGAGCGCCTGCGCCTCCTCGGGCGTGATCGCGGGGGCGTTCGGGCGGGCGGCGGTGGGGTTGATCGCGTGCAGCATCATGACGTAGCCTCCATCTGGCATATATAGCGCTGTATGATGCCATTTGGCAAGGCTCACGCCTTAGCGGAACGCCGGGCCATGGATCCAGGTGGTGAGGGAATAGCGTTCCCCGGCCGTCACCGGGGTGACGCGGTGGGGCATGAAGCTGGGGAACAAAGTGGCGGACCCGCGGGCGCGGTTGGCGGCGCGGGCATGGCCGTCGGCGTTGATCTCCAGCGCGCCACCCTCATAGGCGTCGGGGTCGCTCAGTTGCACCACCAGCGTCAGCTTGCGCTTTTGCGCGAACTGGCCGTCGCCGACATCGACATGCCAGTCGAAATGCCCCTCTTGCGCGGCATCATACCAGGCTATCTGCATCCGCTCGGCGAACTCGGTCAGGTCGAACATGAAGTGGCGGCGGTTGGCCTCGATCACGGTGTCGACCACGCGGCCCATCGCCCATGCGGCGTCCGCGCCATCGTCGAGCCATTGGACACGCGCACGGCGGATGGTGTCGTCGCGGGTGCGGCGCACCAGGCCTGCATCGTCGAACGCCCCCGCGCTGGCGATGGCGAACAGGCGGGCGCAGTCGGCGGGGGGGAACACGTCTGGGATGTGCAGCGGGTCGATCAAGGCCGGGTCCAGTGCGAGCCATGCTGAGGCGCGGCGGGGACGCCCCCGGCCGCAAGCGCGCGTGCGCGGCGACGGCATGAAGCGCGCGCCGCCCTGATCGCTGCGCCCGCCGGGGGGCGCCGTCAAGCGGTTTCGCACGGGCGACGTCAGGGGCGCAGGCTGCCCATGGTGAACAGCGCCAGCACGGTCATCACCTCCAGCCGCCCCAGCAGCATGCCGAGCGACAGCAACCATTTGGCATCGTCGGGCAGGGTGGAGAAATTGCCCGCCGGCCCGATGATCGGCCCGACCCCCGGCCCGACATTCGACAAGGCCGTGATCGCGCCGCTGACCGCGGTCTGGAAATCCAGCCCCATCATCGACAGCGACAGCGTCAGCACCGCGAAAGTCAGGGTGTAGAAGGTCAGGAACGCGGTCATGCCGCCCATGACGTCGTCGCTCACCAGGCGCCCCTCATAGCGGATCACCACCACCGCGTGGGGGTTGTGGATGCGCCGGATCGCGGCGCGCACCGCCTTGACGGCGATCACCAGCCGCATGGCTTTCAGCCCGCCGGAGGTGGACCCGGTGCAGCCGCCGAAAAAGGTGATGATGAAGAACACCGCCACCGGGAACGGCCCCCAGGCGATGTAGTCGACGGTGGCGAAGCCGGTGGTGGTGACCACGGACACCACGTTGAACGCCGACATGCGCAGGGCGTCGGACGGGGTCTCGCCATGGCGCAGCGCCAGCCAGATCGCCAGCCCGAGCACGATCGCCGCCAACGATCCGAGATAGGCCGTCACCTGCTCGGACCGCCACGCGCCACGGTTGAGGATGCGGATGTACCACACGAACGGCAGGCTGCCCGACAGCATGAACACCACCGCGATCCATTCGATGGTCGGCGACCCGAAATGCCCGATCGACGCGTCATAGGTCGAAAAGCCCCCGGTCGACACCGTGGTCATCGCGTGCAGCACAGCGTCGAAGCCGCCCATGCCGCCCATCGCATAGGCGATGGCGCACAGCGCCGTCAGCGCCACATAGACCCGCAAGGTGATGGCGGCGAAGCGGGCGGCGCTGGCCAGTTCCTTGTCGGCCTTGTCGGAGCTTTCGGCGCGGAACAGCTGCATCCCGCCCACCCGCAGGAATGGCAGCACCGCGATGCCGGTGACGATGATGCCGATGCCGCCGATCCACTGGGTCAGCGCCCGCCAGACCAGAATTCCCCGCGCCATGGTGTCGAGCCCGGTCAGCACCGTCGACCCGGTGGTGGTCAGCCCGGACATCGATTCAAAAAAGGCGTCGGTCGCGCTTAGCCCCGCGAACATCATCGGCAGGGCGCAGACCATCGCGGCGGTGGTCCAGGCCGAGGCGGTCAGCAAGAACGCATGGCGGGCGCGGAAATCGTTCTCTGCGCCCCGCGCGGCGATGGCGAGGGCGAGCCCGAACGCAATGGCGCAGAACGCCGCCAGCGCGAACGGCGCCGCGCCGCCCGGGTCCGCCGCCATCGGCGCCGCCATCAGCAGCCCGATCAGCACGCACACCATGCCGTTCATGAGAATGACGAGATGCACCCGAAGCTCCGTTCGGCGCGGCCGGACCGCGGCGGCCGCTAGGTCGCGCTATGCCCCTGCCGCGCGGTTGTCCAGCCGCGTTGGCAGCGCTGCGGCGCCGCGGCCCGATCAGTCGGCCTGCGTCTTGCCCAGCTTTCGATTCTCGCGCCACGCCCAGATGATGCTGAGCGCGTAGACCATGTCGATGATCACCAGCGTGGTCCACGTGTAGGCCAGCAGCGCCCCCACCACGATCACCGCCGCCACCAGCGCATAGCGCGATTTTTCGCGCGTGATGGTGACGCCCTTGGCCGACGGCGTCGGGATGCGAGAGATCATCAGCAGCCCGACGATCACGATATGGATCACCACCACCGCGTCAGGCAGCACCGTTTCGCCGTCGCTCATAAGCGCGATGAACAGCGGCGCCAGCACCAGCGCCGCCCCCATGGGCGCAGGCACACCGACAAAGAACTGAGACCGCGACGGCCGGTCCGGCAGGCGGCTGCTGACATTGAAGCGCGCCAGCCGCACCGCCGCGCAGGCCGCGAAGATCAGCACCACGATCCAGCCGAACCCGCCCGCGTCGCGCAGGGTCCACAGATAGATCACCAGCGGCGCCGCCACCCCGAAATTCAGGAAATCGGCCAGCGAATCCAGCTCCGCCCCCAGCGCGGATTCGCTTTTGAGCATCCGCGCGAACCGCCCGTCCAGCCCGTCGAGCACGCAAGCGATCAGGATGAACTGGACCGCGCGCTCGAAATCTCCGCCGATGCCGAACCGGATCGCGGTCAACCCGGCGCAGATCGCCATGATCGTCAGCAGGTTCGGCAGCAGATGGATGATCGGCAGATCAGGCTTGCGCGGCGGCGGGGCGGGAAGCTGTTCGGCCACGGATCAGCCCGTGCGCCCGGCGCGGGCGTCCTCGGTCGCGGCTAGATCGGCGAGCACGGTCTCCCCCGCGATCATGCTCTGTCCGACGCAGACCAGGGGCGAGACCCCTTCAGGCAGATAGACGTCGAGCCGCGAGCCGAAGCGGATCAGGCCGAACCGCTCGCCGGTCGCCAGCTTCTCGCCGGGGTTGGTGAAGCACACGATGCGCCGCGCGACCAATCCCGCGATCTGCACCACCGCCACCATGCGCCCGTCAGCCATGCGGATCGCCATGGAGTTACGCTCATTGTCCACGCTGGCTTTGTCGAGCGAGGCGTTGAGGAACTTGCCCGCGCGATAAGCGATGGCGGCGACCTCGCCCTCGATCGGGGCGCGGTTCACGTGGCAGTTGAACACGTTCATGAACACGCTGACGCGGACCAGCGCGTCGGGGCCCATGCCCAGTTCCTCAGGCGGGACCGCGCGTTCCAGCAGCGAGATGACGCCGTCCGCGGGGCTGATGATCAGGCCCGGACGGGTCGGGGTGGTGCGGATCGGGTCGCGGAAGAAATAATAGCACCACACCGTCAGTCCGACGCCGATCCAGCCCAGCGGGTCCCACAGAAGGAACAGCACGGCGGTGATCAACGCGAAGGCGGCGACAAAGCGGATGCCTTCCCGATGCATCGGTTTGATAAAGGTTTCCAGCATCGTCATGGGTGTCGCTCACGCTTTCTTTTAGCGCGGCCGGGGGGCCGCAGGTCGCGGGTGTTGTAACCGTCTTGCGGGCGAATGCCCAATGACAAAACATCCCGCCCCCGGCGCGGCCCCGCAATCGGGCGTTCCGTCGCGCAGGGGGGGGCGCGCAGGGGGGCGCTGGGGGCGTGCGCGTAGGGGGGGCGCGCTGGCGCTGCGGGGTTGGCGCGCAGGCCGCGATAAAGCGCATAGTCGGCCGCCGTATGCGCGCCGATCCGCCGCAGGATCGCCACCCAGCCCGCCAGCCCGTCGTCCAGCGCGCTGAGCCGCATAAATTCGTTCGCGGCGTGATACTCCTCATCCGAGATAGAATACGAAAACATCACCGCATCGATCCCGAGCGCGTCGCGGATCTGGTTCGTGAGCGGCAAGGACGCCCTGATCCGCACGCGCATTGGGGCCTTTCCAGTGGAGTCGTGCAACGCGTTCTCGGCCGCCAGCAGCAGCGGATGCGCGGGCGGCACGGCGTAGGCGGCGCCCCAGCCGCGATCCCCGGTCGGGGTCAGCGTCGCGCCCGCCAGCGTCTGCATGGGCAGATGCGCCAGCAGCGCGGCCTTGGCATGGTCCGGGTTCTGACCGTGGGCCAGCCGCACGGTGATCTCTGCGAAGGCCTCATGGGCGATCACGGTCTTTCGCCCTGCGCCGACATGGTCGCCCCACATGCCGTTGACGTCGATGGCCGGGCGCAGCCACCGCCTCTCATGGGTCGTCCACCCGGCCTTGCCCGCCGGAATCGCGCCGAGGTCGTTGACAGGCGCGTCGGTATCGACGGGAATCGCGGCGAGGGCGGCGCGCGCCGCCGCCGTCGGCTCCGTGGCGCCTTCATAGATGCCCGGCGCGGCGATCCGCGCGCCCGCATCGTTCAGCGCCGCGATCAGCCGCGCCAGCACATGCAGCGCATTGGGCGCCCCGCCGCCATATCGCCCCGAATGCAGGTCCTTGTGGGCGGTGCGCGCGCAAATCTCCAGCCCGCCGCTGCCGCGCGATCCGGTGTTGATTCTGACCAACCCCTCACGCCAGCGCCCGCCATCGGCGGACAGGGTCGCGTCGCTGGCCAGCAGATCGCCATGGCGCGCCAGAAGCGCGGGCATGGTGGGGCCGCCAGTCTCCTCCTCGCCCTCGATCAGGATCTTGAGGGTGACGGGAAGCTGGCCTTCGACCGCCAGAACCGCCTCTATGTCGGCCGGCGCGATCAGCATCGGGCCTTCGTCGTCCGCGGCGCCGCGCCGGCATAGCCGCCCGTCGACCGCGGTCGCCTCGGACGGCTCGCTGCGCCATGGGCCGCCCGGTGCGGCGCAGCTTTGCGCGAAGATCGCCGGTTCGCCGCGCGCCTTTAGCCGCCGCACATTCCGCAGCCCCATGGCGGTCAGGCGCGATTCCCCAAACCGCCGCGCGCTGTCCATCCCCGCCGCGCAGCCCGGGTCGGCCCCGACCGAGGGGCAGGCGACAACCGCAAATCGCCGTCAGCAGATCGCCCTGGCGCGCCAAGGCCTGGGTCAGGACGGGATCGGTCATCGGGGCCTCCGGCACGGCCACGCGCCGCTTGACCCTGCGCGCCGGGCGGGGGACAGGGAAAGCGCCCCGCCCGGCGGCCAAGGAGCTTGCGTTGCAACTGACCTATCAGACGTTCGGATCGCCCGCCAACCCGCCGCTGGCGCTGATGCATGGCTTCATGTCCTGCGCCGATCATTGGGCGCCGAACCTGCCCGCGCTGTCGGCGCGTCATTGGCTGATCTTGGCGGAGCTGCCGGGCCATGGCGCCTGTCCGGCGCCCACCGACCCGGCCGCCTATTGCGCCGCCGCGCTGGTGGCGGGGCTGGAGGCGGTGCGCGCTGCGATCGGCGCGCCGCGATGGGCGCTGTGCGGCCAAAGCTTTGGCGCGGGCGTCACGCTGCGCTATGCGCTGACCCACCCGGAGCGGGTGAGCGCGCAGATCTTCACCAACGGCAACGCCGCCTTGCGCGCGCCGCTCGACACCGACGCGCTGGCCGAAAACCTGGTGCGCGCCCACCGCCTGCGGCTGGGCGGGCAGGAGGACCTGCGCCGCCAGCCGATGCACCCGCGTTTCGCCAAGCGGTTCCCGCCCGATCTGCGCCGGCGGCTGTCAGACGCCGCCGACCGCGCCGACACCCATGGGCTGAGCTTGCTTCTGGAGCATGTGACCCCGGAGCTAAGCGTCCACGCCGAGTTCGCGCGCACCAGCGTCCCGACCCTGCTGATCAACGGGCGGCATGAGCGGCGGTTCCAGCGTCACCGCGACTGGGCCGCCGCCACGCTGCCGGGACTTGAGGTCGCGGACATCGACGGCGGCCATTCGGTGAACATCGAGAACCCGGCGGGTTTTGACGCCGCGGCTTTAGCGTTCCTGGCCCGTCATCGACCCTGACAGCCATCGGCCCTGAAGATCAGCGGCCCTGAAAGCTGGGCTTGCGCTTTTCCAAGATCGCGTCGATCGCCTCATGGTGGTCGGCCAGCTGTTGCAGCTCACCCTGCATTCCGGCGGCCATCTTCAGATGATCGTCCAGCGGCATGGTCCGCGCCGCGCGCATCAGCCGCTTGGCCATGCGGATCGCGGCGGGGGGCTGGGCGACGACCTTCTGCGCCATGGCGTGCGCCGCCGCCATCAGATCGGCGTTCGGGACGACCGAGGAAACGAGGCCCCAGGCGAGAGCTGTCGCGGCGTCCACCCCCTCGGCGGTATAGAGCATCTGGTTGGCGCGCGCGGCGCCTACCACGCGGGGCAGGAACCACGCGCCGCCGTCGCCGGGGATGATCCCGACCCGCAGAAAGCTTTCGGCGAAAATGGCGTCCTCCGCCGCGATCCGCATGTCCGCCATCGCGGTCAGATCGCAGCCCGCGCCGATGGCGTGGCCGTTGACGGCGGCGATGACCGGCACGTCGATCGCCTCCATGGTCATCGGAATGCGCTGGATGCCGGTCTGATACCAGTTGGCCAGCTCCGCCTCGGTCATGTGCTGATCGGCGGTCAGGGCCTTGATCTCATGCAAGTTCCCGCCTGAGGAGAACGATTTCCCCGCCCCGGTCAGGATGATGCAGCTGATCGCGGGGTCGTTCTGGCAGGCCTCCAGCGCGCTTACCAGCCCGTCGACCACATCCGCCGAAAGGGCGTTGCGCGTGTCGGGACGGTTGAGGGTGATGGTGGCGATGCGGCCCTCATGGCTCAGGGTGACGGATTGGGTCATGGCGGTCTCCTTACCGTGCGATTCGCGGCCATAGCGGCGCGTCGCGTGTCGTCAGATGAGTGCGGCCGAGGGCGACGGCCCAGTGCGCCTCGGCCCCGAAATCGTCCTGCCATTGCCACAGGCGCCGGGTCAGGCGGCCGAGCGGGTATTCATAGGTGAACCCCATCGCGCCATGGGCCTGATGGGCGGCGGCTGCGGCGCGCGCGGCGGCGTCGCCGCAGCGGATCTTGGCGATGGCGGCCATCTCGCGCGCGTCGACGCCCATGTCGGGATCATCCGCGATCGCCTCGGCGGCCAGTTGCACGGCCGCGGCGGCGGCGGCGGATTCGCCCGCCATCTCCGCCAGATGGTGCTGGATCGCCTGGAATTTAGACAGCGCGCGCCCGAACTGCTCGCGCTCCGACGTGTAGGCCAGCGTCAGGTCCAGCGCCGCGGCGATGGCGCCCGCCATCTGCGCCGCGCGCACCGCCGCGGCCAGCGCGCGCACCGCCGGAGGGGTCATCCAGTCTGGGGCGGGGGCGGTCTCGATTAACGTCGCCAGCGCAGGGTCATAGACGCCGAAGCCGTCTTCGCCATGCGCCAGCGACGCCGCGCCGGGCAGGGGGCCGAGCAGGCGCACCATCCCGCCGTCCAGCGTCACCGCATGGCCGATCCGCCCTGCGAACGCCATTGCGGCGGCCTGAGGGCTGGGCGCCAGCCCCAGCGGCCCGGTCGGCGGCGCGATCCCGGCGCGCGACAGCAGATGCGCCGCCAGCACCGTGTCAGCCACCGGCAGCGGAACCGCATGGCGGCCGAGCATGGGCAACAGCGCGAACGCCTCCGCCGCGCCGAGGCCCGCGCCGCCATGGTCCTCTGCCGCCCATAGTCGGGTGAAGCCGCCGACCTCCAGCGTCGTCCACAGCGCCTCGGCCGCGGGGCCGGTTCCGCCCGCGGCGTCCATGGAAGCCAGATCCACGTCCGACAGGATCCGGTCTGCGGCGTCGGCGATAAGGTTGGCTTCGGGCATCACCGCACCCCCAATTGGCGCGCGACGATGCCGCGCAAGATTTCCGTGGAGCCGCCGCGCAGCGTGTTCGACGGCAGATGCAGCACCGCGTCGCGCAGCAAGGGCGCGAGGGCGGGGGGGTGATCGCCTTGCGGAATGTCGGCCAGCATGGCGCGCAGATCGCGGATCACCTCGCCCTCGAACCGGTTGCCGAGTTCTTTGACCAGCGCCGCCTCGGTGGCCGGGGACGCGCCGTCCTGGATCAGCTGCGCGATGCCCATCGACATGCGCCGCAGCACCCGAAGATGCGCGATGATCCGCCCGATCCGCTCTGCGATCCGGGTGTCGCCGTGGGCGGCAAGGGTTGGCATCGCGGTTTCCAGCAGGGCGAAGCTGGTCAGGAACCGCTCCGGCCCGGACCGCTCCAGCGCGAGTTCGGACATCACCTGCGCCCAGCCGCGGCCCTCGACGCCGAGCAGCGCGTCGGGGGGCAGCAGCGCATCGTCGAACGCGGTCTCGTTGAAATGGGGCGTGCCGCCCAGATCGCGGATGCCTGAGATGCTGACGCCGGGGCTCCGCAGGTCCACCAGAAACTGCGACAGGCCGACCTGCCGGTCGCGGCCATCGGGGGGCGAGGTGCGCGCCAGCACGATCATAAAGTCGGAAAAATGCGCGCCGGTGGACCAGATCTTGCGCCCGTTCAGGCGCCAGCCGTCCGCCGTCCGCTCCGCCCGCGTGGTCACCGCGGCGAGGTCGGAACCCGCCTGCGGCTCGCTCATGCCGATGGCGAAGAAGCAGGTCCCCGCGGCGATGCGCGGCAGGATTTCGGCCCGCTGCGCCTCGGACCCGTGGCGCAGAATCAAGGGGCCGCTTTGGCGATCCGCGATCCAGTGGGCGGCGACGGGGGCGCCGGCGGCCAGAAGCTCCTCGGTCACCACATAGCGGTGGGGCATCGGACGGTCATGGCCGCCATAGACCGCGGGCCAGGTCACGCCGAGCCAGCCTTGCGCGCCCAGCCGGGCGCTGAAGGCGGGGTCCGCGGCGGACACCCAGCAATCGGCGGCGGGGACGAACCCGCCCGAGGCGCGCTCAGCGGCCAGAAACGCGCGAACATCGCGGCGAAGCGCACGCGCGGCATCGTCAGGCGGAGTGGCGGGGAAGGCGAACATGGGCTCTCCTGAACCGGGGGCGCGGCGGGGTCATGGCGGGGGTCATGGCTGGGGTCCTGGCTGGGGGCGAGGTGCGGACCCGGCGGGGATCAGGCGATCCGCGTCAACAGCTCCGCCATCCGGGCCTGCGCCTCGGGCGGAACCCTAACCGCGCGGCGGGCGCCGAGGTCGAACACCAGCCCTACCAGATCGCCTTGGGCCACCAGCGCGCCGGTGGTCAGGTCGGTGATCTGATGGCGCAGGCACACGGTGCGGTCATTGACGTTGTGCGGCCAGGTCAGCTGGCGCAGACAGGCGCCTGGGCCGGGCAGGGCGTGGATCGCCAGCTTCATCTCCACCAACGCGCGGCCCAGATCATGCGCCGTCAGCCAATCGGACATCACGCCCAGATGATCCCACGCGATCGTGGCGCCATTGCTGAAACAGCTGACCAGCGTCCACGGCGCCAGCCGTCCGTCGGGGTCGCACTGCGCGGGCCGCACCACCATCGAGCTGGAGAACACCGCCGCCCCCGCCGCCAGCAAGCCCGCGTCGTCCATCGGCGCCCACGGCCCCGGCGTCATGCCACGGCTGACCGGCGCGGGTAGATCGGCGTCTGAAACCCGCGGCAGGCCCGACGCAGCGTCCCCGATGTCATCGATGCACGTGGCGGCGATGTCCCCTCCGCTGGCGTTGCGCAGGATATGGACGAGCGCCCCCGCATGGGGCCCGTCCGCCAGCACCGCGCTGTCGATCAGGCACGACGTGTCCTGCCGCAATTCGCGGATATAACGCACGTGGCGCAGGCGCGGCGTCGCGGGGGCCGCCCCGTGCAGCGCATGCAGCATCCGCCCGGCATCGTCGAACCGCTTGTTATAAAACTGCACGTTCAGATGCGCGTTCTGATCGCATTCCCACGACTCGGTGGCGGCGCGGTGGGTGGCGACAAACGGCATTCCGAGGCTCCTGCGGCGACAATGCGGAGATGCAGGGTTCACCCAACCGCGGGCGGGCGCAAGGGCCAAGGCGCGATTTGCGGTCCGGCGTTTCGCTGGCCGGGCCCGCCGCGCTATTCGGCCGCGTCCCGCGATGCCCCGCGCCCGAGGCTCGCCAACAGGTCCGCGAACCGGTTGCCCTGAATCGCCACGTGGGCGCGCATGGCGTCCCCGGCCTCGTCCACCGCCCCGGACTCAAGCGCGGCGAGGATGCGGCCATGTTCCTCGAACGAGGTGCGGATCCGGCCGCGGGCGCGCAATTGCAGGCGGCGATAGGCCTTCAGGCGCTTTTGCAGGGCGGCGATTTGCTCGACCAAAAAATCATTGCCCGCCGCCACGCGGATTGCCTGATGAAACCGCTCATTGGCGTAATAATACCCGTCGCTGTCGCCTGCGGCGGCGGCCTCGGCGCAATCGGCATGGGCGCCCGCGATCCTGGCCAGATCGGCGGCGGTGGCGCGGCGGGCGGCAAGACGGGCGCACAGCGCCTCCATCTCGGCGATCACGTCGAACATCTCGCCCAGACGTTTCGGCCCGAAATCAGCGACGAAGGCGCCGCGGCGGTGGCGATGCTCAATCAGCCCGGTGGCGGCGAGCTGGAACAGCGCCTCGCGGATCGGCGTGCGCGACACGCCGAATCGATCGGCCAGCGCGACTTCCTCCAGCCGGTCGCCGGGGCGCAGCACGCCGGTGAGGATCTGTTCCTCCAGCGCGTTGCGCAGCGCGTCGGCCCGGTTCTCGGGCTTGGGTTCGGTGGCGCGGGCGGGGCGGGGCGTGTCCATCGGTGGCGGTCCTTTGCGGTCGGGCCAAGTCATAGCCGCTGGCGGCGCATATGTAAAAGCCGATCATGTATACATGAGGATTGATCGTGGGCGCCGCCCCTGTTAGTCATCAAGCAACCGGCGGGGAGCCGACCCCTTGCGTCAACGCGCGGGGCGGCGCCGGAACCGTTCCAGGGAGGAACTACCATGAACGCTATGAAGCTCGGCCTCGCGACCGCGATGTCCACGCTGCTGCTGGCATCCTCGGCGCTGGCGCTCGATCTCAAGCTCAGCCATCAGTGGGCCGAGGGCGATGTGCGCCATCAGGTCGCCCGGATGGTCGCCGATGACGTCAAGGCCGCCAATGTCGACCTCAATATCCAAATCTTCCCGTCGCAGTCGCTGTTCAAAGCGCGGGAGCAGTATACCCCGCTGAGCCGCGGTCGCCTCGATATGACCGTGCTGCCGCTGTCCTATGCGGGCGGACAGCAGCCCGCCTACAACCTGACGCTGATGCCGGGCATGGTGAAGAACCACGACCACGGCGACCGCCTGTCGCATTCGCCGTTCATGGCCGAGATTGAGAAGATCCTCGCCTCAGACGACGTGAAGGTGCTGGTGCACGGCTATCTCGCGGGCGGGTTCGGCACCAAGGACCGCGACTGCATCACCAAGCCGTCGGATGCCAATGGCGCGACGATCCGCGCTGCGGGCAAGGCGTTCGAGCAGATGCTGGCGGGCGCCGGGGCTTCGATTTCGTCCATGGCGTCGTCGGAGATCTATTCGGCGCTGCAGACCGGCGTGCTGAACGCGACCAACACGTCCTCCGAAAGCTTTGTCAGCTATCGTTTGTATGAGCAGCTGACCTGCTTCACCCCCGCCGGTGATTTCGCACTGTGGTTCATGTATCAGCCGCTGCTGATGAACAAGACCACCTTTGACGGGCTGACCGCGCCGCAGCAGGCCGCCCTGACCGCGGCTTCGGCCAAGGCGCAGGCGTTCTATCTGGCGGAGGCCAAGGCTGGCGACGCCATCGCCGCAAAAGCCTTCGCCGATTCGGGCGTCAAGATCGCCCACATGACCGAGGCGGATTTCAACGCCTGGCGCGAGCTGGCCAAGACCACCTCCTATCCCGCCTTCGTGGAAAGCACGCCGAACGGGCAGATGCTGCTCGACCTCGCGCTCGCGGTCGAGTGATCGCCGCCTTGTGATCGATGGCCCCGGCGGCGCGCGTCGCCGGGGTCTTTTCGCTTGAATCCGCGAAGGGGGGGGGTCCCATGGGGTCCGGCCAAACATCCGATCGCCGCGAGCCGCTTGCGGTGCGCGCCATCGGCGTCATTTCCACCGCCTGCGGCGTGATCGCGGCGTTCATGATCCTGGCGGCGGTGTTCATCACCTGCCAGATGATCTTTCTGCGCTTCGCGCTCGAAGTATCGACCATCTGGCAGACCGAGGCGGTGATCTATCTGATGATCGCCGCGACGCTGATCGGGCTGCCCTATGTGCAAAAGCTGCGCGGGCATGTCAGCGTCGATCTGCTGCCGACGCTGCTGCCGCAGTCTTTGCGCCGCGGGCTCGCCACGGTCACGCTGGCGGTCACCGCCACGATGATCGCGCTGATGCTCTATTACGCGTGGGACATGTTCCACATGGCGTGGTCGCGCGGCTGGCGCTCGGAGACCGTCTGGGCGGTGCCGCTGTCGATCCCCTATGCGGCGCTGCCGATCGGGTTCGGGCTGTTCTTGCTGCAACTGCTCGGCGATCTGTGGATGTCCGCGACCGGCTCCGACATCACGGCGCCTGACGCCCCCGAAGACAGGAGGCGCTGATGGACCCGCTTTTGGTCGGAGGGCTGGTGGCGCTGGCCACGGTCCTCGTGCTGTTCTCCGGCGTGCCGATCGGCGCGGGGCTGCTGATCGTCGCCACCGGCTTTCTGCTGGCGTTCGACGGGCCGCGCTCGCTCGAGGCCCTGCCGGAGGTGTTCTATGGAGAGCTGAATTCCTTTGCGCTGCTGTCGATCCCGATGTTCATCATCATGGGGGCCGCGATATCATCGACCCGCGCCGGGCCTGACCTTTATGAGGCGTTGGAGCGGTGGCTGACCCGTGTGCCCGGCGGGCTGGTGGTGTCCAACCTCGGGGCCTGCGCGCTGTTCGCGGCGATGTCGGGATCATCCCCCGCCACCTGCGCCGCCATCGGCAAGATGGGCATCCCGGAGATGCGCAAGCGCGGCTACCCCGACGAGGTCGCCGCCGGATCGATCGCCGCGGGCGGCACCTTGGGCATTCTGATCCCGCCCTCGGTGACCATGATCGTCTACGGCATCGCGACCGAAACCTCGATCGGGCGGCTGTTTCTGGCGGGGGTTCTGCCGGGGCTGCTGTTGGTCAGCCTGTTCATCGCATGGGCGATCTTCGACACCTGGCGGCGCGGGGCGGCGGGCGCGGCCCTTAGCAGCGGCAGCTACACCTGGGCGCAAAAGTTTGAGATCCTGCCGCGGGTGATCCCGTTTCTGCTGATCATCGTTGGCGTGCTCTATGCGCTTTACGGCGGGGTTGCGACGCCGTCGGAGACCGCCGCGGTCGGCGCGCTGTTGTGCTTCGTCGTCGCGATCCTAGTGTACCGGATGTACCAGCCGCAGGCGCTGTGGGCGGTGCTGCGCGACAGCACCCGCGAGAGCGTGATGATCCTGTTCATCATCGGGGCGGCGGGGGTGTTCTCGTTCATGCTGTCATCCTTGTTCGTCACCCAATCGGTGGCGGGCTGGATCGCGGAGCTGGACGTGAACCGCTGGGCGCTGATGGGGATCATCAACCTGTTCCTGCTGGTGGCGGGGTTCTTCCTGCCGCCGGTCGCGGTGATCTTGATGTCGGCGCCGATCCTGCTGCCGATCATCACCTCGGTGGGGTTCGACCCCTATTGGTTCGCGGTGATCCTGACCATCAACATGGAGATCGGGTTGATCACGCCGCCCGTCGGCCTCAACCTTTACGTCATCAACGGCATCGCGCCCGACATCTCGCTGCGCAAGATCCTGGTCGGGTCGATGCCGTTCGTGCTGTGCATGGTGCTGGCGATCATCATCCTGTCGGCGTTCCCCGGCATCGCGACCTGGCTGCCCGACTATCTGATGGGACCGGCCCGGTGACCAAAGGCGCGAGCATGCTGAGCGATCTGGTCACGCGGATCGCGGATGCGGGGTGGGGGCTGATGGCGCCCGCCCCGCGGCCCGACCTTGCGGGTCTGTGCGAGCAACTGGTGAGCGGGCGGGGCGAGGCGACCGGCCTCGCCATCGCGCGCACCATCTTCGACGACTACGCGCGGCTCGACGCCGAGGGCCGCGCGACGTTCTTCGCCCGATTGCGTGACACGTTCAGCGTCGATCCTGTGGCGCTGGAGGCCGCGATCACCCGCTGGCGCGACACGGGCGACGCGGCGCTGCGCGATCTGCACCAAGTGTCCGAGCCGCGCAGCCAGGAGCTGATCCGCCGTCTCAACCGCGCGCCGGGCGGCACCAGCGCGCTGGTGTCGATGCGCCGCGATCTGCTGGATCTGATGGAGGATGACCCGTCGTTCAAACCCCTCGACGCCGATTTCCGGCACCTGTTCTCGTCATGGTTCAACCGTGGGTTTCTGGAACTCAGGCGGGTGGATTGGTCGACCTCGGCCTCGGTGCTGGAAAAGATCATCCGCTATGAGGCGGTGCATGAAATCCACGGCTGGGACGATCTGCGCCGCCGGGTGGCGGCCTCGGACCGCAGGCTTTACGCGTTCTTCCACCCCGCCTTGCGCGACGATCCGCTGATCTTCGTCGAGGTGGCGCTGACCGCCGCGATCCCCGGATCGATCGGCGCGATTCTGGCCGAGGAACGGGCGATGATCGCTCCTGACGAGGCTGAGACGGCGGTGTTCTATTCCATCTCCAACTGCCAAGAGGGGCTGCGCGGCATTTCCTTCGGCAACTTCCTGATCAAACAGGTGGTGGAGGAATTGCAGCGCGAATTGCCGAGCGTCACGACCTTTGTGACCCTCTCGCCGGTGCCGGGGCTGCGGTCCTGGGCGCTGGCGCAGGTTGAAAAGGGCGCGCTGCCGCCACGGCTGTCGGACGCCGCCGCGCGGCTTGAAGCGGGCGAGCCCGATCCCATCGCCGCCGAAATTGCGGCGCAGTATCTGATGGTCGCCCGCGGCCCCCGCGGCGGCGCGGTCGATCCTGTGGCGCGGTTCCACCTTGGCAACGGCGCGCGGTTGGAGCAAATCCATACCGGCGCCGACAAAAGCGCCCGCGGCGGCGCCGGGGCGTGGGGGGTGATGGTCAACTATCTCTATGATCTTTCGACCATCGAAAAGAACCATGAGGCCTATTCGACAGCGGACGAGGTGATCGCATCGACCGCGGTGCGCCGTCTGCTCAAACCCCGCTGAAAGGGACTGACCATGTATGCTCGCAACCATCTGGCGGCGGCGCTGCGCGCCCCCTCGATCGGACATGACGACAAGGTGTTCGCCACGCTGTCCGGCGGTGGCAAAACGCTGAGCTATGGCGAGCTGTGGGCCAATGCCGAAGCGTGCGCCGGGGCGCTGATCGCGCTTGGCGTCGTGCCCGGCGACCGAGTGGCCGCCCAAGTGGAAAAGTCGCTGGAGGCGTTGGAGCTTTACCTCGGCACCGTGCTGGCGGGCGGGGTCTATCTGCCGCTCAACACCGGCTACACGCCTGCGGAGGTGGATTATTTCCTCGGCAACGCCGAGCCGCGGGTGTTCGTGTGCGACCCCAAGGGGCTGGCCGGGCTGACCCCGGTGGCTGACGCGGCGGGGGTGGCAGCGGTCCTGACGCTCGACCCCGCGGGGCTGGGCACGCTGACCGACGCGGTGCGCGGGGCTGCGCCGATCGCGCAGGCGGCGACCCGTGATGCAGGCGATCTGGCGGCGATCCTTTACACCTCCGGCACCACCGGGCGGTCCAAGGGCGCGATGCTGACCCATGAGAACCTGCTGTCGAACGCCGCGGTGCTGTCGGACTGCTGGCGCTTCACCTCGGACGACGTGCTGATCCACGCGCTGCCGATCTTCCACACTCATGGCCTGTTCGTGGCGACCAATGTGGCGCTGATCGCGGGCGCGTCCCTGATCTATCACACCAAGTTCGACGCGGACGCGATCTTGGCCGACATGGCCCGCGCGACGTCCTTGATGGGCGTGCCGACCTTCTACACCCGCCTGCTGTCGCTGCCGGGCATGACGCGCGAGGCCGCGTCGGGGATGCGCCTGTTCATCTCCGGCTCCGCGCCCCTGCTGGCGGAGACGCATGTGCAGTGGACCGCCCGGACCGGCAAGCCGATCCTAGAGCGGTACGGCATGACCGAGACCTGCATGAACACCTCCAACCCCTATGATGGCGAGCGTCGTGCGGGCACGGTCGGCTTCCCGCTGCCGGGGGTGGAGCTGCGGATCATGGCCGACGGGGCGGAGGTTCCGCAGGGAGAGATCGGCGGCATCGAGGTTCGCGGGTCCAACGTGTTCGCGGGCTATTGGCGGATGCCTGAAAAGACCGCCGAGGAACTGCGCCCCGACGGCTGGTTCATCACCGGCGACGTGGGCGTGATCGACGCGGACGGCTATGTCTCGATCGTGGGTCGGTCCAAGGATCTGATCATCTCGGGCGGGTTCAACATCTATCCCAAGGAAATCGAGCTGTTGATCGACGCGGTCGACGGCGTGCTGGAAAGCGCGGTGTTCGGCCTGCCGCACCCCGATTTCGGCGAAACCGTCGGGGTGGCGGTGGTGCGGTCCGCGGGGTCCGAGATCACCTCCCAGCAGGTGATCGACGCGGTGGCGCCGGATCTGGCGCGCTTCAAGCAGCCGCGCCACGTGGTGTTCATGGACGCGCTGCCGCGCAACACCATGGGCAAGGTGCAAAAGGCGCAGCTTCGGGCCGACCACAAGGACGTGTTCGCCGCCTGATCGCGGCGGGCGGGACGGCGGGTCTTGGCGTCTGGGCGTCGGGGCGGTGCGGCGGGTCGGGCCAGCTGGCGCTCAGGGGCCCGCGGCCTCGGCCCCGGCGGCCAGTTCGATGATCTCTTCGGTGATCGATTGCTGGCGGACCTG
>JBLIKI010000016.1:0-28057 GCA_047636235.1 Paracoccaceae bacterium | reverse complement strand
ACATTCCGCGGCGGCGCCATTCCAAGATCGGGCGCCCAAGCCCCATGGCGTTCGAGGCCAAGGCTATGCAAACCTGTCCCCGCGTCCACGAAAATGGCGGCAGTTCAACACGATAGCCGCCGTCGCGGTCAACACCAACAGCGAGATGGCGCGGGACTGAACCGCACCGCGCCCGCACGCGGCCGAGCCTGATCAACCGCTTGTAACGCATGCGGCTGACGCATGGCGCGAAGGCCGGACGCAGGATGATGTGCAAGGCGCGGATCGCATGACCGGACCGCGGGCGAACCTTTCGCGATTGGTCCCGACAGCACGCTTGCCCGCACTGCGCGCCGCCGGTTGACGCGCGGAGCCAAAGCCAAGACTGGCCACCGGTATGCGCATATTGTCGCGCCACGGCTCATGGCTGACCCATCTGGGGCAACTCAACGGCCACGCCTCATGCAAACGCATGCATTTACGGCGACTTTCCAACATCCTTCTCTGCATGCCTATTTTCACGGCATAGAGGCATCCCACGAACGACTCCTTGCCCGCGTGGGATTTGTGACCCAACAATGGCACCAATTCCAATTGGTCCCGTGGTGGCGCCCTATGATTGAGCTCGACAAGCCCTCTCGACTGAACTCCAGCATCGCGCTGGAGCGCCTTCGCGCGATCGTCGACGGCTTGGATCGGATCGGCGACGACCATCTGCCCGCGGAGCGGGATCTGGCGGAGCGGATCGGCGTCGGACGCCGTGCGGTTCGCCGTGCGCTGGAGGTGTTGGAGACCGAGGGCAGGATCTGGCGGCGCCAAGGCTCTGGCACCTTCATCGGCGCCGACCCGCACGCGCCGGAGCGTGAGCAGAGCAACCTGCCCCATGCCTCCAACATGTTGGAGGTCATGGAGGTCCGACTACGGATCGAACCGGCGTTGGCGCAGCTTGCCGCACTTCGGGCCAGCCCGGCGCAGATCGCCGGAATGCGGGATCTGGCGGCCAAGGTCGCCGGGTCGATCGATCTGGACGCCCGCGAATTGTGGGACGGCGCCCTGCACCGCGCCATTGCGGCGGCGGCGGGCAACGCGCTGTTCCTTGCGCTGTTCGACGTGGTGGATCGGGTCCGGCAGGACGACGCCTGGCGCCATGTCCGCGACAGCATCCGCACCGCCAAGGCGGTGACCCAATACCAGAACCAGCACGCCCAAGTGGTTGACGCGATCGAGCGGCGCGATCCGATCGCGGCGGCGGCCACCATGCGCCAGCATCTTCTGGCCTTGCAGGAACGCCTGCTGTTCCAAGACGCTGAGGAGCGGGCCGATGGCGACTGAACTGCGAAGCGCGCCGCTGCTGAAGGTCGACGCCCTGTCGCTGCGCTTCAAGGGCGCGCCGGCGAACGTGGTGGACGACGTGTCGTTCTCGGTCGCGGCCGGCGAGACGCTGTGCATCGTCGGCGAAAGCGGCTGCGGCAAGTCTGTGACCGCGCTGTCGCTGATGGGCCTGTTGCCGATGCCGCCCGCCGAACTGGTGTCGGGGGCCGCGATATTCGGCGGGCAAGATCTGCTAACGATGCCTCGGCGCGACCTCGGCGATATCCGAGGGAGCCGCATCGCGATGATCTTTCAAGAACCGATGACGTCGCTGAACCCCGCCTACCGCATCGGCGACCAGATCGCCGAGGCGGTGCTGCGCCACCGGGACGTCACGCGCGATCAGGCCCGCGCCCGCGCGCTTGAGATGCTGGAGCGCGTGCGGATCCCCGCGGCGGCACAGCGGCTCGACGACTATCCGCACCAGCTGTCGGGCGGGATGCGCCAGCGGGTGATGATCGCCATGGCGCTGGCCAACGACCCGGCGCTGCTGATCGCGGACGAGCCAACGACTGCCTTGGACGTGACCATTCAGGCGCAGATCATCGACCTGATCCGCACGCTTCAGGCCGAAACCGGCACGGCGCTGGTGATGATCACCCATGACCTCGGGGTGGTGGCGCAGATCGCGGACACGGTGGCGGTGATGTATGCCGGGCGCATCGTCGAAACCGGCACGGCGCAGGCGATTTTCAGCGATCCGCAGCATCCCTACACGATCGGATTGATGAGCTCGATCCCCTCGATCGGCAAGCGCGCCGGGCGGCTGACGGCCATCGAGGGGATGGTGCCGGGCATGGACGCCATGCCCGCGGGCTGTCGGTTCGCGCCGCGCTGTCCGTTCGCAGACCCCGCCTGCGCCGCCGCGTCGCCGCCCTTGGTCGACATGGGCGCAGGGCACCGCGTCGCCTGCATTCACGCCCCGTTGGAGCAAACTTTCGCGGAGGGCGGCGCATGACCGACACCATCCTTTCGGCCCGCGCGGTCGCCAAGCACTTCACCATGGGCGGCGGGCTGTTCGAGGCGAAGCGCACCGTGCGCGCCGTCGACGGCGTCAGCCTTGCGGTGCGTCGCGGCGAGACGCTGTCGATCGTCGGCGAAAGCGGCTGCGGGAAATCCACCCTCGCGCGGTTGCTGGTACGGTTGCTGAAACCGACCTCGGGCGAGGTGCTCTATGACGGCAAGGACATCTCGGCCCTGTCCGAGGCGCAGATGCGGCGCCTGCGCGGCGAGCTGCAATTCGTGTTCCAAGACCCGTTCTCGTCGCTCAACCCCCGCATGACCGTGGGCGCGATCATCGAAGAACCGCTGAAGGTCCACACCGACCTGCCCCGCGCCGAGCGCCGCGCCAAGGTCGCCGGGCTGCTGGCCAAAGTCGGCCTGCGGGCGGACCATGCGGGCCGCTATCCGCATGAATTCTCGGGCGGCCAGCGCCAACGCATCGGCATCGCGCGCGCGCTGGCGAGCGGGCCCAAGGTGATCGTCGGGGACGAGCCGGTATCCGCGCTTGACGTGTCGGTGCAGGCGCAGGTGATCAACCTGCTCGAAGACCTGAAGCAGGAATTCGATCTGACGCTGGTGCTGATCGCCCATGATCTGGCGGTGATCCGGCACATGAGCGACCGCGTCGCGGTGATGTATCTGGGCGAGGTGGTGGAGCTGGCGGAAACCGACGCGCTGTTCGACCAGCCGCTGCACCCTTACACGCAAGCGCTGATGCGCGCGATCCCGGTCCCGATCCCGGGCGGGCGCAAGATCGAGGCGGAGCTGGCAGGGGATGCGCCCTCGCCGCTGGCGCCCCCCTCCGGGTGCCGTTTTCACACCCGCTGCCCCCACGCCGACGCGCGCTGCAGCGCCGAGCGACCGAATTTGAGCGACGCCGGGACCGGCCGCCAGGTGGCATGCCACCATTGGCAGGACATAGCCCGCACCGTTCATCACCAGAGTGGCGAGCCACCGCGAACGCCTGTCGTCGAGGCGCGGTTCGCCCTTTACCGGGACCGAAGTCAGAAGAAACTCGGCGTGTCAAAAACCGGGCCCCGACCTGCCGATCAACCACAGGAGTTATGAAAATGCGCAAGGAATTGCTCGCAGCGTTGATGCTTGGCGCTAGCGTCTTCGCGATCCCGGCCATGGCCGCGGATCTGCGGATCGGGCTTCAGGAAGACCCCGATGTGCTCGACCCCGATCAGTCCCGCACCTTCGTGGGCCGGATCGTCTATGCCGCGCTTTGCGACAAGCTGGTCGACATCACCCCGGGGCTGGAGATCATCCCCCAGCTGGCCACAGGCTGGAGCTGGTCAGCGGACGGCAAGGTCCTGACCATGGACCTGCGCGCAGGCGCGACGTTCCACGACGGCACGCCCTTTGACGCCGAGGCGGTGAAGGCCAACCTCGTCCGCACGCAGACCATGCCGGAAAGCCGCCGCAAAAGCGAAGTGAAGTCGATCGAAAGCGTCGCCGTCACCGGCCCGCTTCAGGTGCAGATCACGCTGACGTCGCCGGACGCGACCCTTCTGGCGCAGCTGGCGGATCGCGCGGGCATGATGATGTCGCCGACCGCCGCCGCCGCCGCGGGGGCCGATTTCGGCAACAACCTGGTCTGCTCCGGCCCGTTCCAGTTCGTGGAGCGGATCCAGCAGGACCGCATCGTGCTGGAGAGGTTCGCCGGATACTGGGACGCCGACGCGATCCATTTCGACAAGGTGACCTTCCTGCCGATCCCCGACACCACGGTGCGTCTGGCCAACCTGCAGTCGGGCGACATCGACATGCTGGAACGCCTTGCGGCCACTGACGCGGGCGCCGTCAAAGGCGACGCCTCGCTCAGCTATGCCGAGGCGGTCAGCCTTGGCTATCAGGGCATCACCGTGAACATCGCCAACGGCGCCCGCGGCGACAACCCGTTCGGCAACGACGCCAAGATCCGTCAGGCGTTCAGCCTGTCGCTCGACCGCGACGTGATCAACCAGGTGGTGTTCGAGGGCGCCTTCGCCCCCGGCAACCAGCCGTTCCCGCCGAGCAGCCCGTGGTATGACAAGCGCCACCCGGTCGAGGCGCGCGACGTCGCCAAGGCCAAGGCGCTGCTCAAAGAAGCCGGGTATGACCGCCTTGAGGTCGAGGTGCAGGTCGCCAACAACCCGGTGCAGACCCAGCTGATGCAGGTGGTTCAGTCGATGGCCGCCGAGGCGGGCTTTGACGTGAAGCTCAAATCCATGGAATTCGCCAGCCTGCTGGCCGATCAGACCGCGGGCAATTATCAGGCGAGCCAGGTCGGCTGGTCGGGCCGCGTCGACCCCGATGGCAACATCCATCAGTTCCAGACCTGCAAGGGCGGCATCAACGACAGCAAGTATTGCGACCCGGCGGTGGACGCGCTGCTCGACGCCGCGCGGATCAGCACCGACAACGCGGTGCGCAAGGCGAAATACGACGCCGCGCGCGATATCCTGAGCACGGATATGCCGATCATCTACCTCTACCACCAGACGTGGATCTGGGCGCTGTCAGCCAAGCTGGACGGGTTCGTCGCCTATCCCGACGGCATGATCCGGTTGCAGAACGTGAAGTTCAAGTAACTCCCCGCAAAATGACGCGGACCCGGCGCCGCGCCGGGTCCGTCCCTTGTTCCGATCCGAGGCGCCCGCCATGCTCCCCTACATCCTTCGACGGCTGGCAATCGCGATCCCGACGCTGATCCTGGTGTCGATCTTCGTGTTCGTGCTGCAAAAGCTGCTGCCGGGCGATCCGGCGCTGGTGCTTGCGGGCGAGGAACGCGACCCTGAGATGATCGAGTTCATCCGTGAGAAATACCGCTTGAACGACCCGATCATCTATCAATACTTCTATTGGATGCGCGGCGTGGTCCAAGGCGACTTGGGCGTGTCGCTGCGCACCGGCCAGCCGGTCCTGACGCTGATCGCCGACAAGCTGCCCGTCACCATCCAATTGGCGGTCATGGCGATGATCATCGCCTTCGTGATCGGGATCCCCGCAGGGATCATCTCAGCGGTCAAAAAGGGCACGATGATCGACTATGTCGCCAATGTCGTGGCGCTGTCGGGGCTGTCGGTGCCGAACTTCTGGCTCGGGATCATGCTGATCATGCTGGTGTCGGTGAACCTCGGCTGGCTGCCCGCGTCGGGCTATGAATCGCCATGGGTCGATCCGCTGCGGTCGCTGGAGACGATGATCATGCCCGCCTTCGTGCTGGGCACCGGGCTGGCCGCAACCTTGATGCGGCACACGCGGTCCGCGATGCTCGGGGTGCTGAAGACCGATTATGTGCGCACCGCGCGCGCCAAAGGCCTGCGCGAGCATGTGGTGGTGATCAAGCACGCGTTTCGCAACGGCTTGCTGCCGATCGTGACGCTGACCGCGCTGCTGTTCGGCGAATTGCTGGCGGGCGCGGTGCTGACCGAACAGATCTTCACCATCCCCGGCTTCGGCAAGCTGATCGTCGACGCGGTGTTCACCCGCGACTATGCCGTGGTCCAAGGCGTCGTGATGTGCACCGCCGTCGGCTTCATTTTGATGAACCTGATCGCGGATGTCCTCTACTTCCTGCTCAATCCCCGGATGAGGAGCGCGCTGTGACCGCCGCCGCCACCCCCTCCGACGCCGTGCGCATCGAAAGCCGCGCGTGGAAAAAGCTGAAATCCAGCCGCAGCGCGCTGGTCGGGCTGATCATCGTCAGCTTCTTCGTGATCCTCGCGCTCATGGCCCCGATCCTGCCGATGCCCGAACCGATCGCCACCGATTGGGGGGCGATCCGCAAGGCGCCCTCGGCCGCCCGTTGGCTGGGGACGGACGACCTTGGCCGGGACATCCTTTCGCGGATGATCTGGGGCGCGCGGGCGTCGTTGATGGCCGGCGTGGTGTCGGTGCTGATCGCGGTGGTGATCGGCGTGCCGTTCGGGCTGATCGCCGGGTATTTCGGCGGCTGGGTCGACATGATCATCTCGCGCGTCACCGACGCGCTGCTGGCGACGCCGTTCTTGATCCTCGCCATCGCGCTCGCCGCCTTTCTGGGGCCGAGCCTGACCAATGCGATGATCGCCATCGGCCTGTCGGCGATGCCGGTGTTCGTGCGCCTGACCCGCGGCCAGGTCCTGTCGGTCAAGACCGAGGATTATGTCGAAGGCGCCCGCGCCATCGGCCTGACCGACACCGCGATCATGGCCCGCTACATCCTGCCGAACGTGGTCGCGCCGGTGCTGGTGCAGGCGACGCTGACCATCGCCACCGCGATCATCGCCGAGGCGAGCCTGTCGTTTCTGGGCCTTGGCCAACAGGCGCCGAACCCGAGCTGGGGCTCGATGTTGAACGTGGCCAAGAACTTCATGACCCAGGCGCCGTGGATGGCCTGGTGGCCGGGGGCGGCGATCTTTCTGGTCGTCCTCGGCTTCAACCTTCTCGGGGACGGGCTGCGCGACGCGCTCGATCCGCGCGAAGGCTGACCTATCAACCGATTGCATAAGCGAGCGAACCCCATGTCCGGTTTCACCACCCGTCCAGAGATCAAAGGCACCTTCGGCGTCGTCACCTCGACCCACTGGATCGCCAGCGCCGTCGGCATGAGCATGCTGGAAAAGGGCGGCAACGCGTTCGACGCCGCCGTCGCCACCGGGTTCGTGTTGCAGGTGCTTGAGCCGCATTTGAACGGGCCGGGGGGCGATCTGCCAATCCTCTATCACCGCGCCGACCGAAGCGAGACCAAGGTGATCTGCGGCCAAGGCCCCGCCCCCGCAGGCGCCACCATCGCGCACTACAAGGCCGAGGGGATCGACCTGATCCCCGGCAATGGCTTGCTGGCGACCGTGATCCCCGGCGCCTTCGACGGCTGGATGCTGATGCTGCGCGACCATGGCGCGCTCAGCCTGCGCGAGGTGCTGGAACCGGCAATCCATTATGCCGAGCACGGCCACCCGATGCTGCCCCGCGTCGCCGCGACGATCGAGGGGCTGGCGGACTTCTTCAAGGCCGAATGGCCGACATCCCACGCCACCTGGCTGCCGGGCGGCGAGGCGCCGAAACCCGACGCCCTGTTCAAGAACCCCGCGCTGGCCGCCACTTGGACCCGCCTGTTGGCCGAGGCTGAGGCGCACCAAGCCCGCGAGGCGCAGATCGACGCCGCCCGCGATTGCTTCTACCGCGGCTTCATCGCCGAGGCGATCTGCGACTATCTCGCGACCGCCGAAGTGATGGACGGGTCCGGCGCCTCCCACAAGGCGGTGCTGAACGCGGGCGATCTGGCCGGGTATTCCGCGACCTATGAGGACCCCGCCACCGACACCTATCACGGCTGGACCGTGGCCAAGACCGGCCCCTGGGGCCAAGGCCCGGTGCTGCTGCAATCGCTGGCGCTGCTGCGCGGCTTTGACATCGCGGGAATGGACCCGGCGGGCGCCGATTTCGTGCATGTGGTGGCCGAGGCGATGAAGCTCGCCTTCGCCGACCGCGAAATCTATTACGGCGACCCGGATTTCGCCGAGGTGCCATTGGCGCATCTGCTGTCGGAACCCTACAACGCCGAACGCCGCAAGCTGATCGGCGACGCCGCATCGTTCGATCTGCGCCCCGGCGTGCTGCCAGGGTTCGAAGACCAGCTCGCCCGCACCATGGCGGTGATCGACGCGGCGGGCGTGTCCGAGACCGGCATCTATGAGCCGACCATGGCGCATCTGTCGGAAAAGCGCGGCGACACCGTGCATATCGACATCATCGACCGCTGGGGCAACATGGTGTCGGCGACGCCCTCGGGGGGGTGGCTGCAATCCTCGCCGATCATTCCGGGGCTGGGGTTCTGCCTCAACTCGCGCGCGCAAATGTTCTGGTTGGAAGATGGGCTGCCCACCTCGCTCGCGCCCGGCAAGCGGCCGCGCACCACGCTGACCCCCAGCCTCGCGTTCCACGAAGACGGCGCCTGCCTCGCGTTCGGCTCCCCCGGCGGCGATCAGCAGGACCAGTGGCAGCTGTCGATGTTCCTGCGGCTGGTGCATCACGGGATGAACCTGCAACAGGCGATCGACCTGCCGTTGTTCCACACCACGCATTTCCCGGGCTCGTTCCACCCGCGCCAGCGCCAGCCGGGGCACATCATGGTCGAGGAAAGCATCGGCGAGGCGGTCTTGGACGCCCTTCGCGCCAAGGGCCACGCCATCGATCTGGCGCCGGAATGGACCGTCGGGCGGCTGACCGCGGCGCGGCGCGATGCGGACGGGCTGCTGCGCGCAGGCGCCACGCCGCGTCTGATGCAAGCCTACGCCATCGGCCGCTGAGGGGACCCGCCATGACCTATTCCATCGTCGCCAAGGACCCGGTCACCGGGGAATACGCCGTCGCCGTCGCCAGCCGGTTCTTTGCGGTCGGCGCGCTGGTGCCGCATATGGCCGGGGGCGTCGGAGCCATCGCCACGCAAGCCTTCGTCAACCCGCTTTATGGCACGCAGGGGCTTGCGATGCTGCATGGCGGCGCTTCGGCCGCCGAAGTGGTCGCCGCCTTGACCGCGCGGGACGAAGGCCGCGCGTCGCGCCAAGTGCACGCCATCGACGCGGGCGGGCGCAGCGCGGCCCACACCGGCGACGACTGCATCGACTGGGCCGGGCACGCGGCGGCTGACGGCGTGTCGGTCGCGGGCAACATGCTGGCGGGGCCTGAGGCGGTGGCGCAGACCCTCGCCGCCTATCTGGCGCATCTGCACCTGCCGCTGGCGGAGCGTCTGCTGACCGCGATGGAGGCCGGGGCCGCGGCTGGCGGCGACAAGCGCGGCACGCAGTCCGCCGCACTGAAGATCGTGCGGGCCGAGGCATATCCGTGGATCGACATCCGCGCCGACGACCACCCCGACCCGCTGACCGAACTGCGCCGCCTGCATGCGGTGGCGAAGGAGCGGTTCCTGTTCGTCGCCGAGACCCTGCCCACCTCCGACAATTTCTCCGGCATGCGCGACCGGCGCGCGATCGACGCCAAGATCGCCGCCATCGAGGCGGAGCGGATCGCGGCGGGCCATCCCTCGGCGTCCTTCGCCACGCCGCTGACGCCGGGCTGAAGCGGGGGCGGCCAATCAGCCGCGCTCCTCCATCCGGCGCAACCGGGAATAGAGGGTGGTCGGCTTCATCCCGAGCAGCTCCGCCGCCCCGCCGAGACCTGACACGCGGCCCCCCGCCGCCTCCATCGCCGCGGCGATATTGCGCCGCTCACGCGCGCGCTGATCGCTGTGGGTCTCGATCTCGGCGTCTGCATCTGCGTCGGCGGGTTCGGCGACGAGCCGTCGCGGCGCCGCACCACGGCGCGACGGCAGATCAAAGCTAAGCCGCCCGCGCCGCGACAGGATCGCGGCGCGCTCGATCACGTTCTCCAGCTCTCGGGCGTTGCCGGGCCAGTCATAATCTTGCAACGCCGCCACATTCGCGCGCGACATCGTCGCGGCAGGGATGTTGAGCCGCCGACAGCTCAGCGTCAGGAAATGCTGCGCAAGCGGGGCTACGTCTTCGGGCCGATCGCGCAGCGGGCGCAGCGCGATCGGAAACACGTTGAGGCGGAAATAGAGGTCCTCTCGGAACCGCCCCGCCGCCACCTCAGCGACCAGATCGCGGTTGGCGGCGGCGATGATCCGCACGTCGGTCTGGCGGGTGGTCTCCTCGCCGCTCCGCTCATAGCGGCGGTGTTGCAGCACGCGCAACAGCTTGCCTTGCAGCTCCAGCGGGATCTCGCCGACTTCATCGAGAAAAAGCGTCCCGCCATCGGCCAGCTCGAACCGCCCCACCCGGTCGCGGATCGCGCCGGTGAAGGCGCCGCGGACATGGCCGAAGAACTCGCTCTCGAACAATTCACGCGGGATCGCGGCGCAGTTGACCCGGATCAGCGGCCGCTCATGCCGCGGGCTGTCTTGGTGGATGGCTTGGGCGACCGGCTCCTTGCCGGTGCCGCTGTCGCCGATGATCAGCACGTTGGCGCCGGTCGGGGCCACCAGTTCGATCTGCCGCACGGTTTCGGCGATGTCTTGGGACCGGCCGATGATTTCATGGTGGTTGCGGCCCGCGCGGATTTCCTCCTGCAGATAGGCGTTCTCCATCTCAAGCCGGGCGCGCAGGCGGTCGATCTCGGACATCGCCTCGCGCAGGCGGCTCTCCTGCTCCTTGCGCTCGGTGATGTCGCGAAACAGGATCACCGCGCCCAGCACCTCGCCGCCCTCGACCATCGGAGTCGAGGTGTATTCGACCCGAAGCGGCCGCCCGTCCTTGCGCCAGAACAGCTCGTCCGCGACCAAATTCACCCGGGCATGGCGAAAGGCGTTGTAGATGGGGCATTCCTCTGCGGGATAGCTGCGCCCGTCGGCGCGTTTGTGGTGGATCAGCGCGTGCATGTTGCGCCCGATCAGGTCCGACGCGGACCAGCCCAGCATCCGCTCCGCCGCCGGGTTCACGAAGGTGGTGTCGCCGTTCGCGTCCACGCCATACACCCCGTCTCCGGCGGAGGTGAGGATCAGATCGTTCAGGCGCTTGGTCTCGCGAAAGAACCGCTCCATCCGCCGCCATTCCAGCAGGCCGCCGCGGATCATGCCGTCGGCGTCTACCTCCACGTCGCGGCGCGCCCGCTCCGCCAGATCCGAGGCGATGAACACCAGCCGCGCGTCCGCCCCGGTCCCATCGAGGGCCGCTTCGTATTCAAGCGCGAGCGCCGCGCCATCGGACCGCCGCCCGATCAGCGCGCGGGTCCAGGCGGCGGCGGGGTTGGCGACCTCTTCGGCGAAGACGATCAGTTCGGCGACGCAATCGGGATGAAGGGCTGAGAACCGCCGCCCGACCAGTTCCGCAAGCCTGAACAGCCGCGCGGCGGCGGGGTTGGCCGCCGCCGCCATGTCGGTCGCGGGATCGACCACAAGGCACGGCGCGGCCACCGCCGCCGCGATGCGCGCGCGAGGATCGAGATCGACCGGATCGATGGGAGCCGGGTTGTGCAAATGCAAAATTCCGCTTGTGCATATTCGTGAATTACGACTTTGCACAACCTTCGCTGCAGCGCATGAGGTGCGCCGCAACACGGCCCCGCAACGGATCCGAGCCGGTGCGCGGCAGTTGGCACGATCCCTGCACTACAGAAGGTTACAATCCGTCATGTCAGCGGCGCAGACAGAGAGAACCACGCATGAGTGTCAAGAGCCTCGGAGATCCGTTCGATGCGGACGCCGACCTGATCCACGGCGCGGCCTGCGGTTGCGCAGACTGCAAGACCGGCACTGGCCATGGCGCCGCCACGGCGCTGCCCCAGACCCACGACGCCATGATGGAGCGCGCGGTCGAAAGCGCCATCGTGCGCGCGGTGTTCGGGCAGAACGAATTCTCGCGCCGATCCTTCGCCAAGATGCTGGGCGGGGGCACGCTTGCGGCCGCGCTCAGCCCGGTGTTTCCGATGGACAAGGCCTAGGCGGCGATCCTCGACACCCTTGGCAAGCCCGAGAAGATCGACCTGAACATCGGCTTCGTGCCGATAACCTGCGCGACGCCGATCATCATGGCGCAGCCCTTGGGCTTTTATGAGAAATACGGGCTGAACGCCAAGGTCATCAAGACCGCCGGCTGGGCCGTGGCGCGCGACAAGTCGCTGAACGGCGAATACGACGCCAGCCACATGCTGACCCCGATGCCGCTGGCCATGAGCCTCGGCGCCGGATCGACCGCAGAGCCCGATATCATGCCCGCGGTTGAGAACATCAACGGTCAGGCGATCGTGCTGCGCAACGACCACATCGACAAGCGCGACCCCAAGCGGTGGAAGGGCTTCAAGTTCGGCGTGCCGTTCGAATATTCCATGCACAACTTCCTGCTGCGCTATTACGTGGCCGAGCATGGCCGCGATCCCGACAAGGACATCCAGATCCGCGTCGTGCCGCCGCCCGAGATGGTCGCCAACCTGCGCGCCGGCGACCTCGACGGCTATCTGTCGCCCGATCCGTTCAACCAGCGCGCGGTGTGGGAGAAGATCGGCTTCATCCACATGCTGACCAAGGACATCTGGGAGGGCCATCCCTGCTGCGCCTTCGCGTGCTCCGAGAAGTTCGCGACCGAGCTGCCGAACACCTATGGCGCGCTGCTCAAATCCATCATCGACGCGACCCAGTACGCGTCGAACTCGGCCAACCGCAAGGAAATCTCGGCCGCCATCGCGCCCGCCAACTACCTCAACCAGCCGATCCCGGTGATCGAGCAAGTGCTGACCGGGCGCTTCGCCGACGGGCTCGGCAACATCCTCGACGTGCCCGACCGGATCGATTTCGACCCGTTCCCGTGGCATTCGATGGGCGTGTGGATCCTGACGCAGATGAAGCGCTGGGGCTATATCGAGGGCGACATCGACTATCGCGCCGTGGCGAAAAAGGTCTATCTGGCGGGTGACTGCGCCAAGATCATGAAAGACCTCGGCTATGACGTGCCGACGGTCAGCTACAAGTCCCACACCATCATGGGCAAGACCTTCGATCCGGCGCAGCCCGAGGCCTATGTCAAGTCCTTCGCCATCGGGAAGGGCTGATCCATGACGCTCTCCCTCCGACTTCGCGCGGCGCTCGTCTCGATCGCCATTTTGTTCGTAGCGCTGAGCGTGTGGGAGCTTTCGATCCCCGCGCAGAAGGCGGTGGGGGAGCTGACGGAATATGAACTGCCGATGGGCGGCGCCTCGTAAAAAGCCGGCGTGCCGCCGCCCTCTCAGGTCGCGATCAAGGCGTGGAATGCGCTGTCGGACCCGTTCTACGACAACGGGCCCAACGACAAGGGCATCGGCATCCAGATCGGCTATTCGCTCTATCGCGTGCTGGCGGGGTATCTGCTGGCCGCCGCCATCGCGATCCCGCTCGGGTTCCTGATCGGGATGTCGCCGCTGATGTATCGGGCGCTCGACCCGTTCATCCAAGTGCTGAAACCGATCTCGCCGCTGGCATGGATGCAGCTGGCGCTATTCATCATCCAAGACAGTGAAGCGTCGGCGATCTTCGTGATCTTCATCTGCTCGATCTGGCCGATGCTGATCAACACCGCCTTTGGCGTGGCGGGGGTGCGCAAAGACTGGGTGAACGTGGCCCGAACGCATGAGCTGGGGCCGCTGCAAACCGCGTTCACGGTGATCCTGCCCGCCGCCGCGCCGACGATCCTGACCGGCATGCGCATCTCGATCGGCATCGCCTGGCTGGTGATCGTCGCGGCCGAGATGCTCGTGGGCGGCACCGGCATCGGCTATTACGTCTGGAACGAATGGAACAATCTGGACCTGACTTCGGTGATCTTCTCGATCCTGATGATCGGGGTGGTGGGAATGGCGCTCGACGCCGTGTTCGCCCGCATCCAGACCGCCGTTCAGTACAAGGAATGATGCGATGACCCGACCCTTCCTCAGCATCGAGGGGCTGGCCAAGCGCTTTCCCCCTCAGGACAAAGGCGATGAGCCGCTGACGGTGTTCGAAAACGTCACCTTCGGCGTCGAAAAGGGTGAGCTGGTCTGCATCATCGGCCATTCGGCCATTCGGGCTGCGGCAAGTCCACGATCATGAATGTGCTCGCGGGGCTGGACGAGGCCACCGAGGGCGCGGTGATCATGAATGAGCGCGAGGTGAAGGGCCCCAGCCTCGACCGCGGCGTGGTGTTCCAGAACTACTCGTTGCTGCCGTGGCTGTCGGCGCTGAAAAACGTCACCTTCGCGGTCAAGGCCCGGCATAGGGATTGGAGCGCGGAGCAGGTCAAGGCCCATTCCTACAAGTACCTCGAGATGGTCGGCCTGACCGGCGGGCAGGAGCATCGCAAGCCCTCGCAGCTGTCAGGCGGGATGCGCCAGCGCGTGTCGATCGCGCGCGCCTTCGCGATCCGGCCCGAATTGCTGCTGCTGGATGAGCCGTTCGGCGCGCTGGACGCGCTGACCCGCGGCTCGATCCAAGATGAGCTCTTGAAGATCTGGAGCGGCACCGAGCAGACCGTGTTCATGATCACCCATGACGTGGATGAGGCGATCTATCTCGCCGACCGCATCCTGCTGATGACCAACGGCCCGCAGGCCCGCGTCGCGGAATCGGTCGAGGTCGGCATCCCCCGCCCCCGCGCGCGCGCTGAGATCGTCGAGCATCCGAACTACTACAAGGTCCGCAACCATCTGGTGCAGTTCCTCGCACGCCGCTCGAAAGAGCTGGCGGGGTCCGAGCACGCCACCCCCGACGGGCGGCCCGAGACCGTGCGCTTCTCCGATGACGGCGAAGAGCGATCGGATCGACCGACCCTGATCTCGTTCAAACGCTGAGCCAAGGAACCCCTCATGACCCTTTCTAAATTCGTCGAGCCGATGATGACCAAGGACGATGTCGCCGCCATGGTGCTGTCGGCGAAAAAGCAGTCCGGCATGACGTGGGAGGAGATCGCGGACAAGCTCTCCATGTCGCCGGTATGGACCCATTCGGCCTGCGTCGGCATGAACTCCATGCCGAAAGACAAGGCCGCTGCGCTGGTGGCGTTGATGGGCCTGCCGCAGGAGGCGGCCCTGGTGCTGGCGGAGTCGCCAACCAAGGTCTGGACCCAGAGCGTGCCGACCGATCCGTGCATCGACCGTCTTTATGAGATCGTCGGCGTCTACGGCCCGACCCTGAAAGACCTGATCCAAGAGAAATTCGGCGACGGCATCCTGTCCGCCATCGATTTTGAGATGTATGTGACCCGCGTCGAAGACCCCAAGGGCGACCGCGTCAAGGTCGAAATGTCGGGCAAATACCTCGCCTACAAATCCTGGTGATCCCAGCGGGGGCCGCACGACGTGGCGCGCCCCCGCCCCTTGTTTCGGAGGCCGATATGCGCCCGCCCTTCCCCCCTTTCACCGCAGAGACCGCGCGCCAGAAGGTCCGCATGGCCGAAGACGGCTGGAACGGGCGCGACCCGGCCAAGGTCGCGCTCGCCTACTCCGAGGACAGCCGCTGGCGCAATCGCAGCGGGTTCCTGCAGGGTCGACCGGCGATCATCGCTTTTCTGACCGAGAAATGGGCGACGGAGCGAGAATATCGCCTGATCAAGGATCTGCACGCCTTCTCGGACGCGATGATCGCAGTGCGGTTCCAGTACGAATGGCACGACGCCGAGGGGCGGTGGTGGCGCTCCTATGGCAATGAGAACTGGGAGTTCGACGCCGCGGGCCTGATGACCCGGCGCGAGGCCAGCATCAACGACGTCGCCATCGACGAGGCCGACCGCCGGTTTCACTGGCCTGCGCCCGGCCCGCGCCCCGAGGGCGTTCAGGGACTGGAGCGCGATCCGTTCTGACGCATCCCAAGCGCCCTTCGCGGCGATCGGGCCCCGCCCGAAGTTAACGGCGCGGCCCCAGCGGACCTGCGCCACATTTTGCCTGTAGTGCCACGAAAAGTCCTCGGGCTGAATTTCGCTCCATGCCGCCAGCATTGCCACGCTGATTTTTGCAGAGCCTTGGCAAGCGGGATGCGCCCAAGCGTCGAACGGGCGGCCGACGGCAGAGCGGCACGAAACTGGCGTATTCTCAGCGCAAACCGCTTGAGCGGCGCCCCATATTCCGACGCGAAAGCCTGGCGCCGAACGGCACCGCTTCGGCTCGCACGGCCTCGTCCGCCAACTGCGCATATCGCTTTGCGGTCTGCGCCGACCTGTGCGCCCGCAACCGCCCCATGCTCTCCAGGCTCAGTCCGGACGAGACCGAATGCAAGGCGAACCCGTGCCGGCCGTCATGCAGCCGACACCCCTCGGCCATCTTGGTCAGCGAAGCCCGGAACCGCTCGATCTGCGCCAACGGCCAGCCCCCGATGCGCCGCGGAAACCACCACCAGTTCACGTAGTCTCGCCTTGCGATCGGCCCCCGCAACGGATCGAGCGCGACGCCGCTGAGCGGGGGACATGCCAGCCGATGGTGGCGCGTCGCGAGGCCCCGGTGTCGCGCGCGATAGCGCACGATGTAGCTGCCGGCGCCGCGCAACTTCACCCTTACGCCGAAGCCAAGGAGCGATTCTTTCCAAACGAAGACATCGCGAGGGCCGGACGCAACTTTCTCAACCACGGATTTGGACAGCTAGACACCCGCAAAAACCTCCCCATTTCCGGCGCGTTGCGATTCACTGCCTTGGTCGCACGGATGAAGGTCTCACGATGGATCAGCGGAGTTTTTTCGGC
Source organism: Paracoccaceae bacterium (assembly GCA_047636235.1). Lineage (GTDB taxonomy): Bacteria > Pseudomonadota > Alphaproteobacteria > Rhodobacterales > Rhodobacteraceae > JBOCEF01. The sequence goes on along the minus strand of JBLIKI010000016.1, from coordinate 11,546 downwards.
CATGAGGAGCAACTCGCCCGCATCAGCGCCTGCGGCGACCCGCTTGAAACCCTTGAACGGACCGTTGGTTTCGAGGCGTTCCGGAGCCGGCTGGTCGCAGGGCTCGGCTATCACAATGGAGGCAAAAAGCGGTCGTCCGCCCTTCGACCCGGTCTTGATGTTCAAGGTTCTCATCGAGCAGACGCACCGCAATCTGTCCGACGCGCTGCCAGAGTTCACGCTGCTCGACCGCTTGTCCTGGATGCGCTTTGCAGGCTTCGACCTTGGGGCTGCGACACCGTACAAGAACACGATCCGGCGCCTTCGCACCAAGTCGACCGACAGCGGGCCGCTGCACGAGGTGTTGGAGTTGTTTGATCTGCACCTGCGGACGAAGGAATTCCTGCCAATGTCAGGCCAGATCGTTGACGCGAGCCTTGTGCCAGCGCCCAAGCAGCGCACCGCGGACGCAGATAAAATGCCGCCGCACCTGTTCGATCATTGGGAAAAAACTGTCCTTTTCTGAAAATTCAGCCTTGTCTATAGTTGCGCCATTCGCGCCACCAAGCGCCTAACCGTTGCCCTACAGACTCCTTTTAGCCGAAAATATCCAATAATATTGCAAAACGCGCCCGCTCCGAGATGTGATCCTTTCATAATAAACTTTCCCTTAGGATCGCTAAGAACGCTCAGAATGCTCTCCGCCGCCATGATCGCCATGTGCGCGGCAGCCCCCGCCTTCGCCGCCTCGCTGTCGACCGGTTTCGCCGCTGGCAATTCACTGACCGGCAACATGTTCGACATCAAGCTCGGCGCCGCCGCCATAACGATCACCGCGCTGGAGGTCGCTCTGCTCGATGGCGACAGCAGCGTGCAACTGTACTATCGGCTCGGCGACTGTGCTGGCGCCACCACGTCGGCAACGGGTTGGACCTTTTGGGATATTGCGACGGCGCTGCCCGCCAACGCCAGCGGCCCCGCCACCCCGTGGGACGTGCTGGACCTGACCTTCAGCGCCAGATCAACCTATGGGATCTAAGTTACGACGACGGATGGCAGACAACTAGCCTACACCAACGGCATGGCAGAGGGCGCCGTTCGTGCAAGAGACTCGGCGCTGACGACCTATGAAGGGATCGGCTTGGACAACACCTCCGCATCTTTCAGGGCCTTCTCGCCACGCTACTGGAACGGCACGACCATCTAAAGCGTCGACGCTGTGCCTTCGGTTCCCTTGCCCGCCGCCCTGCCGCTGGCGCTGGCGGGCCTCGGCGCACTGGCCGAGATGGCGCGTCGCAAGCGCTGATCGGGGCCTGATCGGGCGCAGGCGCGCGTCAGCCGTCCCGGCTGATGCGCGCCGCCTCCGACAATACGTCCGCTGCTGCACGCTTGCAGTCGGGGCAGATGGTATAACGCTGCATCACGCCGCCGAGAGGGGACGGCGGCATCCCTGCGTCCACCCAGGCGGCGCCCTCTTGCACCCGGCAGCAGACCGAGCACCGAGAGGACAGCCCCGACGCCGGCCCATGCGCGTGCCACTCCGCCGCGTTGCGCTTCATCGCCTCGACCAAGTGGTTTTCAATTCGCAGCGCGCCGTCGCCCAGCGGCGTCACCGTCATGCGGATCAGCCGCCGCATAGTCAGCGCGTCGCAGCGAAAAGCGCTTTGAAACAGCGTCCCATTGCGCCGGCACCAGAAAAAGATCGCGTTGAGGTGCGAGATCGTGTCGACCCCGCTCACAAAGCTCCACAGCGGCTCGCCGACCACCAAGCTCTCTTGGGCGCCGGGGCCGTCATTCTCCAACGCAAACTCGTCCCAAGCGCCGTCCACGCCGGTGATGATGTTCTGCGCGTCGATCTCATAGGAGATGTCGCGCGACAAAGCGGGATGAACATGCTGCATCAGGCCCCCCTTTTCCAAGCCGTCTGCCAAAATATGCCAGCCGCCCCCTTCGAGCGATAGCATACCCACCCTGAAGCGGGCCGCTTATTATCAATTTAACTTACGCGCAGAGAATTTAACGGCAGATGAACGCCGCCACGCCCGCCCGCCGCACCATTTGCCCCCGGCCCGGCTCCTCGGCTATCGTGCGGCGCAACATCATGCAGGAGCCTCGCCGATGACCGCCCTCGCCGACCTTGAAAGCGCCGTCACCGCGCTTGGGGACCTGATCGCGTTCCCTTCGGTGTCCTCAGACAGCAATCTAGACTTGATCGTGTGGGCGCAGGCGCGGCTCGACGCGTTGGGCGCCCGCACGCAGATGACGCTGGACCGGGACGGCCGCAAGGCGAACCTGTTCGCGACCATCGGCCCGAACGTGGATGGCGGCGTGGTGCTGTCAGGCCATACCGACGTGGTGCCGGTGACGGACCAGATCTGGGCCTCGGACCCCTTTGCGATGCGCGAGGCGGACGGGCGCCTTTATGGCCGCGGCGCCTGCGACATGAAGGGGTTCATCGCCTGCGCGCTAACGCTGGCCCCGCGCTTCGCCGCCGCGACGCTGACCCGCCCGCTGCATCTGGCGCTGACCTATGACGAGGAAACCGGCTGCCTCGGCGCACCGGTGCTGCTCGAGGCATTGGCCCGCACCGGCCCCCGCCCCGGCGTGTGCATCGTGGGCGAGCCCACAGAGATGCGCGTGATCGACGCCCACAAGGCGGTCCACGAATACACCACGCGGTTCACCGGCCTCGAAGGCCACGGCAGCCAGCCCGAGCTTGGCGTCAACGCGGTGGAATACGCCGCGCGGTTCGTGGGTGAATTGCTCGACATCAAGGACGCCCTGCGCGCCCGCGCGCCGGCGGGCAGCCCGTTCGACCCGCCCTGGAGCACCCTTAACGTCGGCCGGATCGAAGGCGGGGTGGCCCACAACGTCATCGCGGGCCGCGCGCTGGTGGATTGGGAATACCGCCCGGTCAGCGCCGCGGACGCCGCCTTTGTCAAAGCGCGCATCGAGGCGCATCTGCGCGGCGATCTGCTGCCGGCGATGCGCGCCGTCCACCCCGGCGCCACGGCGGAGACCGAGACCATCGGCGAGGTCGTCGGGCTGGAGCCGCTGGGCTCCGCCGAGGCCGCGGCCCTGGCGGATGCACTGACCGGCGGGACCGGACGCGGCGCAGTCAGCTTCGGCACCGAGGCCGGGTTGTTCCAAGCGCAGGGCATCTCGACGGTGGTGTGCGGGCCGGGGTCGATCGCGCAGGCGCACAAGCCCGATGAATACGTGACCCGCGATCAGATGGCGCAGTGCCTCGCGATGATCGGCCGGTTGCTGCCAAAGCTGTCGGCCTGAGGGACGCTTGATCGATGGCGCGCGCGGCCCCCTTCGGGCCGCGCCGGACCGCAGGGGGGTAAATCCCCCCAAGGGCCGGGCCCCCTCAAGGGGCGCGCCTCAACTGCGCGGCAGCTTGGTCTCGGAGACCCCGAATGCGTCCGACAGCCGCGCGGTGGCTGATCCGGGGCGCTTGGGTTTCGGCTGGTCCGGCGCCGGGGCCCAGCCGGTCAGGGTCACGATCTCAAAGGTAGCGCGCACCCGACCCGGGGCGGCGCCGGGGGTTCGGTCGGGATAGGCGCCCCGATAGACCGCCAGCGCGCGGGCCAGCGTCGCGCGGCGCAGCGGCGCGCGGCGGCGGGCGTGCATTACATTGGTCTCGCCCATCGCGCGCAGATCGCGCATCAACGCGAGCGGGTCGGCGTAGCTCACGGTCACAGCATCCGAATCCGCCACCGGCATCGCCAGCCCGGCGCGCTGCACCAGCCCGCCCAGATCGCGGATCTCTCCCATCGGAGATATCCGGGGCGACAGGCCGCCTTCCTCCGCCACCTCCGCCTCGGCCAGCGCGACGCGCAATTCGGCCAGCGTCTCGCCGCCCAGCAAGCTGACCAGCAGCAGCCCGTCGGGGCGCAGCGCCCGGCGCATCTGAATCAGCATCCCCACCGGGTCGTTGGCCCAATGCAGGCTCAGCCCCCCGATCGCCAGGTCGAAGGCGGCCTCGGGCAAGGGCAGCGTCTCATCCGCCGTCAGCGGCGCCACGGTCAGCCGGTCGATCGACGGGTGATCCGCCAGCGTCTGCTGCCACGCCGCCGCGCCGGGATGGACCAACACCGCGTCGGCGAAGCGGCGGCGGATGTCCAAAAGCCGGTCCGCAATCCCCTCCGCCGCCCGGAGATGCAGGAAATCGGCGCCGGGCGCGGGGGCGCCGCGCCGAACGCGCCGGGACAGCAACAGGTCGCGGTCGAACAGGGCGTGCTGGGTCATGGCGGTCCTCGGGGTCCGGTGCGTGGGGAGACGTGCGCGCGAGGCGCGACAGGCGCGTAGAGCTACGCTATAGTGTCAATGGGCAGAGGGGGACAAGGAGACGCAATGTCGTCATCCCGCCCATTGCCGTACGCCACGGCCGCCGACGCCCCGCTGGACGGAGAGGTGCTGCTCCATGGCGCCCCCGACTCCGGTCCGGTCCCAGACTCCGGTCCGGTCCCAGACTCCGGCCCAGTCCCAGACTCCGGCCCCATCCCGGCCCCCCGCGCCGCGCGCGACGCCGCGCCGATGCCAGACTTGACGCCGCCGGCGCCGGTGCGCCGCCCGCCGCCCTCGGCGCTGCCGCCCGCCGCGCCGCGCCCGCCCGCCGGACTGGGACGTCTGCGCGCCGCAGCAGGCCGTGCCGTGCGCCACGCCCGCGATGTCGCCACCGACACGCTGTGGCCGCCGTCCTGCGCGCTGTGCCGCGCGCCGGTGCGAGACGCCCACGCGTTGTGCGCGGAATGCTGGCGCGACACCACCTTCTCCGCCAGTCCGCTCTGCGACCGCTGCGGAGCGCCGACCCTCGGCCCGGGCGACGCGGCGATTTGCGACGCCTGCGTCACCGCGCCGCTCGCATTCCGGCGCGCCCGCGCGGCCACCATCTATGAGGGCGCGGGCCGCCGCATCGTCATGGCGCTGAAGCATGGCGACCGGCTCGACCTTGCGCGCCCCGCCGCGATCTGGATGCGCCGCGCCGGCTGGCCGCTGCTTGAGGACGCCGACCTGATCGCGCCGGTTCCGCTGCATTGGCGGCGGTTCCTGCGCCGCCGCTTCAACCAATCGGCGGAGCTGGCCCGCGCGCTCCACACCCTATGCGCCGCCCAAGGGCCGCATCCCGCGCCCGCGTGCATCCCCGACCTGCTGCGCCGCACCCGCGCCACCCCCACCCAGGGCCGCCGCACCCGCGATGAGCGCGCCGACAACATGCGAGGCGCCTTCGCGGTCCATCCTCGCCACGCCGCGCGGCTGGCGGGGCGGCGAGTGCTGTTGATCGACGATGTCATGACCACCGGCGCCACGCTGTCGGCCTGCGCGCAGGCTTTGCTCGATGGCGGGGCGCGCGCTGTCGACGTCGTTTGCCTATCGCGCGTTGCGCCGCGCGATCCGGGGTTTATATCTGGGGGGTCACTCGGAAAGGACCCTTCATGACCAGCGTAGAGATCTATTCGTCTCCCCTGTGCGGCTTTTGCCATGCGGCCAAGCGGCTTTTGAAATCGAAAGGCGTCGCGTTCACCGAATACGACGTGCTCTCCAAGCCCGCCTTGCGCGCCGAGATGATCCAGCGCGCCAAGGGCGGGACCACGGTGCCGCAGATCTTCATCGCCGACCGCCATATCGGCGGCTGCGACGAGCTGCACGCGCTTGATCAGGCGGGCAAGCTCGATCCCCTGCTGACCGCATGAGCGGGACGCTGCGCGCGGGGCTTTGCCAGATCTCGGCCACCGACGACGTGGCCGAGAATGTCGCGATCGTCACCGAGGCGCTGACGCAGGCGGCGGACGGCGGCGCGCAGATGGCGCTGACGCCGGAAGTGTCGAACATGATCAGCTTCAACCGCGCCCACCAGCGCGCGTCGCTGAGCCTGGAAGCGAGCGATCCGATGCTGGCCGCGGCACGCGAGGTCGCAGCCAAGCGTGGGATGTGGGTGTCGCTCGGCTCGCTCGCAGTGCTGACCGGGGATGCGGACGGGCGATTCGCCAACCGCTCCCTGCTGATCGACGCGGGCGGGGACATCGTGGCGCGATACGACAAGATCCACATGTTCGACGTCGATGTCGGCGCCGGGGAAAACTATCGCGAAAGCGCGGGCTTCCGGCCCGGCGACGCGGCGGTGACGGCGGCCACGCCCTGGGGGCGGGTCGGGCTGACCATCTGCTACGACATGCGCTTTCCGGCGCTGCACCGGGCGCTGGCGGAATCGGGGGCGACGATTCTGACCTCGCCGTCGGCGTTCACCGTGCCGACCGGGCGGGCGCACTGGCACACGCTGCTGCGCGCCCGCGCGATCGAAACCGGGTGCTTCGTGCTCGCCCCCGCGCAGTGCGGCCGGCACCCGTGCCATTTCCCGGCGGATGATCGGCGGCGCAGCACCTATGGCCATTCGCTGGCGGTCGGCCCGTGGGGAGAGGTGCTGGCGGACGCCGGCGACGCCCCCGGCGTGACGCTGGTGGATCTGGATCTGGCCGCCTCCGCCGCCGCCCGCGGCAAGGTGCCATCGCTGAGCAACGCGCGGGCCTTCACGCCGCCCGCGCCTTGACCCGACCCCGGGCGGGATCGCGGCGGGCGCTGCTGCTGGCGGGGATGGCGGCCACGCTCGCCCTGCCCGCCTGCGCGCGCGGTCCGGCGGCGGCGACCCCGCTCGATGGCATCGCGCCGCTGCCCGGGCCAGAGCGCGGCATCCACCGCCCCGACGCCCCCGCGGTGCGGATGCTGGCGGACGGCCCCCAAGCCAGCCTGCGCGGCTGGGTGGTCGGGCCGGGCGCGCCGGTCGGCTTCATCCTGAAAGCCGGCGCGTCCGACGCCCCGCCGATCCTGTTTCTGGGCGGCGACCGCAAGGGGTGGTCGGCGGCGGCGATGACCCCGATCTGGCACGCGCAAGCCACCGCCGCCGTGGAACGGGCCGAGCCCGGCGCCACGATCCTGACCCTCGGGCGGCCCTATGCCGGGGACCCGGAGCGTTGGCGCACGAGGGCGGAGATCGACGCGCTGGCCCATGCCATCGCCGAGCTGAGCCGCGCCTTCGGGTTCGGCCGCGCCGATCTGCTGGGCCATTCGTCGGGCGCGCATCTGGCGGTCGCCTTGGCGCAAGAGAAGGGCCGCGTGCGGCTGCTGGCCGCCGCGTCGCCGCCCTTGGATCTGATGGCGTGGCATCAAGGGTGGCTGCGCCATGCGTCGCGCGCGGTGCGGCGGCAATATGATCCGATCGCGCGGGTCGCGGCGCTGACGCTCGACGCCGCGGTGCTGGTGGCGGACCCGCGCGACACGGTCACCCCGCCTGAGGCGTGGCGCGCTTGGCTAAGCGCCGCAATCGCGCTCGGCAAGCCGGTGTCGCTGGCTTTCGCCAACGGCGGTGGCGAGGACCGCCACGGCCTTGTCGGCCCCGCCGCCGAGGCGTTGGCGACCCTGCGCGCTAGCGCCGCACGCTAGCGGTCACATAGTTCACCGACAGATCGCGGGCTGAGATCGACCAGCTCCATCCCAGCGGGTTGAAGACGAATCCCTTGGCGTCGACCGGATCGAGCCCCGCGCGGCGGAGCAAGTCCTTCAATTCATCGGGGGTGATGAACTTCTCCCACTGGTGGGTGCCTTTTGGGAGCCAGCGCATCACCCATTCCGCGCCGATGATCGCCATCGCAAAGCTTTTGGCGTTGCGGTTGATGGTGGAGCAGACCATCAGCCCGCCCGGCTTCAGCAGATCATGGCACGCGGTCAGAAAGCCGAGGGGGTCGGCGACATGCTCCACCACCTCCATGTTCAGCACGACGTCGAATTGCTCCCCTGCCGCGGCCAGCGCCTCGGCGGTGATGTGGCGGTAATCGATGGTCAGGCCTGATTGCTCAGCATGAATCTGCGCCACGGGGATGTTGCGCGGGGCGGCGTCGGCGCCGACCACCTCGGCTCCAAGTCGCGCCATCGGTTCCGCGAGCAGCCCGCCGCCACAACCGATGTCGAGCAATCGCAGGCCCTTGAACGGCAAGGGCGCGGCGGGGTCGCGCCCGAACTCCGCCGCGATTTGGTCGACGATATAGCCCAGACGGCAGGGGTTGAGCATGTGGAGCGGCTTGAATTTGCCGTCCGGATCCCACCATTGGTCTGCCATCGCCTCGAATTTGGCCACTTCCGCGGGATCGACCGTGTTGGTGTTCATGGCTTTCGCATCCCTTCCGCTCTTGATCATCCCGCGGCCTATGACATAACTCAGCAATGCGAGAAAGCGATCACGATCAGGCGCCGCGGCGTGCCCTTTACCCGCCCATCGAACCCTTCAACCGTTTTCGGCTGGAGGCGCCCGGCGGGCATGACCTCTATGTCGAGGAATGCGGGAACCCCGACGGGGTCCCCGTTGTGGTGCTGCATGGCGGTCCGGGCGGCGGGTGCAGCCCCGGCATGCGGCGGTTCTTCAACCCCGCGCGCTATCGGATCGTGCTGTTCGACCAACGCGGCTGCGGCCGATCGCGGCCCCATGCCAGCCTGCGCGGCAACACCACCTGGGATCTGGTCGGCGATATCGAGCGGATCCGCGAGTCGCTCGGCATCGACGCGTGGTGCGTGTTCGGCGGCAGTTGGGGCGCCACCCTGTCGCTGATCTATGCCGAGACCCATCCCGACCGCGCGCTGGCGCTGATCCTGCGCGGCGTGTTCCTGATGACAAGGCGGGAGCTGGACTGGTTCTATGGCGGCGGCGCCGGATTGTTCCGCCCCGATGGCTGGAAGAAATTCGCCCACGCGATTCCCGAGGAGGAACGCGAGGACCTGATCGCCGCCTATTACCGCCGCCTGACCTCGTCCGATGTGATGGAGCAGACCCGTTTCGCCCGCATCTGGGCGGGGTGGGAGGCGTCCTGCGCCACCTTGCACGTCACCGACAATGGCGCGAACGCGGGGCCGGACGGCGCCTATGCCCGCGCGTTCAGCCGCATCGAGGCGCATTACTTCGTCCATGGCGGCTGGTTGGAGGAAGACGGCCAGATCCTGCGCGACATCGACCGACTGAAAGGCATTCCGGGGCATATCGTGCAAGGCGCCTATGACCTGATCTGCCCGCCGGTGTCGGCCTGGGCGCTGAACCGGGCATGGGCCGGGTCCAAACTGCACATGATCGGCGACGCGGGCCACGCGCTGTCCGAGGTCGGGATCGCCGAGCGGCTGGTGCGGATCATGGAAGACCTGCGGGTCTGAGCGCGACTGCACAGACCCCGGTGCGCCTCACCATGGTCACCGCCCGCGCGCCGCGCTATGGGAAGCCGATGAACACATATATCCAAGACTGCGACGCGCTGGTGATCGGCGGCGGCCCCGCGGGCCTGATGGCGGCCGAACGTCTGGCCATGGCGGGCCTGTCCCCCATCGTCGCCGACGCGATGCCGTCCTTGGGGCGCAAGTTCCTGATGGCGGGCAAATCCGGCCTCAACCTCACGAAATCCGAGGACCGCGATCGGTTCCTTGCAGCCTATGGCGCGGCGGCGGATCGATTGGCGCCGCTGATCGATGCCTGCACGCCCGATGATCTGCAGATCTGGGCCGAGGCTTTGGGGCAGGACACCTTTGTCGGCCCATCGGGGCTGGTGTTCCCGCAGGCGATGAAATCCTCGCCCTTGCTGCGGGCCTGGGCCAAGCGGCTGGCCGATCAAGGCGCGTCGCTCCGCGCCCGCTGGCGCTGGACCGGGACCGAGGATGGCGTCTTCGCGTTCGAAACCCCTGAAGGCCCGATGGCGCTGCGCCCGCGGGTCACGGTGCTGGCGCTGGGGGGGGCGAGCTGGCCGCGCCTCGGCTCCGACGGCGCGTGGACCGCGGCGCTGGCCGCCCATGGCGCTGAAATCATGCCGTTCCGCCCCGCCAACATGGGCTTTGACGTGCCGTGGTCCGACCATCTGCGCGAGCGGTTCGCGGGCGCGCACCTCAAAGACATCGCGCTGAGCGTGGAGCGTGGCGGCGCCGTCGTCGCCCGCGCCACCGGCGAATGCGTGATCACAAGCTACGGGCTGGAAAGCGGCGCGGTCTACCAGATCTCCGCCGCGCTGCGCGACGGGCTGGCGGCGGGGGATGCGGCGCTTTATGTCGACCTCGCGCCGGGCCGTGACACCCGCGTGCTGGCCAATGCGCTGAACCGCAGCCCGGCCAAGACCAGCCGCACCAACCGCCTGCGCAAGGCGCGCATCGACGGGCCCAAGGCGGCGCTGCTGCGCGAATGCGCGCCGGGCGCCAGCGCCAACACCGCGCTGGTCGCCGCGATCAAGCGCCTGCGCATCCCCATCATCGGCCCGCGCCCGATTCCCGAGGCGATCAGCGTTGCGGGCGGCCTCGGCTGGGGCGCGCTGGATGACGATCTGATGCTGCGCGCCCTGCCCGGCGTGTTCTGCGCCGGAGAGATGATCGACTGGGAGGCGCCCACGGGCGGCTACCTTCTGACCGCCTGCTTCGCCACCGGCCGCGCGGCCGGAGACGCCGCCGCGCGCTTCGCCGCCGCCTGACCCCGCCGCCTGACCCCAAGGATCACGACATGGACACCGCCTCCGCCCTGAAATGGTATCAGATCGAGCATAGCGGCTTCATCGGCCTGATCGGCCCGGTGATGATCGCGCGGTCCGGCGAGGCGGAATGGCGCTTCGCGCTCGACGTCACGGCGCAGCACCTCAACATGGGGGGCGTGTGCCATGGGGGGGCGTCGCTGACGCTGCTCGACACCGGGATGGGGGCGGCGGTCTACGAATCCGCGGGGCGCAAACGCTGCGCGACCATCCAGCTCGACAGCCACTTCATCGCCGCGGCCAAGGAGGGCCAGCGGATGGAGGGCGTCGCCCGGATCATCCGCCGCACCGAGGAACTGGCCTTTGTCGAGGGCGAGCTGTTCGCGGGCGGCCGCCAGACCATGCGCGCCAGCGGCGTGTGGAAATACCTATCCGAACGCTGAGTACACTGCGCTGAAAACGCCGACGCCCGCCGGTTCGGCGGGCGTCGGGTCGAGATAGCTTAGCGGGCCGGATTGGGGCGGATCAGCCCGTCGCGAGGTCGCGGATCAGCGTATCGATGTTCCCGCCGCGTTTTTCCAACATGGCGGCGAATTCCTGCCGCTGGCTTTGCAGCAGCGAAATGCCGACGATGGTGATGTCGACCAATTGCAGCCCGTTGCCGCCGCGGTCCGACACCAGCCATTCCACCGACACGTCCTCATCGCCGGGGCTGCGGGCGAAGCTGCGGACCAAGATGCCCTTTTTGCCGAAATCCTGCGCCTGACCTATCTCAATGGTCTGGCCGCGATAGTCCGACAGCAGTTCGGCATAGACCCGGGCGATGTGGTCGAGGAACGCCTCGTGCATCCGCTTTTGCTGATCGGCGGTCATCTCACGCCAGGCGATGCCCATCACAAACCGCACCGCCTGTTCGGACGCCGCGCGGCGCGCGAACATCTTGCGGAAATCCCCGGCCTGCTCAGCGACCGGGCGACCGGATTTGACCAGCGCCTCGACCTCGGCCACCACCGCGGTGACGAAGGTGATCGCCTCGGCCTCGGTCGCGGCGGCTGCCGGACCGGCGCCCCAAGCGACCGATGA
>JBLIKI010000015.1:0-28357 GCA_047636235.1 Paracoccaceae bacterium | reverse complement strand
CTTTTTCGTCTCAGCCAATTCTCTAGCGCGCGACCAGCCCGCGCGCCAGCAGCAGATCGCAGGGCGGATCGCGCAGCAGGTCGAACGCGACCGACCCGAGCAAATAGTCGCGCACCCGCCCGTGGCCGTCGGCGCCGAGGATCAACAGATCGGTCTCCGGCGTCATCGCCGCCGCGATGGCGGGCCGCACGCCGCCCGCCACGACCCGGGCATGGCGAAATTCTGGCAAAGGGTTGACGATGCGGAACCGCTCCATCTCGCGCCAGGCATCGTCGAGTGCGGCGGCGGCGGTGGCCGGGTCCCACGCCGCGCTTGGCACATGCACCGCGTGGACCGCGTCGATGGGCATGCCGGGCGCCAGCCGGGCGGCGGCGCGCATCGCCTCGGCGCACGGCGCCGAGAAATCCACCGCCGCCAGCGCCGCGCGCCAGCCCCGTCGCGCGCCGGGGGTGGCGGCGACCAGTGGGCAGGGGGCGGCGTGCAGGATCGTCTCGCCGGTTCCCGCCAGCGCCAGATCGCGCAGCGGGCGGGGACGATGGCCGCCGATGGTGATGAGGGTCGCGCCCGTCGCCCGCGCCAGCGCCGGAATAGCGGCGCCAGCGGTCTGCGCCAGCGCCAGCGCCCGCCACGGCACGCACGCGGCGCGCGGATCGCCGCGTAAGCGCCGCGCCAGGCGGTCGCGGGCGCGCAACGCCCCGGCGCGGGTCATCGCCGGGTCGCAGCGCACCGCGATGACGCGTGCCCCGAGGCGCTCCGCTATCTCAAGCCCGCGGGCCAAGGCGTCGTCGCCATGCGCGGTCAAGTCGACGCCGATGATGTGGGTGTCCATAACGTCCTCCTGCGAAGCCATTATCGGGCGCCGCCGCAGGAGTCGCCAATGGCTTCACGGTAACGAAACCGTGGGCCTGCCGCAATATTTCATCGCCGCGTGATCGAGTGGTTTGCGCCGCGTGAGGTTTGATTGGAAGGGATGTCGATGGTGACCGAAACCATGCTCGCCGCTGCGCTGGCAAGGACCGGGGCGGACGCGCAGGAAACGGGGCCGATGGCGATGACGGTCGCGACTTCGGCCCGCGCCAGCGCCGGGATCGCGACGCCCGCCGCCTCGGCCAAGGCCACCGCCCGCCATTGAACGCGCGCGGCGCGCGGCGCGCGGATCGCCGCGCAGGCGCCGCGCCAGACGGTCGCGCGCGCGCAACGCCTCGGCGCGGGGCATCTGCGGATCGCAGCGCACCGCGATCACCCTTGCGCCGACGCGCTCTGCGATCTCAAAGCCCGCGCGCAAGCGCGGCGTCGCAGTGCTCGGTCAAATCGACGCCGATGATGCGAGTCTGCATCGAGGTCGTCCTGAACCGCCACCATCCAGCATCGCCGCAAGGGCCGCAAAAGTATCCCGGCGCAACCTGGCGGCCTCTCGGTGCAAGATATTGGGGACTTGCGTCTAAAAAAGGTTCATCAAGCGTTCATATCTGCTAACGATATGGTAACTGAAATCATTTGGATTCGAAAAAAATGTCAATGTTCAAACGAGCCATGCTCGTCGCGGCGCTGGCGATGTCCGGGGCCTCCGCGCAGGCCGCGCAGGTCACGGTCTTCTCGCAAGATTTCGAAGGCGCGGCCGGGACCACGCTGATCACCTATGGTGGCGGGGTCGCCGGCACGCAGGGCTTCGCCGCCCTTGGGTTCGGCGGCAATTTCATGCACGTCACGGGGAGCGGGTCGGCCGGGTATGCATATATGAACCTTTCGGGACTGCCGACCCATGATGCGATCAGCGTCGACTTTCTGCTCGCGATCATCGGGCCGTGGGATGGCGCAGAGGTTCCCGATTTTTTCGAGGTCCAAGTCGACGGAGTGTCGGTGTATCGGAACGCCTACTGCAACCTGGACGGGTCCGCTCTCTGTGACCCGACGAGCGTGGCGACGCCCTCGGTTACTGGTCGGAACCTGTCCGAGCCCACCGGCGATGGGCTGAAAGAACTTGGCTTCGGCACAGGCGCCCTCTCGTCCGCTTGGGACATGTCCGCTGTGGGCACGCTTCGCAATATTGCGCATACCGGATCGACGGCGGACATCCTCTTCCAAGCGTTCGGAAGCGGATATCAGGGCTATGGCGAAGAATCCTATGCCATCGACAACGTGATCATCTCGGTGCGCACCGCTGACGTTCCGCTGCCCGCCGCGGCGCCCTTGCTGCTGGCGGGGCTGGCGGGGCTGGCGGGGCTGGCGGTGTTGCGGCGCCGCCGCTGACCGCGCGCGGGGCGTGCATGACACGCCCCGTTGCCGCCGCTGCCCATGCGCACTAGACTCCGCGACCGGAAACACAAGTTGGGAGACCGGGATATGGATCTGGGAATTAAAGGCCGCACCGCCATCGTGTGCGCGGGCTCCAAGGGGCTGGGGCGCGGCTGCGCCGAAGCGCTGGCCGAGGCGGGGGTCAACCTCGTCCTGAACGCCCGCGGGGCTGAGGCGCTGGAGGCAACCGCCGCCCATATTCGGGCCGCCTATGGCGTGGAGGTGGTCGCCGTGGCCGCCGACATCACCTCGGACGCCGGTCGCGCCGCGGTGCTGGACGCCGCCGCCACGCTGTCGCCCACCGGGGGCGCCGACATTCTGGTCAACAACGCCGGCGGCCCTCCCCCGGGGATGTGGTCGGACTGGACCCGCGACGACTGGCAAAAGGCGGTCGACGCCAACATGCTGACCCCGATCCTGCTGACCACCGCCGCGCTGCCGGGGATGATGGAGCGCGGCTGGGGCCGGGTGGTGTGCATCACCTCGCAGTCGGTGAAATCCCCGATCGGCGTGCTCGGCCTGTCCAACGGCGCCCGCGCCGGGCTGACCGGGTTCATCGGCGGCACCGCGCGGCAGGTGGCGCCGTATGGCGTGGTCATGAACAACCTGCTGCCGGGCATCCACGCCACCGACCGGGCCACGGCCTTGGACGGCGCGGTGGTCAAGGCCGAGGGCATCACCATCGAGGAGGCGCAGGCCCGCCGCAGCGCCGTCATCCCCGCGCGCCGCTACGGCACGGCGTCGGAATTCGGCGCCACCTGCGCGTTCCTGTGCAGCGAGCACGCCGGGTTCATGATCGGGCAGAACATCCTGCTCGATGGCGGGGCGTTCAACTCCACCCTCTGACGGCATGGGGCGAGGCGGGGGCGCCTCCGCCTTGCCCTCGGCCGCGGCGGTTGCTATCTGCGGGGCGTGATCCTGACGAAAATCCTAGGGCAAGCGCCCGGTGGCTGAGCGAGACGCCGTGACCGACACCCCCCCCCGCCTGTCGCTCACCGGCATCTCTCGCGTCTATGAGGGCGTGACGGTGGTCGATGACCTGTCGCTCGACGTGGCGGAGGGAGAGATCGTCTGCCTGCTCGGCCCCTCGGGCTGCGGCAAGTCCACCACGCTGCGGATCGCGGCGGGAGTGGAGCGGCAAAGCGCCGGGTCGGTCGCGCTCGACGGCGCCACGGTTTCGGACGATGCGCGCCACGCCCCGCCCGAGGATCGGTCGATCGGTCTGATGTTCCAGGACTTTGCGCTGTTCCCGCATTTAACGGTCGGAGAGAATGTCGGCTTCGGGCTGTCCCGCGGCGCGCGCAAGACCGCGGCGGAGGAATATCTGCGCCGGGTCGGGCTGTCGGGCTTTGATGGCAAATACCCCCACCAGCTGTCGGGAGGAGAGCAGCAGCGCGTCGCGCTGGCGCGCGCCTTGGCCCCCAAGCCGCGGGTGATGCTGATGGACGAACCGTTTTCGGGCCTCGACAAGCGCCTGCGCGACGAGGTCCGCGACGAGGCGCTGTCGGTGCTGAAGGGCGAAGGCGCCGCGGTGCTGCTGGTGACCCATGAGCCGGACGAGGCGATGCGCATGGCCGACCGCATCGCGCTGATGCGCGATGGCCGGATCGTGCAGATCGGCGCGCCCTATCACGTCTACAACTATCCGGTGGACCGACTCGCGGCGGCGTTCTTCTCGGACATCAACGTGATTCAGGGGGTGGCGCGGTCGCGTCAGATCGACACGCCGTTCGGGCGGTTCCTGTCGCCGCCGGGCCTTGGCGACGGCGCGGGCGTCGAAATCGTGATCCGCCCCCAGCACCTCAAGATCGATCTCGACGACGGGAATGGCGGGCCGCGGCCATCGCCCGCCAACGGCGCCCCGGCGCGCGCGGTGGTCGATCGGGCGCGCTTCATGGGCTCCGAAAGCCTGATTGAATTGCGGATGGACCATGATGGCACGGTGCTGCGCGCCACCGTGCCCGGCGCGTTCCTGCCCGAAAAGGGCGCGGGCCTGTGGCTCTCGATGCGGCGCGACCGGTGTTTTCTGTTTCCCGCAGGGCGGGACGCGGCCTGACGCGGCCCGACGGGGTCTGATGCGGCGCTGCGCTGCAATATGCGATCGCCCCTTTCAACCCCCCCGGCTATCTCTTAGATAGAGGGCTGAGACGGGCGGTCGCGGGTGGCGGTCGTTCGCAGGACGCCGACGCGCCCGCGGTCCGAAATCGGACGCGGCGTAGCGACAACGAGGAGTCAGTGCAATGATGCCGAGCTTTCCGCAGATCCTTATCGTTCTTGTGCTGGTCGTGCTGCTGTTCGGGCGGGGCAAGATCTCCGGCCTGATGGGCGACGTCGCCAAAGGCATCAAGTCCTTTAAAAAGGGCATGGCCGAGGATGACGAGCCGGTCAAAACCGTCGACAAAAGCGCCGACGGCGCCATCGACGTGACCCCGCGCGCCGAAAAGAAAGACGCCTGAACGCGCCGCCCCGGGGCGGGGCGACGCCGTTGCCGGGGCAGGCCCCAATCTCGAAACGCCGCCGCTCCCCGACGGGCGCATCCGCGGTCGCGGCTTCGGCGTGCTCTCTGAAAGGCTGATCGGATGTTCGACATCGGCTGGGCTGAGCTTCTGGCGATCGGCGCGCTTGCGCTGATCGTGGTGGGTCCCAAGGATCTGCCGGGCATGTTGCGCACCGGAGGGCGCATGGTCGCCAAGGCCCGCGGCATGGCCCGCGAATTCCAAGGCGCCATGGAGGACGCGGCCCGCGAGGCCGACCTCAAGGAATTCAAAGACATCAAGCGTGACGTCGGCAAATGGTCGTCGAGCATGAGCGAAGGCCCCAAGGCCTACGCCAAGTCGATGATGAACCCGGACGACAAGGACAAGCCCGCCGCCCCCGCCGCCGGATCGCTCGACGACGCCGACAACGCCGAGAACGCCGCGTGGGAGGCCGAGCAGGCAACCAAAGCCCGCGCCGCCGCCGAGGCCGAGCGCATCGCCGCCATCGACCGCAGCGCGGCCGAGCTTGAGGCCGAGATGCCCGCCAAACGCGATGCGGACGAGGCGCCCAAGCCCTCCTCCGGCGCCTGAGGAAATCCTAGCGTGACACCCATTTCTGACGACGATATCGACGCGTCCAAAGCCCCGCTGATCGCCCATCTGACCGAATTGCGCACCCGGCTGATCTGGTCGGTGATCGCGCTGACCTGCATGATGGTGCTGTGCTTTGTGTTCGCGACCGAGCTGTTCGATCTGCTCAGCCGCCCCCTGCACATCGCGTTGCAGGAGCGGGGCCTGCCGACCAAGCTGATCTACACCGCGCTTCAGGAAAAATTCTTCACCGACCTTCGGGTGGCGATGTTCGGCGGGTTCTTCCTGGCGTTTCCGCTGATCGCTATTCAGGTATGGAAATTCGTGGCGCCGGGGCTGTACAAGAACGAACAGAACGCGTTCTGGCCGTTCCTTGTGGCGACGCCGGTGCTGTTCGCCATGGGCGCGTCGCTGGTCTATTTCTTTGTTGCGCCGATGGCGTTCGGGTTCTTCCTCGACTACGGCACCAACGTGGAGGGCGAGGTCGCCACCTCGACTGAGTTCCTCGGCAAGGTGCGCGATTACCTCGACCTGATGATGACCTTCATCATGGCGTTCGGCATCTGCTTCCAGCTGCCGGTGCTGCTGACGCTGATGGGCCGGGCCGGGCTGGTCACCGCCAAAGGGCTGTCGGGGATGCGCAAATACGCGGTGGTGGCGATCGCGCTCGCCGCCGCGATCCTGACGCCCCCGGACCCGATCAGCCAAGCGGGCCTCGGGATTCCGATCTATCTGCTTTATGAGGTGTCGATCCTGCTGGTCCGCATGTCTGAGAAAAGGCGCCGCGCCCGCGATCTGGCCGACGGGATCGAGCCTGATGATGAGGACGAGGGATGAGCACGCTGCTCTCGGACCCGTCCGACCGCGCCGTCGCGGCGCTGGAACGCATTGCGGAGGCGCTGGAGCGGATCAGCCCGCCCCCCGCCGCCGCGCCCGATGCCGGCGCCGCACAGGCCTTTGTGTGGCACGTATCGCCCGACCGGCTTGTCCCGACGGCCAAGGTGTCGCGCGTGCCGATCGAATTGCTGATCGGCGTGGATCGGTCCCGCGACACGTTGCTGGAGAACACCCGCCGCTTCGCTCGCGGCCTGCCGGCTAACAACGCCCTGCTGTGGGGCGCGCGCGGCATGGGAAAATCCAGCCTTGTCAAAGCTGTGCACGCCGCGGTGGAGGCGGAGGGCGAAGGTCCCCTCAAGCTGGTCGAGATTCAGCGAGAGGACATCCCCAGCGTCGGCCGCCTGATGAACCTGCTGCGCGCGGCGCCCGATGTGCGGTTCGTGCTGTTTTGCGACGACCTGTCGTTCGACCATGACGACAGCCATTACAAATCGCTGAAAGCGGTGCTGGACGGCGGGGTTGAGGGGCGGCCCGACAACGTGCTGCTCTACGCCACCTCGAACCGCCGCCACCTGATGCCGCGCGACATGATCGAGAACGAGCGGTCCACCGCCATCAACCCTGCCGAGGCGGTGGAGGAGAAGGTCTCGCTGTCGGACCGGTTCGGTCTGTGGCTTGGGTTCCATGCCTGCAAGCAGGACGAATTCCTGACGATGATCAGCCGCTATCGCGACGCCATCGGCATCGACATCGACGACGACGCCCTGCGCGCCGAGGCGATCGAGTGGCGCCAGACCCGCGGCGCCATGTCGGGCCGGGTGGCGTGGCAGTTCATCACCGATCTGGCCGGGCGGCGGGGCGTCAACGTCTCGCTATAAAAGGCTCCGGCCCACGCAAAAGCCCGACGGGAGGGGTCCCGCCGGGCTTGTTTACGTCCGCGCCTCTTAGAAGAATGTTTCTGGGTCTTCAGAGAACGCGCCGCGCCGCACCTCGAAATGCATCAGCGGGCGGCTGCCGTCGCGCGGTTCGGCCACCGAGCCGATCGGGTCGCCTTGGCGGACCTCCTGGCCCTTGGCTACGTGAACTGCGCCGAGGCGGCCATAGACGGTCATGTATTCCGCCCCGTGGCGCAGCAGCACGATGCTGCCCCAGTCCCCTAAGGACGTGGACACCAGCGCCACCGTGCCGTCGGCGGCGGCGGTGACCGGCGCGCCCGCCACGGCGGTGAAGTCGACGCCGTCGTTCTGGGTTGGGCCCGCGGTGCGGTTATAGGGTATCGCCACCGGCCCGTTCACCGGCGGGACCAGCCGCATGCCGCCCGATGCCGTTGCGGCGGGGGCGGGCTTGGCGGCCTCGGGGATCGGCGTGACCGGGATCGCCTCGGCCCGGGCCGGGGGGTGGGGCGTGTCGATGGTCGGGGCGTCGAGGGTCGCGGTCTGTCGCGTGGTTTCCTGATAGGCGCCAAGCCCGGGCGAGGCGATCGGCACCACCGGACGGGTGTCGGGCGGCAGGGGCGCGCTTACGCTGGGGGGCGGCGGCGGCGCGGTTCCGGCGCCGGGCGTCTCGACGGGGTTGGCGGCGCCGATGATCGTGCCCGCGGTCACCGGCACGGTCAGCACCTGGCCTTGCGTGATCTCATAGCTGGGGCCGGTTAACGCGTTCCACTGCGCCAGCGTGTCCACCGGCACCCCGTATTGGCGCGACACGGCGTAAAGCGTCTCTCCGGCGCGGACCTCATGATAAATGATGTCGCTGGCGCCGGTTGCGGGCGCTGAGGAGATCGCGTCGGCGATCCGCGCCGCCGACCAGCCGTCCTGCGCCTGTGCGGGGGCGGGCGCCACCGGCACCGGTTCGGACAGCGGCGACGCTTGATACAGCGGCGTCACCGCGGCGGTGGGCGCGGCGGAGACTGGGCCGAGGGCCGGGGCGACCGTGCGGGCATAGCCGCCGATCTTGGGCGGCAGCACCAGTTCATCCCCCGCGCGGGGGCGATACCCGGCGGGCAGGCCATTATAGGCGGCGATATCTTCGGCCGCGGCGCCGGTGCGCGCGGCGATGCTGTCGAGGGTGTCGCCTGAACGCGCCACCGCCATGGCATAGTCCGAGTTCACGATCACGCCGCGCTCATCAGGGGTGTTGTTGACCGCGGGGGCGGGCGCGACCTGGGCGGCGGCGGCGGGGGCGCTGCCGCGATAGTCCACCGGCGCGGGCGCCTGATCGCCCGCGCAGGCGGCGAGCAGCGCGCAAGCGCCGACCATCGAAGCGGCGCGGGTGCGGTGCGAGGCGGTGTTCGGCATCGGGTCGGCTCTCCCTAGGGTCAGGCTTGCTCAGGTTGCAGGGCGCGGGTCAGTCGACATCGGCGGCGAGACCTTCTAGCAAGGGAACGAAGCGGACCGGCGAAAGTTCCGAATATATCGGGCCTTGGTCGGTCTTTTCGATACGGATCAGCTGTTGGATGTCGTCCGACTGGCCGACCGGCAGCACCATGATCCCGCCGATCCGCAGCTGGTCGAGCAGCAGACGCGGCACGTCCTCGGCCGCGGCCGCCAGCAAGATCCGGTCGAACGGCGCCTGATCGGGCAGGCCGAGCGCGCCGTCCGAGGCCATGATCGTGACGTTGGGCAGGTCGAACTCTCGCTCGATCAACGCGCGGGCGGCGCGGGCCAGCGGGCGGTGCCGCTCCACCGAATAGACCCGCCGCGCCAGCCGCGCCAGAATCGCAGTCTGATAGCCAGACCCGCAGCCGACCTCCAGCACCTTGCAGCGCGAGGTGACGTTCAGCGCCTGAGTCATCATCCCCACCACCGACGGTGCGGAAATGGTCTGCCCGCAGGCGATCGGCAGGGCGGTGTCTTCGTGCGCGCGGGCGCGAAAGGCGCGGTCGACGAACAGGCCGCGCGGGGTCGCTTCGACGGCGGCGAGCACGCGCGGGTCGTTCACCCCGTGCGAGCGCAGGGCGAACACGATCTGCATCCGCGCCTCGGCCTCGGTCGGGGGCGGCTGGGGCGCGTCGTCGGTGTCGCGGGCGTGGTCGTCGATCATGGGCGCCTCGGGTCGGGCATGGTCGCGCGCCAGGGCGGGGCGGGCGGGGGCGGGCATGGGCGGTGCGGCGGGGGGCGCGGCGGGGCGCGCTGGACGACACTATGCGCCCCGCGCGCGCGGTCACAAGCGGGCGCCGCGGCGGGACCGGTTCCGCGCGCGCTCAAAGGCTTGGGCGCGGCGAATGGGCAACGCCGCGGCGAATCGGTGGTGCCGCGGCTTGGCGGGCGACGCCGCGGCTTGGGGGCGGTCAGCCCAGTTTCGCCGCCGCGCGTTCCAGATCCGCCACCGCGGTCAGGTCGGCGCGCAGGGGCGTGACGGTGACCCAGCCCTCGGAGGCCTCGCGCGCGTCGGTGCCCGGCGCGCTTTCGATGTTGCCGCGGCCATGGGCGAGCCAGAAATAGGTCCGCCCGTTCGGCGCCACGTCCTGGCGGATGTTGAACGCGCCGTCGCGGCGGCGCCCCTGCGTCGCGGCTTTCACGCCGCGCACCTGATCCCCTGGGATCGGTGGGAAGTTGATGTTCCAAAACAGCATATACGGCTCGGACGTCTGGCCGAAGCCAAGGTCGAGCACTTTGCGCACCGCGTCCGCGCCATGGCGGCGCGCCGCCTCGAAGCTGTCGTCGAGGCCGAGGTTTTCCTGCCCGTAATACTGACTTAGCGCGATCGAGGGGGTGCGGTGCAAAGCGCCCTCCATCGCCCCGCCGACGGTGCCGGAATAGACGATGTCCTCGGCCACGTTATGACCGCGGTTGACCCCTGACAGGATCAGGTCCGGGGCCGCGTCGAGCATGATGTGTTTGAGCGCGCAGATCACGCAATCGGCCGGCGATCCATCCACCGCGAACCGCCGCGGGCCTAGCTGGTTCAGCCGCATCGGCTTGGTGTAGCTGATGCAGTGCGACACGCCGGACTGCTCTGATTCGGGCGCCACCACCCAGACTTCGCCATCGGGACCCGCGAGTTCGAGCGCGATATCCTCGGCGGCTTTCAAGCCGGGCGCTGTGATGCCGTCGTCGTTGGTGATCAGAATGCGCATTGCTCGCTCCGTCTAAGGTATAACCATCTCTGGGTTCATCAGGGTCCCTTGGCGGTCTAGCGGAGCGGGGGGGCGGCGTCCATGGGGCAGGGCGGCGCGCGCGGCTTCAGGCGCGCATGTCGAATCCGGCGGCGACCGGTCCGCCCGCGATGGCGCGGGTTTCGGCCCCGCGTTGCCAGCGCAGCTGATCGCCGCGCTGCTGCTGGTCGCGCTGCAGCTCGAAGCCGCGGAATTCGGCGAGGCCGTCGGGGCCGTCTTTTCGCCCGGTGGGACGGTTCTCGACGGTGGTGGCCGACCGCGGGGCGCCGGTAACGGGGTTTCGGACGGCGAGGTCGTTGCTTTCGAGCATCGCGCGCAAAAAGCGTTCATCGATCACGCGCACCGCGTGTTTGGGGTTTTCGACCTTGAGGGTCGCGGCCATCCGCTCTCCGGGCGTGCTGGCGGGGCCGATGACGCCGCCCGCGGCGGCGATGCGCTGATCGTGGCTGGGCGGCGGGGAGGGCGGAACCATCGGGGCGAGGGCGGTGGCGCCGAGGGACATGCTCATGCTCGCATCCCCTGCTTTCGGGCCGAACGTTCGGCGCAGGGGATGTCTGTCGCAATTTGCGTAAAATTCGAAGCGGCCGGAGGGGGAGCCGCGGCGCTTGGGCGGATGGCGGTCCTATCCGTCGGTATCGCCGCCGCCCGTGATGGGGCGGCGGCGTCGCGCCTCAGGCGCTCAGGGGGGGCGTCGTCGCGCCTCAGGCGCTCAGGGCGCTTGTCAGACCAGCGTGCCGCTCGCGCTGATCGCGCTCGCGCCCTTTAGATAGGGGCGCAGCACGGCCGGGATGGCGATCGAGCCGTCCTCTTGCTGCCCGTTCTCCATCACTGCGATCAGGCAGCGCCCGACCGCAAGGCCCGAGCCGTTGAGGGTGGCGACGAATTCGGGCTTTCCTTCGGCCTCGCGCCGCACGCGGGCGTTCATGCGCCGGGCCTGGAAGTCACCGCAGAGGGAGATCGAGCTGATCTCCCGATAGGTTTCCTGACCGGGCAGCCAGACCTCC
Source organism: Paracoccaceae bacterium (assembly GCA_047636235.1). Lineage (GTDB taxonomy): Bacteria > Pseudomonadota > Alphaproteobacteria > Rhodobacterales > Rhodobacteraceae > JBOCEF01. The sequence continues at coordinate 17,036 of JBLIKI010000015.1, read as the reverse complement.
AGATCATGGGTGCGCACCGCGCTAAAGCCCATGTCGCCGCCGCACAGCAGCATGCGGCGATAGGGCAGTTCCAGCGCCTCGAGGATGCCTTCGGCGCAGCGGGTCATCCGCTCCAGCTCCGCCTCGCCGTTCTCAGGCAGGACGATTGACACCATCTCGACCTTCTCAAACTGGTGCTGGCGCAGGATGCCGCGGGTGTCGCGGCCCGCCGATCCGGCCTCAGACCTAAAGCACTGCGTCCACGCCACCATGCGCCGGGGCAGGGCGGAGGCGTCCATCACCGCGCCCGCCACCAGATTGGTCAGCGTCACTTCGGCGGTCGGGATCAGCCACCAGCCATTGGTGGTTCGATAGCTGTCCTCGGCGAACTTCGGCAGCTGGCCGGTGCCGAGCATCGCTTCGTCGCGCACCAGCACCGGGGTCCAGGTCTCGGTCAACCCGTTCTCATCGACATGAGTGTCGACCATGAACTGCGCCAGCGCGCGGTGCAGGCGGATCAGCGCGCCGGACATCACCATGAAGCGCGCGCCCGACAGCTTGGCGGCGGCCTCGAAATCAAGCTGGCCCATCGCCTCGCCAAGCTCATAGTGCTGGCGGGGGGCGAAATCAAAGGCGCGCGGGGTCCCCCAACGCGACAGCTCGATATTGTCCGCCTCATCCTTGCCGGCGGGCACCGATGGGTGCGGCAGGTTCGGGATGGTCATCAGCAGATCGGTCAGAGCGGCGTCGCGGGCCTTGGCGTCTTCTTCCAGACCGGCGATCTCGACCTTTTTGTCGGCGACCAGCGCTCGAAGCCGTTCGAATTCCGCGTCGTCGCCGCGGGCCTTGGCGGCGCCGACCTGCTTGCTGGCGGCGTTGCGGTCCGCCAGCGCGTCCTCGGCGGCCTTGATGCCTGCACGGCGCGCCTCGTCGATGGCGAGCGCCTGATCGGCCACCCCCGACAGCCCGCGCCGGGACAGAGCGGCGTCGAACGCGGCGGGGTTCTCGCGGATCTGGCGGATGTCGTGCATGGGATCGGTCCTTATCGCGCATGGGTCGGGGCGGGTTATGCACCATGAGGCCCGCGCGGGAAAGGGGGCCGCACGCCCCCCCTTGGCGCGGCGCGTCGCAGGCGCCACGATGCCGCCGAACCGCCCGGCCAACGGGGCGACGCGCACGGAGGACAGCGCCATGATTTCCAACGACGACCCCGCCGGATCTCGCATCCCGGGCTTTCATAAGCTGACGCGAGCCGAACGCCTTGCGATGGTCGCCCATGTTCGCGGGCTGGACCCGGCGGCGGTGGCGGCGTTCGAGGCCGCCAGCGCCCCCCACGCCGATCTGATGGACCACATGGCCGAGAACGTGATCGGCGCCATGACCATCCCGTTCGGCGTCGCCACCAACCTGATGGTCGACGGCATCCCCGCGCTGGTCCCGATGGCGACCGAGGAAGCGTCCGTGGTCGCCGCCGTGTGCAATGGCGCGCGGCGCTGCCTGCCCGCGGGGGGTGTGTTCACGTCCGCCGACGCGCCGTGCATGATCGCGCAGGTGCAGATCACCGGGCTGGTCGATCCGGTCGGCGCGCGGGCGCGGGCGATGGAGAAGACCGAAGCAATCAAGGCGATCTGCGACGGCTGCGATCCTGTGCTGGTCAGCCTCGGCGGGGGTTTTCGAAGCTTGGAGGCGCGGGTGGTCGACGCCGGGCCGCTTGCCCCCCCGATGCTGGTGGTCCACCTGATCGTGGACGTGCGCGACGCGATGGGCGCCAATGCGGTCAACACGATGGCGGAGGCGGTGGCCCCGCATCTCGCGCAATGGACCGGCGGCGTGGCGGGGCTGCGCATCCTGTCGAACCTCGCGGATCGCCGGGTGGTGCGGGCGCGGGCGGTCTGGCCGCTCGACATGATCGGCGGGGCTGCGGCGCGCGACGGAGTGATCGCGGCGGGCGCCTTCGCCTATGCCGACCCGTATCGCGCCGCGACTCACAACAAGGGCATCATGAACGGCATCTCGGCGGTCGGGCTGGCCACCGGCAACGACACGCGCGCGTTGGAAGCGGGCGCGCATGCCTTTGCGGCCCGCAGCGGGCGCTACACCGCGCTCAGCCGCTATGAGGCGACGGCGGATGGCGATCTGTCGGGCGTGATCGAATTGCCGATGCCGGTGGGCGTGGTCGGCGGCGCCACAAAGGCGCACCCGACTGCGAAATTGGCGCTGCAGATCATGGGCGCGACCGGCGCCGACCGGCTGGGCCGGGTGATGGCGGCGGTGGGGCTGGTGCAAAACTTCTCAGCCATGCTGGCGCTGGCGACCGAGGGCATCCAGCGCGGCCATATGGGTTTGCACGCGCGCAACCTTGCGGTGTCGGCGGGGGCCTCGGGCGCGATGGTCGACCGGGTGGCGGCGCAGATGGTGACCGAACGGGTGATCCGCGCCGACCGCGCGGTGGAGATTTTGGCGGAGCTGTCGGACGGCTGAGGCCCCCGACCTGCCATGAGGGGGCGCGGCGCCGCGCCCTGAATCCCTGATAGCGGGGGCGCGACGCCGCGCCCCCGAACCGCCGCTTTCCATTCTCGCCGCAGCGCGGTATGAACCGCGCCATGCTCGCCATTAGAAATCTCAGTTTCACGCTCGCCGGTCGTTCGCTGCTTCAGAACGCCTCCGCAACCATTCCGCAAGGGAAAACGGTGGGGGTGGTCGGACGTAACGGCGCCGGAAAAACCACGTTGTTCCGCTTGATTCGCGGACAGCTTCAGCTTGATTCGGGCGAGATTGAAATCCCCAAATCATTCCGTATCGGCGGCGTGGAGCAAGAAGCCCCCGCCACCGAGGAAACGCTGCTGGAAATCGTGCTCGGGATGGACCTCGAACGCGCGGCCTTGATGGCCGAGCACACCGAGGACCCGCACCGCATCGCCGAGATCCAGATGCGCCTGCAAGACATCGACGCCCACAGCGCCGAGGCGCGAGCGTCCTCGATCCTCGCCGGGCTTGGCTTTGACACCGTGGCGCAGGGCCGACCGGCGTCGGAATATTCCGGCGGCTGGCGGATGCGTGTCGCGCTGGCGGGGGTGCTGTTCTCGCGCCCCGATCTGCTGCTCTTGGATGAGCCGACCAACTATCTCGACCTCGAAGGCGCGGTGTGGCTTGAGAATTTCCTCGCCACCTATCCCGCGACCACGCTGGTGATTTCGCATGACCGCGACCTGCTGAACCGGGCCGTGGACGGGATTCTGCACCTCGAGAACAAAGAGCTCACGTATTACAACGTGAAATACGACAAGTTCGAGGACGAGCGCCGCGCCAAGATCGATCAGGTCAACAGCGCGTCGCGCAAGCGCGACAATGAACGCGCGCATATTCAAAGCTTCGTCGATCGGTTCCGCGCCAAGGCGTCGAAAGCCCGTCAGGCGCAGGCACGGCTGAAGATGCTGGAGCGGATGCAGCCGATCGCCTCGATTCTGGAGACCGGGGTGGCGGGCTTCAACTTCCCCACGCCGGACGCGCTCGCGCCCCCGCTGATGGTGATGGAGAGCGCGTCGATCGGCTATGATGGCAAGCCGGTGCTGCGCAACCTCAACCTGCGGATCGATCAGGACGACCGGATCGCGCTGCTCGGCGCCAACGGGCAGGGCAAGTCGACGCTGTCGAAACTGATCGCCGGACGCCTGAAGACCATGGAAGGCACCTTCCGCCATTCCGGCAAGATGAAGGTCGGCTATTTCGCCCAGCATCAGCTTGATGAGCTGACCGAGGGCGACACCCCGATCCAGCACATCCAGGCGCGCCGCCCGCTGGAAACCCCCGCCAAGATCCGCTCGCGCCTCGCGCAAGCCGGGATCGGCGAGGCGATCGCGGCGTCCGAGGTGTCGCGCCTGTCGGGCGGGCAGAAGGCGCGGCTGTGCATGGCGCTCTGCGCGCTCGACGCCCCGCATGTGCTGGTGCTGGATGAGCCGACCAACCACCTCGATATCGAATCGCGCGAGGCGCTGGCGCAGGCGCTGGCGGCCTATGAGGGCGCGGTGATTCTCGTCTCGCACGACCCGCACTTGGTCGAAAGCGTCGCGGACCGGCTGTGGCTGGTCCAAGGTGGCGCCGTCTCGGAATTCGACGGCGACATGGAGGATTACCGCAAGCTGCTGCTCGGCAAGAAGGGCGGCGGCGGACGCGCGGCGGAGGCCCGGAGCGAAAGCAAGGCCGCGGGCGCCCCGAAAGCGGCCCCCAAGCGGTCCCCGGTCGATGAGCGCAAGGCGGTCGAGCGGATGCGCTCCGAAGTGGTGAAATGCGAGGCGCTGCTCGCCAAGCTTGAGGACATGCGCGTCAAGATCGACGCGCGGCTGGCGGATCCGGCGCTTTATGACGGGTTCGACGGCACGATGGTCGAGAAGCTGCAGGTCAAGCGCCGCGAAGTGATGACGGGGCTGACCCGAGCCGAATCGATGTGGGTCACGGCGCAAGAGCAGCTTGAGCGTGCGGAATCGGTGCGCGCGTGACTTTTCGCTTCGGTCAAGATGATCGGCGGATTCAGACTTTGTTCACCTAATCTTGGCATTCAAAAGGGGTCGCCGACCGGCGGCCCCCGCCCTGACCCCATGGCGGCGCGGCCCGGTCCTTGACCCTAGGAACGCCGCCATGACCAGCCACTCCGCCAGCCCGATTTCCCTTGCCGCCCCCCAAGGCTTCGCCACGATCCGATGGAGCAATCCGTTATCGGAGCGCGCGCGCCGCGCCCATGCGGCGGCGCGGCGGCGCAGCGTGCAGGCCGCGGCGCGGGCTGCAACGTTGACGCTGAGCCTGATGCTGTCGCCGGATGCGGCGGGGGCCGCTCAGCTCTTTTTCGCCAACGGGTGATGGACCAGCACCAGATCGCGCAGCCGGGCGTCCAGCACATGGGCGTAGATCTCGGTGGTGGCGAGGTCCGCATGGCCGAGCAGCGCCTGAATGGTCCGAAGGTCCGCGCCATTGGCCAGCAGATGGGTCGCAAACGCATGGCGCAGCGCATGGGGCGACACCGATGCCGGGTCGAGCCCTGCCGCCACCGCCAGTTCCTTGAGCAATTGGAATATCCGGGCCCGGGTCAGCCGCCCCCCGGCGCCGCGGGACGGGAACAGCCACGGTGACGGGCGCGCCCCCGCCTTTACCGCCCCCGCGTCGGCCCTGTCGCGGGCGGGCAGCCACAACGCCAAAGCGTCGCGCGCAGGGGGCGACAGCGGGGCCATGCGGTCCTTGCCGCCCTTGCCGCGCACCATCGCCATGCGTGGATCGCCGCGCACGGCGGCGACCGGCAGATCGGTCAGCTCCGACACCCGCAGCCCGCCTGCGTATAGCAGCTGCACCAGGCAGGCGCGGCGCAAGGCCGCGGGGGGCGCGCCCTTCGGCGGGGCGGCGGCGGCCAGCAGGCGCGACACATCCGCCTCGCTCAGCGGCCGGGGCAGGGGGCGCGACGGGGCGGGGCCGCGCAGCCGGTCGGCGGGGTTGTCGGCGCGCCAATCCTCGGACACTTGGAACGCAAAGAACTGCCGCAGCGCCGACAGCCGCCGCGCGCGGGTGGCGCGCGACAGGCCCGCATCGTCAAGCGCGCTCAGATAGCGCTCAATGCCCGCGCGGTCGACATTGGCGAAATCGTGCCCGGCATGGGCGACGAAATCCTCCAGATCGCGGCGATAAGCCAGCAGGGTGTTGCGCGCGGCCCCGCGCTCAGCCGCCATCGATTCCAAAAAGGCGTCGATCTTGCCCGCGCTCATGGCCTGCGCTCAGTCCTCGGTGACGTCGGGGGCCACGGCCTCCATCGGGGTTTGCGGGGGTGGCAGATCGGCCACGGCGGCATAGATCGCCACCGCCACCGCGGCCAGAATCACAAGATAGAGAAGGTATTTAAGAAGGCGGCCCATATCGCTTCGGCTCCTCGCGCCTGCGCGCGGTCTTGGCGCCCCGCTTCCGCCTGGTGTAACGAGTGGCGCGAGGATGCGTCGCGCCGATCCCATGCCGGGATTGCCGGGGTCGCGGGCACGATACCGGGACCGGCGCTTCGCTGCAACGCGGGATGGCCGAGCTGGCATCGGGCCGCAGGCGCACCATTTGAAAACGGCGCGGGGGAGGCGCGGGGGACCATGAACGCAGACCGACCGGACCCGCAGGCCGACGCCGCGATCGCCGCCACGCCGGGCATCGCGCCCAATATCCCATCCGGCATTCCAGCTGGCATCGCGCCTGACCTGTCGGCGCTGCCGACCCGTCGCCTGTTGCGCCCGGTGGTGCTGGTGGGGCTGATGGGGGTGGGCAAGACCACCGTGGGCCGCAAGCTGGCCGAAACCCTGCACGCCCCCTTCGTCGACAGCGACGAAGAGGTCGAGATCGCCGCCCAAATGACCGTGCCGGAAATTTTCGCCACCCTTGGCGAGCCTGCGTTCCGCGAGGGCGAGCGCCGCGTGATCGCCCGCCTGATCGACGAAGGCCCCCGGATCATCGCCACCGGCGGCGGCGCCTTCATGACCGCCGCGACGCGCGAGCTGATCGCTAAGCGGGCGATTTCCATCTGGCTGCGCGCCGATCTGGATACGTTGTTGGAGCGGACCTCGCGCCGGTCCAACCGCCCGATTCTGCAACGCGGCGATCCGCGGGCGATTCTGGCGGGGCTGATAGAGGTCCGCCATCCGATCTATGCCGAGGCCCGCCTGACCGTCGACAGCCGCCGCGAGGACCGCCACGAAGACGTGGTGCTGCGCGTGCTCAACGCGCTGAGCGGCGTGAGCGGCTGCTTCGCCTGACCTTACGGGAGAATCCCATGACCGCCGACACCCCCGCCTCCGCCCCGCTGCGCGCCCATGTCGATGTTGCGCTTGGCGCGCGGTCTTACGGCATCGAGATCGGGCAGGGATTGCTGGCCGAAGCCGGGGCGCTGATCGCGCCGCTGCTGCGCCGCCCGCAGATCTGCATCGTCACCGATGAGAACGTCGCCGCCGCACATCTCGGCGCGCTAACGGGCGGGCTGGCGGCGGCGGGCATCGTGTCGGCGGCGCTGACCCTGTCCGCGGGCGAGGGCACCAAGAACATGGTCGACCTGACCGCCACCGTCGAATGGCTGCTGGAGCGCAAGGTGGAGCGGAACGACCTGATCATCGCCTTCGGCGGCGGGGTGATCGGCGATCTGGCGGGTTTTGCGGCGTCGATCTTGCGGCGCGGCGTGGGGTTCGTGCAGATCCCGACCTCGCTTTTGGCGCAGGTTGACAGTTCTGTGGGGGGTAAGACCGGGGTGAACGCATCCCAGGGCAAGAACCTGATCGGCGCGTTCCACCAGCCGCGGCTGGTGCTGGCGGACACCGACGTGCTGTCGTCGCTCACGCCGCGGCAGTTTCTGTCGGGCTATGGCGAGGTGGTGAAGTATGGCCTGCTCGGCGATGCAGATTTCTTCGCCTGGCTGGAGGTCAACGGTCCGGCGCTGAAAGCCGGCGACCCGGCGGCGCGCCTCTACGCCGTGCGCCGGTGTGTGGAGATGAAGGCCGGCATAGTCGCGCGCGATGAGACCGAGCAGGGCGAGCGCGCGCTGTTGAACCTCGGCCACACCTTCGGCCACGCGCTGGAATCGGCCACCGGGTATTGCGACCGCCTGACCCATGGCGAGGGCGTGTCGATCGGCTGTCAGCTGGCCTTCGACGTCTCCGCCCGCATGGGGCTGTGCAGTCAAGAGGATCCGTCCCGCGTCGCCGCCCATCTGCGCGCCATGGGGATGCGGTCCTCGTTGGCCGAGATCCCCGGCGATCTGCCGGACGTCGACGGGCTGATCGACCTGATGGCGCAGGACAAAAAGGTCCAAGCCGGGCGTCTGACCTTCATCCTCGCACATGGGATCGGCGAGGCGTTCGTGACCCGCGACGCCGATCTGTCGGCGGTGCGGATGGTGCTGGCCGAGGGGCTGGCCGCGCGGCGATGATCGCTTTTGACAGAGATCGAACCAAAAATTAACATTTGCATTTCGTCGCGATGTGCCTGATTATTAATCAGCGTAGTTGTTGAGGGCAAAGTCGGCTGTGACCGACGCGTTTTTTATGCCTAATCCTTCATCGCGAGATCAAAACAATGGAAAAATTCTTGAAAGCGGCAGTTTTTGCCGTATCGATGACATGTGTCTCGTTGGCTTCGGGCTCTGCCCAAGCGGCTCCTTGCACCACTGATCAAGAATCCGGAGACGTGAACGGATTCTCTTTGTTTGGTGGCTTCAAGCAGTGCGAAGCCGGATCCACCAATAACGATTTCCTGTCCCCGACAGTGCAAGTGAATGAAGACTTCCTGTTCGGCCTCGGCTTAACCCCGTGGTCGCTGCTGACCCAGTTCGCATTCGGAACTGGCGGGATCTCTGTTGAGACCGATACCGCCGCTCCCGTGGGGGGGAACTATAGCGATCTGATCAGCTTCTCCGCTGGAAGCACGGCGCAATCAGGCACGTTCACGGTCGCAGAAGCGGCGCGGACGCCGCTTCTCAGTGACATCATGGTGGTCCTCAAGGGGGCATCCCCCCAAGTCTATGTTGGCTTCCTCGTGACCGACATCATCGGCTCGTCGGAATCCGGTGACTATACCACGATCTTCTTGAATGGTGGCGGCGGTGCGCAGGACATCAGCCATATGTCGTTCTATGGCCGCCAAGGGTTCTCGGATTTCGTCGCACCCGTCCCGGTCCCTGCCGCGCTGCCGCTTCTGGCGGGCGGGCTGGCGGTGCTGGGCCTGCTGCGGTTGCGCCGCAAGGCTTGACCGCGGGGCGCTCGGGCCGGAGGCGATCCTCTCAGCCCGAGCAGCTTCCCCCGCCCAGCACGCAGAACGTGGCGCAATGGCGGTGGTTCAGCTTCACGGGGCGTGACGCCTCCTCCAACGTGGGGCCGAGGTCGAACTCCGGCGCATAGGGCAGCAGCGTGCACGCGGCGACCGAGGGGCCGTCCGCGCCCTTCCGTTTCACCACCATGCGCGAGGTGGCGCACATCACATCGCCAGGCGATTTGCCCAATATATCCCAACAGGCGGTGGTTATCTCCGGCGGTTCGGCACGGTCGTCCATTTCGGGGAACAGCACGGTGACGGCGGGATCGCCCGCGTCGATCGCGATCCGCTCCGCCGCAAATAGGGCGGCGTAACCGGCGCGGGAGTCGGCCTCGGTCTCGCCCCAGATGGTGCGCCCGGCCACCGCCATCCGCGCGCCCTGATCGCGCAGCCAGCGCATCCCGTCGAGGCTCACGTCAAAGGCGCCCGCTCCCCGTTCCTCATCATGGTGGGGCGCCGCGTGGTGGTCGAGGCTGATCCGCAGCGTCAGCCGATCTGCGTGCCGCGCGATCAGGTCCGTCAGCCCGGCCTGCACTCGCTTGCGCATCATCGGGCGCATCGCGTTGGTCAGGATCAGCACCGACAGGCCGCGCGACAGCGCCGCCTCGGCCATGGCGATCATCTCGGGGTTCAGGAACGGCTCGCCGCCGGTGAATCCGACCTCGCGCAACGGGGCGCCCAAGGCGGCGGCTTCGTCGAGATAGCGCGCCACCTCATCGGCGCTCAGATACACCAGCTGGTCGTTGGTCGGAGAGCTTTCGATATAGCAGCGCAGACATTCGATGTTGCACAGCGTCCCGGTGTTGAACCACAGCGTCTCGAGCCCGGTCAGGGGCACGCTGGCCCGCGGCTCGCCTTTGGCGGTCACGTCGGGGTCGGTGAACTTGGCGCGCGCCGCCGGGGGCGGAGCGGTCGGGACGTGATGGTTCATACGCACCTCAAGACTTTGCGGAACTGACAGGGGTTGTCCCAATCCGCGCGGGCGGCGTCAATGCGCGCGGCGCCCGGCGCCGGTATCGTTATCGCACGAGAGCGCCGCCGCAAACCGCGCGAATGGCCTTGACCTGCCTCGCGGGCCAGAATACCAACGGCTTCAACGCGGGCGTAGTTCAGTGGTAGAACGTCAGCTTCCCAAGCTGAATGTCGTCGGTTCGAACCCGATCGCCCGCTCCAAAAAACCAAACCGACCCGGTTGCGCGCGGCTCCTCATTTCAGGGGCCGCCGCTTCTGTCGTTCAGTCCTTGGCGGGGACCAGCGCCTCGATCGCCGCCAGAATACGCGGATCTTGCGGGGTGATCTGAGTGCTCCAAGCGCCTGCCAGCGCGCCGTCGGGGCCGATCAGGTATTTGTGGAAGTTCCAGCGCGGGGTCGGCAGCTTCTGCGCCTCGGCTTGGCTGCGGGCCCAGCGATAGAACGGGTGGGCGTCGGGGCCTTTGACCTTGACCAGTTCGGTCAGCGGAAAGTCCACCGCATAGGTCGTGGCGCAGAAATCCGCGATTTTCGCCTCGTCGGTGAACTCCTGCCCGCCGAAATCCCGGGACGGGGCGCCGATCACGGTCAGCCCGCGGTCCTTATAGGTCGACCACAGCGCCTGCAGCCCCTCATATTGCGGGGTGAAGCCGCATTTCGACGCGGTGTTGACAACCAGCGTCGGGCTGCCTTGGAACTCGGCCAGTGGTAGCAGGCCGCCGCGACGCTCCAGCGTCTCAAAGCTGAAATCGAACGCCGAGCCTTTGGTGTTCGCCGCGTGCGCCATCGCGGGGGCCATGGCGGCGAAGGCCGCAAGGCGCATCAGGTGTCGTCGATCGATCATGCTCGCTCTCCCATCCGCCAGCGGTGCGGCCATGGAAAGAAAATGGGGCGGATCACGCCGCCGTCAACGGGGCGCGGCGGGCCGAGGGGCGCGCGGTGGGCGTCGCGATCCTTCAACGGGGTGGATCATTGTTGAAAGCCGTCTTGGCGTAATGGCATGAAAATACGTTCAAATTTGCTAAATTTGTCACCGCAATCCGATGATAGGGGAGCATCCGTGATGAGATTGGTTTCCACTATCGCCGCTGGTGCAGCCGTTTTTTGCGCCGTGCCGGCAAGCGCCGTGGCAATTTTTTCGGTCAAGCAGATTGGTGCATATGTCGATATGGCGGCTTCAGCCGCGCTTGACCTCAGCGGCTATGCCAGCGCGGTCGGTTTCCGAGTGCGCGACCGATGCGTCGCAGTCCCTCGCCAGCCGCTGCCGGCCGCCGCGCGGGGGCTCTGGGACGCGCCGCGCTTGATCGGCGTCGCCGTGCGCTGCAAAGGCTGATCCGCCCCACGCCCATGAAAAAGCCCCGGCGCGAGCGATCGCACCGGGGCTTTTTTGTTGCATGTCGCCGGGGATCAGTGCTCGCCGAACACTCGGTCAAAGATCACGTCGACGCGCTTGGTGTGATAGCCGAGGTCGAATTTCTCCTCCAGCTCCGGCACGCTCAGGAACGCGACCACTTCGGGGTCGGCCTTCAGCTCATCGAGGAAGTCGGCGCCTTGCTCCCACACCTTCATGGCGTTGCGCTGAACGAGGCGATAGCTGTCCTCGCGGCTTGCGCCCTTTTGGGTCAGCGCCAGCATCACGCGCTGGGAATGCACCAGCCCGCGGAATTGGTTGAGGTTGCGCAGCATGTTCTGCGGATAGACCACCAGCTTGTCGATCACGCCGGTCAGCCGTGACAGCGCGAAATCGAGGGTGACGGTGGTGTCGGGGCCGATGTTCCGCTCGACCGAGCTATGCGAGATGTCACGCTCATGCCAAAGCGCCACGTTCTCCATCGCCGGGACGACGGCCATGCGGACAAGGCGCGCGAGGCCGGTCAAGTTCTCGGTCAGCACCGGGTTGCGTTTGTGGGGCATCGCGGAGGAGCCCTTCTGGCCGGGCGAGAAGAATTCCTCAACCTCCAGCACTTCGGTGCGCTGCAAGTGGCGGATTTCCGTGGCGATCCGCTCGATCGAGGACCCGACCACGCCGAGGGCGGCGAAGAACGCCGCGTGGCGGTCGCGGGGGATGACTTGGGTCGACACCGGCTCCGGCGTCAGGCCCATCATTTTGGCGACGTGCTCTTCGACATAGGGGTCGATGTTGGCGAAGGTGCCGACCGCGCCCGAGATCGCGCAGGTGGCGACTTCCTCGCGCGCGACCACGAGGCGGGCGCGGTTGCGCACCATCTCGGCATAGGCCTGCGCCAGCTTCAGCCCGAAAGTCACCGGTTCGGCATGGATGCCGTGGGACCGGCCGATGCAGACGGTGTCCTTATGCTCGAACGCGCGGCGCTTGATGGCGGCGAGCAGGGCGTCGACATCCTCGATCAACAGATCGGTGGCGCGGACCAGCTGGACGTTGAAGCAGGTGTCGAGCACGTCCGACGACGTCATGCCCTGATGCACGAACCGCGCCTCGGGGCCGACGATCTCCGACAGGTGGGTCAGAAAAGCGATGACGTCGTGCTTAACCTCCCGCTCGATCTCGTCGATCCGGTCCACGTCGAACACCGCGTCCTTGGCGGTCCAGACCTGGACTGCGGAGGCTTTGGGGATCACCCCAAGCTCAGCCTGCGCGTCGCAGGCATGGGCCTCGATCTCAAACCAAATGCGGAATTTCGACTGGGGCGACCAGATGTCGACCATCTGGGGGCGGGAATAGCGGGGGATCATGGGCGCGGCCTCCGAGCTTTGAGCGCGCGCGGGGGCGCGGCGCGATTGATGTGGGTCGGGCGCGGGTGTAGCTGTGCGGGATGGAACATGCAACGAAACGCCGCGCCGCAGGGGAAGGCGAGCATCCGGGGTTGGCGCTGATCGGGCGCTGGCGGCTGGTCCGGCGGATCGAGGATTTCCGCGCCGGGACCGAGGCGGGGTTCGACGGAGAGGCGACGCTTGGCCCGGTTGCGGCGCCAGGCCCGGCCTCGGGGGGCATCGAGCCCCCCTTATCCGGCGTCGACGAAGCCGTCCCCGCGGCCCCCACGCTGATGTGGCGCGAGGCCGGGACGTTGCGCCTCGGCGCCCATGTCAGCGCCGCGAGCCGGGTCTATCTGTGGCGGCTGATTGCGCCCGACCTGCTGGACGTGGCCTATCAGGATGGCCGCCCGTTTCACCGGGTTGCGCTGCCGAGGGTGGGCGAGGCGTTGGCAAGCCATGACTGCGCCCCCGACCGCTATGACGGTGCGTACACGTTCCAAGGGCCCGACCGCTGGACGCTGGTCTGGCGGGTGCGCGGCCCGCGCAAGGATTACCGCATGATCACCGAGCATACCCGGATCGCGCCGGATCAAGCCGGGGCGAGATCCCCGAGCGCCGCGGCCAGCAATTCGCGGGTGTAGGGGTGGCGCGGGGCGCCGAACACTTGCGCCGCGTCGCCGCTTTCCACCACGTCGCCTTCCTTCATCACCAGGATCTTGTGGCTGAGCGCGCGCACCACCTTCAGATCGTGGCTGATGAACAGATAGGCCAGCTTGCGCCGCGCCTGCAGGTCGCGCAGCAGATCGACGATCTGGACCTGCACGGTCATGTCGAGGGCCGATGTCGGCTCATCCAAGACCAGCAATCGCGGGCGCAGCACGATGGCCCGCGCGATGGCGATGCGCTGGCGCTGGCCGCCGGAGAATTCGTGGGGGTAGCGGTCCATCATGTCGGGGGTCAGGCCGACCTCGATCAACGCCTCGGCCACCACGTCGCGGCGCTGGCGGCCGTCGGCGATGCCGTGAACCTCGAGGCCCTCGGCCACGATCCGCTCGATCGTCATGCGCGGCGAGAGCGAACCATAGGGGTCCTGGAACACCACCTGCATGCCGCGCCGAAGCGGGCGCATCTGTTTCGCGTTCCATCCCTGCACGTCGTGGCCGAGGACGGAGATCTTGCCCTCGGACCGGATCAGCCGCAGCAGCCCGAGCGCAAGCGTGGTCTTGCCAGAGCCGGATTCGCCGACGATGCCCAGCGTCTCGCCCTCGCGCAGGGTGAAATTGGCGCCGTTCACCGCCTTGATGTGGCCGACGGTGCGCTTGAGGAACCCGCGTTTGATCGGGAACCAGACGCGCAGGCTTTCCGCATGGGCGACCACTTCGCCGCCCGGGGGCGGGGCGGCGGGGGCGCCGGATGGCTCGGCCCCCAGCAGCTTGCGGGTGTAGGGGTGCTGCGGGTTGGCGAAAAGCGCGCGGGTCTCGTTCTGCTCCACGATCTCGCCGCCTTGCATGACGCAGGTGCGGTCCGCGATGCGCCGCACGATGCCGAGATCATGGGTGATGAACAGCATCGACAGACCTTCGTCGCGCTGCAATTGCTTCAGCAGGTCAAGGATCTGCGCTTGGATGGTGACGTCTAGCGCGGTTGTCGGTTCATCCGCCACCAACAGCTTCGGACCGTTGGCGAGCGCCATGGCGATCATCACCCGCTGGCGCTGGCCGCCCGACAGTTGGTGCGGATAGTCCGCCAGCCGCGTTTCAGGATCGCGAATCCCGACTTTGCGCAGCAGATCGAGGGTGCGCGCCCGCGCCGCGTCCCCGGTCAGCCCGGCATGGAGCGCAAGGCTTTCCCCGAGCTGCTTTTCGATGGGGTGGAGCGGGTTGAGGGACGTCATCGGCTCTTGGAAAATGAAGCTGATGTCGTTGCCGCGGACCTTGCGCAGATCGCGCTCAGGCGCGTTGATCATCTCGGTCCCGTTGAAGGTGGCCGATCCGCCGACCACCGCCGAGGACGCCAGCAGCCCCACCGTCGACAGCGCGGTGACCGACTTGCCGGACCCGGATTCGCCCACCAGTGCGACGCATTCGCCGGGGCCGACGTCAAAGCTGACCCCGCGCACCGCGGGCGACACCACATCGCCGCGGCCGCGAAAGCCGATCGAGAGGTCACGCACGACAAGCAGGCTCATTGAAAGGTCTTCCGGGGGTCGAAGGCATCGCGCACCGCTTCGAACACGAAGACCAGAAGCGACAACATGATGGCGAAGGTGAAGAAGGCGGCGAAGCCGAGCCACGGCGCCTGAAGGTTGTTTTTGCCCTGCAGCGCCAGATCCCCCAGCGACGGATAAGACGGCGGCAGCCCGAAGCCGATGAAGTCGAGCGTCGCGAGCGTCGAGATCGAGGCGGTCAGGATGAACGGCATCATCGTCAGCGTCGCCACCATCGCGTTCGGCAGCAGATGGCGGAACATGATCGTCCAATCCCCGACCCCCAGCGCCTTGGCCGCGCGGACATATTCGAAGTTGCGCGCGCGCAGGAATTCGGCGCGCACCACCCCCACCAGCGCGGTCCATTGGAACAGCGATAGCAGAAGCAGCATCGACCAGAAATTCGGGGTGATGACGGCGGAGATGATCATGATCAGGTAAAGCGCCGGGATCGCGGACCAGATTTCCTCAAGCCGTTGGAACACCAGATCGGTCCAGCCGCCGAAATAACCCTGCGCGGCGCCCGCCAGCACGCCGATGACGGAACTCAGCAGCGTCAGCGCAAAGCCGAACAGCACCGAGATGCGGAACCCGTAGATGATCCGCGCCAGCACGTCGCGGGCTTGGTCGTCGGTGCCAAGCCAGTTGGTCGCGTCAGGCGGCGACGGCGCGGTGGCGACGCCGTAATTGATCGTGTTGAAGCTGAACGGGATGGGGGGCCACCAGACCGAGCCTGCAACCCCGCCCTCGGGCAGGGTTCCGGCCTCGGCGTCCGCCAGCACTTGATCGGGCGCGTCAAAGCAGGTCTCCGACCCGCCGGTGGCGATCAGGCAGCGCACGGCGACGTCGCGATAATCCGCCTCGGTTTCGAAATCCCCGCCGAAGGTGGTTTCGGGATGGAGGGTCATGATCGGGAAATACTGCTCTCCGCGATAGGTGATCATCAGCGGCTTGTCGTTGGCCACCACCTCGGCGAACAGGGCGATCACCAACAGGACGCCAAAGATCCACATCGACCAGAACCCGCGGGAATTGGCGCGAAAGCTTTCCCACCGCCGCTGACCCAGCGGATCGAGGTGGAACAATCCGCGCCGCCTCGGCGGGGGGGCGAACGTGCCGCGGGTCTGCACCGCGCCGGGGCCGGTCACGGTGGCGCCGCTGGCGCCTTCGGGGGCGCCGGTAGGGGCCTCGGGGTCGGTATGGGTCATGTGTTGCGGCTCTCGAAGTCAATGCGCGGGTCGATCCAGACATAGGTCAGGTCCGAGATCAGCTTCACCACCAGCCCCATCAACGAGAACAGGAACAAAGTGCCGAACACCACCGGATAGTCGCGGTTCACCACGCTTTCGAACCCCAACAGGCCGAGGCCGTCGAGGGAGAACACGATCTCGATCACCAGCGACCCGGTGAAAAAGATCGACACGAACGCGCCCGGAAACCCCGCCACCACGATCAGCATCGCGTTGCGGAACACATGGCCGTAAAGCACCGCGCGCTCCGGCAAGCCCTTGGCGCGGGCGGTGACGACGTATTGTTTCTTGATCTCATCGAGGAACGAGTTCTTGGTCAGCAGCGTCAGAGTCGCGAACCCCGAGATCGCCATGGCGAACACCGGCAGCGCGATGTGCCACATGTAGTCGAGCGCCTTGCCCGCAAGCGATAGCTGGTCGAAATTGTCCGACGTGAGGCCGCGCAGCGGGAACCACGAATAGTACGACCCGCCTGCGAAAAAGATCAGCAGCATCACCGCGAACAAGAACCCCGGGATCGCATAGCCGACCACGATGATGCCCGATGTCACCGCGTCGAAGGTGGACCCATCGCGCACCGCCTTGCGAATCCCGAGCGGGATTGAGATCAGATAGCTGAGCAGCGTGGTCCAGATGCCGAGCGAGATCGAGACCGGCATCTTCTCCAGCACCAGATCGATCACGGAGACGGAGCGGAAATAGCTCTCGCCGAAATCGAACCGGACATAGTTCCAAAGCATGGTCAGGAACCGCTCCAGCGGCGGCTTGTCAAAGCCGAACTGGCGTTCGAGTTCCTTGATGAATTCGGGGTCCAGCCCCTGCGCGCCGCGGTATTCCGAGGACGCCTGGCCCCCGGTCGCCCCCGGCCCGCCGCCCGCGGTCGCCCCGCTGTCACCGGCGCCGCCGGTGAAACGGTCGGTGGCCGAGGCGGGGTCGGTCAGCTGCGAGATGATCTGCTCCACCGGGCCGCCGGGGGCGAACTGGATGATGGCGAAGTTGATCAGCATGATCCCGAAGATGGTCGGAATCATCAGCGCAAGCCGGCGCAGGATATACGGGCCCATTCAGCGCGGGTCCCGAACCCG
>JBLIKI010000014.1:0-28493 GCA_047636235.1 Paracoccaceae bacterium | reverse complement strand
GATGCGGATGCGGATGCGGATGCGGATGCGGATGCGGATGCGGATGCGGATGCGGATGCGGATGCGGATGCGGATGCGGATGCGGATGCGGATGCGGCGCGATGGCGGGTCTGGCAGGCCGGCGCCCGGCCTGCTCCTTGGCCGAAGGGTCGGGCGCCTGTCGGATGCGGCGCGATCTGTGGGCCGCTCCGGTCGCTGCGTCCGGGCGGCGACCGCTTCGGGCCTAACGGTCCGCCGCCGGAGCTATGCCCGCCCCAAGATCCGTCGCGCCGCGCCGCCGCCACGCAGGCGATGCATCAGCGCCCCCGGCGCGGCCACGAGCATCGGCGCCGACCCGGGCGCCGGCACGGGCGCCGCTGACGCTCAAAAGCGCGACCACCGGCGCGTCGAGCCTGACACGGGTCCAGTGGGCGCCAAACACGGCCGGAACGGCGACATACAAAGTCAAATACCGGTCAGAGAAGAAATCCTGATACTCCTCAAACTCGATATAAGGTGAATTGCCCGCAGGCGAGCGAAAGCTTGCGAAGGACAATTCAAATCCGCCCGCCCCGCCGGAAAGCGGCGCCGCGGTGTAGCGCCCCTGAAGGTCGCCCGGCCCGTCGCTCCCCCATGGCGCGAAGATCGCCGAGGCGAAGATCACCGCCATGGCCGAGTTTCCGCCCGGGGCGTTAATCTCCATGTCGGCATAGGGGGCGTCGATGTCCGCCGCGAACAGCAGCGTCATGGTCACGATCGCATGGTCCGGCTCGATGACGTCGGCGCAGTGGATCGGCGCGCCCGACAGCGAATTGCAGTAGTCCGGCGCGAATTGCATCTGCGTGACGAAGGACACCGGAACCGCCAGCGCCGGGGTTGCGAGGCCCATGCCGGCCGCGCAAGGGGTAGCGGCGCCCATGGCGGCGGGAGAAAGGCGGGGGTGAATGTGGAGCGGCATCTTTGCGTGACCTCTCTATGCAGGAATGACCGCGAAAAGTGGGTCTCGATTCCGCTCTGGATCGGTCCGAACGGCCGTTTGGGGGCGGTGCAGGCAGATGGGGGCCGGGTCGTTCGCATCCGCCGTTGGGTGGATAGGGCTTTCCCGCCGGGCAGCCGCGACAAAAAGGGTGACGCGCCGTCCTGAATCCGCCTGGCGAATTCAGATGGTCAAGCGGGCGCCGACCCTGCCGGGCAGGGCCGCGGCGGGCGGCTCCGGGGGTGGGCGGCTCCGGGGGCGGGCCATCGACGGCCGCGCCCAGGCGCGCGACCGGACGGGATCGCGCGGCGCTTTCAGGCCGGACCGCGCCCGCGCCGCGCGAACGCAAAAGGGCGGGCCCGTCCGGACCCGCCCCCTTTTTCAGCCGCAATGCGGTTGGATCACTTCGGCAATTCGCCCTCGACGCCTTCGACGTAGAAGTTCATGCCCAGCAACGTGCCGTCATCGGCGGTCTCGCCCGCCGCCAGCCAGGCGCTGCCGTCCTGCTTGTTGATCGGGCCGGTGAAGGGGTGCAGCGTGCCGGCGGCGATCGCATCGCGCGCGGCCGCGGCCTCGGCCTGCACCTCGGCGGGGATCCGAGGCGAGAACTCGCCGATCCCGACCATGCCGGATCCGATGCCGCCCCAAGTGTCGGTGCTGGTCCAGGTCCCGTCCAGCAGCTTGCCGACGCGCTCGATGTAATACGGGCTCCAGTCGTCGATGATCGAGCTGAGGCGCGCGTTCGGGCCGAACTGCATCATGTCCGAGGCCTGACCGAAGGCGTAGATGCCCTTTTCCTCGGCGATGGTCATGGCGGCGGGGCTGTCGGTGTGCTGCATCAGCACGTCGCAGCCCTGCTCGATCAGGGCGTTGGCGGCGTCTGCCTCTTTGCCCGGATCGAACCAGGTGTTGACCCAGATGATCTTGAATTTGACCGCCGGGTTGACCGATTTCGCGGCGAGGTAGGCGGCGTTGATGCCACGAACAACCTCGGGAATCGGGAAGGACCCGATATAGCCGATGGTGTTGGTCTTGGTCATCCGCCCGGCGAGCAGGCCGATCACATGCCGCCCCTCATAGAAGCGGGACGAATAGGTGGCGAGGTTTTCGGCGCGCTTATAGCCGGTGGCGTGCTCGAACTTCACGTTCGGGAACATCTTGGCCACCTTCAGGGTCGGGTTCATGAACCCGAACGAGGTGGTGAAAATCAGCTCATGGCCCGACTGCGCCATCTGGCGCAGGGCGCGCTCGGCGTCCGGGCCCTCGGGCACGTTCTCGAGATACGAGGTCTGGACCTTGTCGCCATACGCGGCCTCGATGGCCTTGCGGCCCTGATCGTGCTCATGCGTCCAGCCGAAATCGCCGGTCGGGCCGACATAAATGAAGCCGATCTTCTTGGGGTCCGCGGCCAGCGCCGGACCGCCAAGCGCAAGCCCGGTCGCGGCGGTGGTCATCAGCGTCAACGCGGTTCTTCTGTTCATCATGGGGAGGCGCTCCTTAACAGGTCGATCCGAACCGGACCGAAAATCGTTCATAGGGCAGGCTAGCGGCGCCAAGCGGCGCCGTCATCGGGAAAATGCCGCAAACGCATGCGCGCGACGCCGTGGCGCCGCGGAATCGGTCAGGCGCTGGCGAAAAACGGCCGCCCAAGGCAGGCGGGCGCCTTCAGCCGCACCCGCGTGCGGTCGGCCGAGATCAGCACCAGCACCAGAATCGTCACCAGATACGGGGTCATCGACAGATACTGCGACTGGATCGACACGCCGAGCGCCTGAAGGTTGAGCTGGACGATGGTGACCCCGCCGAACACATAGGCCCCCAGCATCGCCCGCCCCGGCCGCCACGCCGCGAACACCACGATGGCGAGCGCGATCCAGCCGCGCCCGGCGGTCATCCCCTCGACCCAAAGCGGGGTGGCGACAAGGCTGAGATACGCGCCGCCCAGCCCGGCGCACGCCCCCCCGAACATGATCGCGGCCGTGCGGATCACCGCCACGCGGTAGCCGATGGCGTGGGCGGCGTCGTGGTTTTCCCCCACCGCGCGCAGGATCAGCCCGGCGCGGGTGCGGGTCAGCACATACCACACCGCGAATGTCAGGATCAGCGACAGGTAAACGAGATAGTCGTGCGAGAACAGCAGCCGCCCCACCACCGGCAGGTCCGACAGGCCGGGGATGTCGACGCTGGGGAATTTAGGCGCCTTCACCCCCGAATATTGCTGGCCGAGCATCGACGCGACGCCAAGGCCGAACAGCGTCAGCGCCAGCCCGGTCGCCACCTGGTTCGACAGCAAGGCTTGCGTCATGAACGCGAACAACGCCGCCAGCGCCGCGCCCGCCGCCATGGCCGCCAGCAGCCCCAGCGCCCAGGACCCGGTGTTGAGCGTCACCGCGAAGCCCGCGATGGCGCCGACGATCATCATCCCCTCGACCCCGAGGTTCAGCACCCCGGATTTCTCGACCACCAGCTCCCCGATGGCCGCGAACAGCAGCGGCGTCGCGGCGATGATCAGCGCGACCATTATTGCCACGGGGTTGAGCGAGGCAAAATCCATCAGTGGGCCCTCCGCCACCGCAAGCGGTGGTTAACGAACACGTCCGCGCCGAGCAGGAAGAACAGCAGCATCCCCTGGAATACCGAGATCGCCGCCGCGGGCAGCTGCATCATCAGCTGCGCGCTTTCCCCGCCAATATAGGTCAGCGCCATCAGCGCCCCCGCCAGCACGATCCCAACCGGGTGCAGCCGCCCCAGAAATGCGACGATGATCGCGGTAAAGCCATAGCCCGCGGGCAGGGCCGGCACGAGCTGGCCGACCGGCCCCGACGCCTCCATCATCCCGGCAAGGCCCGCGAGCCCGCCCGAGATGCCGAGGCAGACCGCGATGATCCGCGCCTGCGAGAAACCGGCGAAGCGCGCAGCCCGCGGGGCCTGGCCCATCACCTTGACGGAAAAGCCGAAAACGTGCCGCTGCAGCAGCAGATAGCCGGCGCAGGACGCGAAGAGGGCTAGCAGCGCGCCTGCGTGCGCGCGCGTGCCTTCGATGATGATCGGCATGGTCGCGCTGTCGTGGAACATCCGCGATTCGGGAAAGTTGAAGCCGTCAGGGTCGCGCAGCAGCCCCGACACCAACGCCGACAGCAGCAGGTTGGCGACATAGACCAGCATCAACGACACGAGGATTTCGTTGGCGTTGAAGCGGATGCGCAAAAATGCCGGGATCATCGCCCACATCACTCCGCCCGCGATGCCGCAGACGCCCATGAACGGCAGCACCCACAGGCCCGGCACGTCATAGACCGCCAGCCCTGCTGCGCCGCCGAAGATCGCGCCCATGATGAACTGCCCCTCGGCGCCGATGTTCCACACCCCGGCGCGGAACCCCAGCGACAGGCCGATGGCGATCAGCACCAAGGGCGTGCCTTTGACCAGCAATTCGGCGCGGGTGAACGGGGTCAGCAGCGGCTCGATGAAGATCAGGCGCACCGTCTCGAACGGGTCTTTGCCGAGCGCCGCGAACAGGATCATCCCCGCGATCATGGTGCAGATCACCGCGACGGGCGGCGCCGCCCAGGCCATGGCCTGCGACGGCTCCTTGCGCTTTTCAAGGCGTGGCATCTCAAGCATCGGCGCCCCCCATCATCAGACCGATGGTCTCGATGCTCATGGCGCCCGAGGGGCGCGGCGCGGTCAGGCGCCCGCCCGCGATCACCGACAGGCTGGTCGACAGCTCCCTCAATTCGTCGAGGTCTTGGGAGATCACCATCACCGCCGCCCCCTTCGCCGCCATGTCGCGCAGCGCCTCATGGATCGCGGCGGCGGCGCCCGCATCCACGCCCCAGGTCGGCTGGGCGACGATCAGCACTCGCGGGTCTTGCATGATCTCGCGGCCCATCACGAATTTCTGGAGGTTCCCGCCAGACAAGGACCGTGCCGCATGGCCGACGCCTGCGGTGCGCACGTCGAACGCTTTGACCACCGCTTCGGCGAAGTCATGGGCCGCCGACAGCCGCAGCGCCCCGCCGCGCGCCAGGCCCGCACGCACCCGCCCGGTCAGGATCGCGTTCTCCGTCAGGCTCATATCCGGCACCGCCGCGTGGCCGAGCCGTTCTTCGGGCCCCACGCACAGCCCCGCCTTGCGGCGTTGATCGGGGCCGAGCCGCCCCATCGCCACGCCGTCCAACTGGATCGCATCGGGCGCGCAGGGGATCTCGCCCGACAGCGCGTCAATCAATTCATCCTGCCCGTTGCCCGCGACGCCTGCGACGCCGAGGATCTCTCCGCCCCTCAGATCGAACGTGATGCCGCGCAGCGCGATGCCGAACGCGCCTTCGCCCGGCGCATCGAGACCCCGAACCGACAGGCGCACCTCTCCGACCTGATAATCACGCGGGATCGGGGGGGCGAGGGCGGCGCCGATCATCAATTCGGCCAGTCCCTTGGCCGATTCCAGCCGCGGGTCGCAATCGCCGACCACGCGGCCCCCCCGCAAGATCGTGGCGTGGGAACAGAGCGCGCGAATTTCCTCAAGCTTGTGCGATATATAGAGGATCGACACCCCCTCATCGCGCAATTGGCGCAGGGTGCGGAACAGAAGCTCCACCTCCTGCGGGGTTAGCACCGAGGTCGGCTCATCCATTATGAGCAGTTTCGGCGATTGCAGCAGGCAGCGCACGATCTCGACCCGCTGGCGGGCGCCGACCGACAATTCGCCGACGATGCGATCCGGCTCCAAGGGCAGGCCGTAGGCCGCTGACACCGTGCGGATACGGTCCGCCAGATCGCGCCCGGCTTGATCGCCGGGCAGGCCGAGGGCGACGTTCTCGGTGACAGACAGCGCATCGAACAAGGAAAAGTGCTGGAACACGAGGCCGACGCCCGCGGCCCGCGCCTCGCCGGGGCTGCGCGGGGAAAATGGCGCGCCGAGCAGTTGCATCGAGCCTTCGTCGGGGTGCTGCACGCCATAGATCATCTTAACCAGCGTTGATTTACCGGCGCCGTTCTCGCCCAGCAGCGCGTGGATGGCGCCGGGGGCGACGTCAAAGCCGACGCTGTCATTCGCCACAACCCCCGGAAATCGCTTCGTGATGCCCGACAGGGACAGAAGGGGGGTCATGACGCGGCCTCCTTGGATGATGTGCGCAGCAGCGCCCCGCGCCAGCCCAGCAGATCGGCGGCGAGAGACACCGCGATCTCCGCCGGGGCCTTGCCCCCCAGCCCTGGCGCGCCGATCGGGCATTCCAGCCGCGCGATCGCGGCGTCGCCGTGCCCCAGCGCCCGAAGGCGCGAGCGGAACCGCGCGGATTTTGACGCCGACCCGATCACGCCGAGCCGCGCGAACCCGCCGCGTGCCAGAACGCGGTGGCAAATCTCAAGGTCCAGCGCGTGGGAATAGGTCATGACGATGTGCACGGCATCGATCGGCGCCAAGGCTGCGGCATCGGCTGGGTTGCGCGCCACCAAAGGGGTCGCCATCGGATCCGCGGGGAACCGCGCCGGGGCGTCATCTATCCAAGTGATCGCGAAGGGCAGGCCAAGGAACACCCGCGTCACCGCCCGCCCGACATGCCCCGCGCCATAAAGGAACAGCGGCGTGGTGGCGGGGCGCAGCAGTTCTGAAAGCCACGGCGTGCCGGACAGCGACACCGCGATCCCCGGCGCCTCTCCGGCCCGCGCGGCGCGGGCATGGGCGCGGATCGAGGGGGGCGGAGAGGCGGGGGGGCCGAGCGGGCGGGCATAGATCGCGACATCGCGGTCGATGGCCGCGAGCCGGCCCGCATCGAACCCCTCGAACGCCAGCGTCACCGCCCCGCCGCAGCATTGCCCCAGGCCGGGGCCGAGGGGCCACGCACGCACGCCGTCCGTGCCGCCATTCAGACGGCGGCGCGCCTCGGCCAGCGCCTCCCATTCGAGCGCGCCGCCGCCGATGGTGCCGTCAAAGCCGCCGTCCCAGACGAGCATCGCGGCGCCCGCCTCGCGCGGGACCGACCCGCGGGTCTGCGCCACGACGACTCGCATCACCCGGCCGTGGCGGGCGACCGCGGCGTCTAAAGCGGCGAGGTCGCACCCGCTCACCATGCCTCGCCCCGCGCGGTGGCGATCGCGCGCAGCACCCGCTCCGGCGTCGCCGGGGCGTCTAGGTTGGGGTATTCCGGCCCACAGGCCGCGCAGGCGTCCGACAGCGCCAAGAACGCCGAGGTTCCCAGCATCAACGGCGGCTCTCCGACCGCTTTCGATCGATGGATGGTGTCCTCGCGGTTGTCCTCAGCCCACAGCTTGATGGTCATGTCCGGGCGATCGGATGCCGCGGGGATCTTGTAGGTCGACGGCGCGTGGGTGCTGAGGCGGCCCTTGGCGTCAAAGCACAATTCCTCGGTGGTCAGCCAGCCGGCGCCTTGGATATAGCCGCCCTCGATCTGGCCGATGTCGATGGCGGGGTTCAGGGACCGGCCCGCATCGTGCAGGATATGCGCCCGCGTCAGCCGGTATTCGCCGGTCAGCGTGTCCACCGCGCATTCGGTCACCGCCGCGCCATAGGCGAAGTAATAAAATGGGCGCCCCTTGCCCGCGGGCCGGTCCCAATGGATCTTCGGCGTCGCGTAATACCCGGTCGAGGACAGGTGCACTCGCGCCATCCAGCACGCTTTCGCCAGTTCGGGGAACGACAGGCTGCGCGCCCCCGCGCTGATGCGCCCGCCATGGAACACGATGTCGGCGGGTTTGGCCTGCAGCAGCACGGCGGCATGTTCCGCCATCCGAGTGCGGATGATCTCGCACGCGTTCAGCACCGCCATGCCGTTGACGTCGGTGCCGGACGATGCCGCGGTCGGCGAGGTGTTGGCCGATTTTCCGGTGTTGGTGGCGGTGATCTTGACGCGGTCCAGATCGATCTGGAACGCCTCGGCGGCCACTTGCGCGATCTTGATGAACAGGCCTTGGCCCATCTCCGTCCCGCCATGGTTCATGTGGACGGAGCCGTCGGTGTAGACATGCACCAGCGCCGCGGCTTGGTTGAGGTGGCTCAGCGTGAAGCTGATCCCAAACTTAACCGGCGTCAGCGCGATCCCGCGTTTCAGGTGGCGCGACCCGGCGTTAAACGCTGCGATCTCCGCCCGCCTTGCGTGATAGCCCGACTGTTCCTCCAGCGTCGGGATCAGGTCGTGAAGGATGTTATCCTCAACCTCCATCCCGTAAGGGGTCATCACGCGGTCGCCGCCGGGGCGGTCATAAAGGTTGATATGGCGCACCGCCAGCGGATCGCGCCCGAGCGTGTGGGCGATATGGTCGATCAGCCGCTCCATCCCCACCAGCCCCTGCGGGCCGCCAAAGCCGCGGAACGCGGTGTTGGATTGGGTGTTGGTCCGGCAGCGCCATGACCGAATACGCGCATGGGGCAGGTGATAGGCGTTGTCGGCGTGGAACATCGCGCGGTCGCAGACCGGCAGCGACAGGTCCAGCGACCAGCCGCAGCGCGCCTTTTGGTCGAACAGAACCCCTAGGATCCGCCCCTCGTCGTCGAAACCCACATCATAGTCGATCACGAAGTCATGGCGCTTGCCGGTGATCACGAAATCATCGTCGCGATCATAGCGGATTTTCGCGGGCCGGTTCAGGCGCTTGGCGGCGATGGCGGCGATCATCGCCGGGCCGTTGCCCTGGCTTTCCTTGCCGCCGAAGCCGCCGCCCATGCGCCGGACCTCCACGGTCACCGCGTTGAACGGGACGGCGAGCGCGTCAGCCACCTTGTGCTGGATTTCCGTGGGATGTTGGGAGGAGGCATGGACGGTGACGTCGCCATCCTCGCCCGGCACCGCCAGCGCGGCTTGGGATTCGAGATAGAAATGCTCCTGCCCGCCGATCTCGATCGATCCGGCAAGGCGGCGCGGGGCTGCGGCCACCGCGGCCTCGGCATTGCCGACGGTGAACTGATAGGGCTCGGGGTCGAACCAGCTTTTCGCCGCCATCGCGTCGGCGACGGTGATCAGGGCGGGAAGCTCCTCGATGTCGAACTGGGCCAGACGCGCGGCGCGGCGGGCCAGCAAATGCGAGGTCGCCACCACCGCGAACACCGGTTGGCCTTGATGGTGCAGGGCGTCGGTCGCGAGCAACGGCTCATCCCCCGCGGACGACGAGCTATCGTTGCGCCCCGGAATATCCGCGGCGGTCAGCACGTCGATCACGCCCTCGGCAGCCCGCACGGCCGACAGATCCAGCCCGCACAGCCGCCCATGGGCGACCGGCGACAGGCCGAACGCGATATGCACGCAGTGCGCCGGGGTCGGGATGTCGTCGACATAGGGCGCGCGCCCCGCCACTTGCTTCAGCGCGCTGTCATGGGGCTGGGGCGCCGCGACGCCGCCTTTGATGCCCGCCGTTGTGGCTGCGCCGCCCGCCAAGGCGGCGTCGATGGCGGCGCGATCGCTGCGCTCGCGGATGTCGCGGGGGGCGGTCATGCCGCGCCCTCCGCCCAAGCGCCGGGACCGACGAGGCGCACCGGCGCCTCAGTCTCCGCCCACACCTTGCGCAAGAGGTTGCGCGCGACCTGCATCCGATAGGCCGAGGACGCTCGCATGTCCGACAGCGGTTGGAAATCGGTGTCAAAGGCGGGCAGGGCGGCCTCCACCGATCCCTCGGACCATGGCTGGCCGATCAGCGCCGCCTCCACCGCGCTCGCCCGTTTCGGGACCCCTGCCATGCCGCCGAAGCAGATCCTCGCGCCGACGACCAAGCCGCCCTCCACCGCGATGTCAAACGCGCCCAGCACCGCGGTGATGTCCTGATCGAAGCGTTTCGAGACTTTGTAGACCTTCAGCCGCGACGGGTCCGCGGGCCGGGGCACATGCACTCGTGCAAGATATTCGCCGGGCCGCAGGTCCTGCTTGCCGTAAGCGACAAAGAAATCCTCCAGCGCGATGCGCCGCGCGCCGGTCAGGGATCGCAGCTCCACCTCCGCCCCCAGCGCGATCAGCGGCGGCGGCCCGTCGCCGATGGGGGACCCGTTGGCGATGTTGCCCCCGACGGCGCCGGATGCCCGCACCTGCACCGACCCGATCCGCCGCACCAACTCCCCCAAGTCAGGCGCCAGCCGCGCCATGGCGTCATGGGCATCGGCATAGGGGGCCGCGCCGCCAAGCGTCAGGCCCGCCGCTGTTTCCTCGATCACGTCCAGCCCGGCGACCCGCCCCAAGAATATCAGCACCTGCGGCTGCGCCAGCCGCTTGGTGATCCACAGCCCGACATCGGTGGCGCCCGCGACCAGCAGCGCGCCGGGGTGGGCGGCCAGCAGCGCGGCAAGCTCGCCTTCGGTGCGCGGCACATATCCCGTCGCGCCGCCGCCGGTCAGCGCCAGCGGCGCGTCGGCCGCCATCGCGCTGAGCGAAGCGGTCAAGTCGCCCTCCCAATCAGGCGCAGGGGCGTCGTGCATCGCCTCGCCCGCCGCCAGAATCGGGCCATATCCGGTGCAACGACACAGGTTCCCGGCCAGCGCGTCCGCCACCCCTTTGGCATCGCGCCGCCCGTTCGGGTAATCGGCGTGCAGCGCCATCACGAAGCCCGGCGTGCAGAACCCGCATTGCGAGCCATGGAGCCGCGCCAGCGCGTCCTGCGCCGGGTGCAGCCGCCCGTCAGGGGCCGATATCCCCTCAACGGTGGTCACCGCGGCGCCGTCCAGCATCGCCATCAACTGGATGCAGGCGTTGACCGGGCGGCGCATCGCGCGCCCCCCGATCAGCCGCGTCAAGGTCACGGTGCAGGCGCCGCAATCGCCTTCGTTGCAGCCCTCCTTGGTGCCGGTCAGGGCCCGGACCTCGCGCAGCCAATCCAGCAGCGTGGTGCGCGGGTCGAGCCCCGCCAGCGCGACAGGCGCGCCGTTCAAGACGAAGTGCAACGTGTCGCGCATCAGCTGCCCCGATAGGTCGAATAGCTGAACGGAGAGATCAGCAGCGGCACATGATAATGCGAGGCGCCATCGGCGATGCCGAACCGGATCGGCACGTCCGACAGGAATTTGGGGCCGGGCAGGTCAAGGCCCACGCTGTCGAAATAGGGGCCGCAGTGGAACACCAGCTCATAGACGCCGGGGCGGAACGCGGCCCCGTCCAGCATCGGCGCGTCGGTGCGCCCGTCGGCGTTGGTCACCGTGTCGGCGATCCGGTCGCGGCTGTCAGCGGAAATGCGGAAAAGCTCGATCCGCATCCCCGCGGCGGGGCGCCCGGTCGCGGTGTCGAGCACATGGGTGCTGAGCCAGCCCATCTTAGGTCCCCCGTTGGCAGTGATGTGACACGTCGTTGTCCATTTGGTTAACTTCATCAAAGGACGGGATCGCGCATGTTGCAAGCGCGGAAAGCGACGGGCATGGTTCGGGGGCGTCGCCGCGCGGACGCAGGCGCGCCGCGGCGCGGCGCGGCGCGGCGCGACCGGAACGGTCCCGAACGACGAAGGAGCCCGCAATGCTTAAGATCCGCGAAGAACAGATCGGGCACCTGACCCCGACCGAGCGTCGATCCCTGCGCGACCGTCTGCTCAACCATGCGCGCGAACAGCTCGGCCCCGCCGCGCCGCCCGCCGACGCCAAGGGCGCGATGGACGCGCTATTGGCCGAAGCGCTGGAAATGGGGCTGAGCTGGGAGACTCATATCGCCGCCTTCGCGCTGCTCAGGATCGCGCGGGGGCCGGACGTGCTGTCCGCACTCGGCTACGTCCACAACAAGCAGGCCCCGAAGGCGGAGATCGCGGCGGCGTTCGAGGCGTTCGTTGATGGCCTCTCCGCCCCGATCTGGGCGACGCCGCCGATTAAATGACCGCGATCAGGCGGCGGGCCCAGCCTTTTTGGCCTGCTGGATGAACCACAGATTGCGCGCATAGATGCCAAAGCCCATGGCTTGCCCCAAGATGAACACCGGGTCGCGCCGATAGACGGCATAGCATAGCAAAATCGCCGACCCGCCGATCGAGAACCACCAGAACGCCGTCGGCACCACCGAGCGCTTGGCCTTCTCGGACGCGATCCATTGCAGCAAGAACCGCATGGTGAACATGATTTGACCGCCAAGGCCGACGGCGATCCAGATCAGCTCGACCCGCGATTGGGCGCCGAGCACGGACATCAGGGCGTCGATCACGCCGCGTCCTCGGGGACGAGGGCCGGGTCGACATGGGCGACCGTCGCCAGCTTGCGCCGCTTCATCAGCCACCACACCCCGATCAGATCCAGCGCGCCGACCATGGCGCGCCCGAAATTGGTGTAGTTCGACGACCCGGCCTCGCGCGCTTTGTGGCTGACGTCCACAAGCGCGATCTCATATCCCTCGCGCCGCACCAGCGCGGGCAGATAGCGGTGGAGGTGGTCGAAGAACGGCAGCGACAAGAACACGTCGCGCGGGAAGGCTTTCAGCCCGCAGCCGGTGTCGCGGGTGTCGTCGTGCAAAAGCCGCGATCGGATCGCGTTGGCTAGCTTGCTGGCGATCAGTTTCGACGCCGTGTCCTGCCGCGCGACCCGCTGGCCCGCCACCAGTCCGATGCGTCCGGTGGCGTCGGCCAGCAGGGGGGCGACCAGACCGGGGATCTCGGATGGCGGGTTCTGGCCGTCGCCATCCAAGGTGCAGCAGATCGACGCCGTGGCCGCCAGCACGCCCGAGCGCACCGCGGCGGACTGTCCGCAACTGGCGGCGTGGCGCACCTCGCGCAGCCACGGATGGCGCAGGCGCGCGGTGGCGATGGCGGCGGAGGTTGCGTCGTCAGAGCCGTCGTTGACGAAGATCACCTCGATCGGGTGCAGGTCGGCGCAGGCGGCGGCGATGTCATCGGCGAGCGCGCCGACATTGTCAGCCTCGTTTTTCATCGGGGCGATCACGGTGATGCGCGGACGCGAGGCTTCGGTCATGTCGGGGTCCGATCAGGCAGGTTCGGGCGAGGGTATACCGCGCGCACGACGCAGGGCCAAGCCCGCGCGGCGGCTGGAATGGTCGCGGGGCCCGGTCTGCGCCGAGGGGGCTTCGGCCGCGGGGCGCCTTGCGCCCCCCGCGCCCGATCCGCCGCAAGGGCGGGGGCGCGCCGCCGCGGTCAGCGCGCCGCGCAGGCGTCGAGGGACGCATCTCCCGCCGCGCCCAGCAGCCGCAGCGTCGTGGTCTTGCCACGGTTGGGGTTGAAGGCGGTGACCGCGGCGCGTTCGCGGACCGCAAGGCCGGGATGGGCCGCGAGCGCGGCGTCAAAGGCGGGGCGGCGGCGGTCCTCCACCCACACCAGCGCGCCGGGGGTTGCGAGGTATGCGGCTGCGCCCGCATCGTCGAGGAACCGCGTCGCGCGCCCTTGCAGAAACACCAGCGACGGTTCGCGATAGCTGATCGTCGCGGGCGGGGCGCCGGTGCAGGCTGCCCAAGGCGCGGCGGCGCGCGCCATTCCCACGCTGGGGAAGCCAAAGCCAAGGGCGGGCAGGGCGCCTTGCAGCACGGCGGTGAGCAGCAACAGCGACGCCGCCAGCGCCGGGCCGACCGCGCGCGGCCAGGCTCCCGCCGCCATCGCCCGCGCGCCGGTCGTCAGCGGCCACAGCGCCAGCGCGCCGCAGACCGCGGCGACCCCGGCGCCCGCCAGATCCAGCCGTTGCCCCGCCGCAAGCTGCACCAAGGCGGGGCCGGCCATCGCCGCCAGCGCCAGCGCCCCGCCCACGACCGCGAACAAGGCGGCGGGAGCGATGCGGCGCCAGCGCGGGGCGGGGGCGTCGCCGCCTTGGGTCAGCCACAGCGCCACCAGCCCGGCCAGCGCGGGCAAAGCGGGCAGCACATAATGCGGCAGCTTGGTAGGGGTGAGTTCGAACGCGACCCAGGTCGGGACCGCCCAGGCCATCAGGATCAGCGCCTCGGGCCGCCGGCGCGCGCGCCACAGCCATGGGGCGGCGGCCAGCAGCAGCGGCGCCCAGGGCCAGAAGATCGCCCACAGGATCGCCAGATAGGTTCCCGGCGGGGCGCCGTGGCTTTCCTTTCCCTCGGCCAGCTTGCCGACCAGATCGGTGACCAGCGCCTCTTGAAAGAACCCGCCGTCGGAGCGGATGCCGATGGCGACATACCACGGCGCCGCGATCAGCACGGCGATCAGCGGGCCCCAGCGCCAGCCCATCGCCGCCAAAGGCCGCAAGCGCCGTTCCACCACGCACAGAAACAGTGCGGCGCCGAACGGGGGGATCAGCACGATCGGGCCCTTGAGCAGCGCGCCAACCCCGATCAGCGCCCAGAACAGCAGGCTGAGGCGGCGCGCATCGTCCCGCGCCACGGCGCCCGCCTCTGGCCGCGCCAGCGCCAGAAGCCGCAAATACGCCCCCATCGCCAGCGTCACCACGCCCAAAAGCGCGGCGTCGGTCTTGGCGATGGTCGCCTCGGCCGCCACGATCAGCGCGGTGGCGGTGATCAGCCCCGCCAGCGTCGCCGCCCGCCTGCCCAGCAACGGCGTCAGCGCCCAAAGCGCGCCCATCGCCGCCGCCACCGCGCCCAAGGCCGAGGGCAGACGATAGGGCCACGCCGCCCCCGACACATCGCGCCCCAGAACCGCCGAGGCGACGGCGACCGAGCCGGCCTGCGCCCAATAGATCCCCGCGGGCTTTTTCCAGCGAGGTTCGTCCTGAAAGCGGATGTCGACCAGATCGCCGCTCGCCTCCATCTGGCGCGAGGCTTGGATGAACCGAGCTTCGTCGCGGTCGGTCGGCGGCAGCGCGACCAGCCCCGGCAGGGCCGCCATCACCGCAACCGCGCCGACCAGCAGATAGGCGCGCCACCCCGACCGCTCGGCGCCGTTGAGCGCGGCGTCGAACGCGGCGCTGATCCAAGCGGCCAGAGACCGCGCCAGAGACCCTGGCAGTGACAGCGCCATGCGCCGCGCAGCGCTAGGGCGCGGCATCGCTGCCGCGCCCTTGGGATCGCCTGACGAGGCGGGGAAGTCGTCGATCATCGCCGTCCTCGCGCCTCCGACCTGCCACGGGGGCGTTGGCCCCCGAGGCTGCGCGTCACTCCGCCGCGGGCGGGATCAGCGGGTTCGCGCCCGGGGGCGGCGCGATCAGGTTCTGCAGGTCTGCATCCAAAGCGTCATCTGCCGCCAGCGGCACGCCGCCGTCTGCGGCTCCCTCGATCGCGGTTCCATCGATCAGCGAGCGTTCGGCGGCCCGCTGCGAGGCCAGCAGCGTCAGCGTCAGCGCCACGGCGAAGAACCCCGCCGCCAGCACCCACGTCACTTTGGTCAGCGCGGTCGCGGCGCCGCGGCCGCTGACAACGCCGCCGCCTCCGCCGCCCATGCCGAGGGCGCCGCCCTCGGACCGCTGCAGCAGCACGACGATGATGAGGAACAGCGCTAAGATCAGTTCGACGATGAGGAGAACGTTCTCCATGGGGCGGGCCTTTCCGTCGCACCGGCCGGGGGCGCGTCGCGCCATGGCCGGGGTCTTTTCAGGTGCGGGCGTGCATGTCTTTAGCGTTCGGGTGCGGGGCTGCGGGCGCGGCGTGACGCGCGACGCAATTCCGGCGTCGCCCGCGTTCTACCGATGCGCGCCCCGCTTGTCGAGAGGACGCAGGCCGCGACGCATCCTCTCGCGCCCGCCCGTCCGGCTGTGCCATGATGGACCTAGCCAGCAGGAAAGCGCCGCCATGACCGCCGTCACCCTCCGCCCCGTCGCCCGCCATGCCGGACGCGACATCCATGAGGCCACGCTGTCGAGCGCGGGCGCCGAGGTCAGCCTTCTGTCGTGGGGCGGGGCGCTGCGCGACTGGCGGACCCCGGACGGGACGCCGATGACCCTCGGCTTCGATACCTTCGCGCCCTACCCGGAGCATTCGCGCGCCTTCGGGGCGCTGTGCGGGCGGGTCGCCAACCGGATCGAGGGCGCGCGGTTCACTGTTGCGGGGCGCGAGGCGCGCCTGACCCCGAACGAGGGGCCGAACCTGCTTCATGGCGGCGCGTTCGGCTTCGGCATCCGCCCGTGGGACATGGAGATCGACGCCGCCGCCGGATCGGTGCGCCTGTCGCTGCAATCGCCGGAAGGCGAGGGCGGCTGGCCCGGCGCGCTCGACACCGAAGTGATCGTGACCCTGACCGGCGCGCGGCTGAGCATGCAGATCACCGCCACCCCGGACCGAGAGACCCCGGTGAACATCGCCCAGCATTCGTATTGGAACCTCGACGGCGGGGGCGACGTGCTGGGCCACCGCCTGCGCATCGACGCCGACGCGTGGACGCCGACCGACGCGGCGATGATCCCGACCGGCGAAATCCGGCCCGTGGCGGGCGGCCCGATGGATTTCCGCGGCTTGCGCGGGCTGATCGGCGCGGATGGCGCGCCGCTGCGGCTCGATTACAACATGGCGCTGCGGGCGGGGCGGGATATGGACGCGCCCGCGGCGGAGGTGATCGGCGCCTCGGGCCGCACCTTGCGCCTGTGGACCGACCGGCCGGGGGTGCAGGTCTATGACGCGCCGGGGCTGGATGTGGCGGTTCCGGGGCTGGACGGGCGGCGCTATGGCGCTTATGCGGGCCTGTGTCTGGAACCGCAGGGCTTTCCCGACGCGGTGAACCAGCCGGGGTTTCCGTCGATCCTGCACGGCCCCGACCGGCCCTATCGCCAATCCTGGGCGGTGGAGATCGCCTGAGCCGGGGGTGGCTCCGGGCGCGCGCAGCCCCTCGTGAAGGGACCGCCACCGCCCCCCAATCGAACGCGACCGCCCCGCAATCGAAAAGGCAAACCTCGCCCGATGCCTGACGCCGCCGCCCATTCCCCCGCGCACCCGTTCGGCGTCGCCCCCGCGCCGACGCGGCGGGCGCAAGCCGCGCTCTGGGCCGAGGTCGCGGCCCTTTACGGCGCAGTGCCGCTGGCGCTGGCGTTCCTGCTGCCGCCTTCGGCGATGTGGCCGGCGATGGCGCTGGCGCTGGCGGTGTCGGCGCTGATGCTGCACCGGACCCCTGGCTTTTCGTGGCGCGCGCAGATTAAACGCCCGCGCCCGCGCGACCTAGCGTTCGCGGCGGGCTTCGCGGCGATCCTGTTCGCGGCGGCGCTGGCGCTGACGGCGGCGATCAAGCCCGCGGCGCTGCTGTCGCTGCCGCGCCACGCGCCGGGGCTGTGGCTGATGATTCTGGCGCTGTATCCGCTGGTGTCTGCCTTGCCGCAGGAGGTGATGTTCCGCACCCTGTTCTTCACCCGCTATCGGGCGCTGTTCCGGTCCGACCGCGCGGCGATGGCGTTCAACGCGGCGGCGTTCTCGCTGGCGCATCTGTTTTTGTGGAACTGGGTGGCGCTGGCGCTGACCGCGGCGGGGGGCGTGGCGTTCAGCGCCGCCTATCGCGCGGCGGGGCCCGGGCGCGGGCTGATGACCGCGACGCTTTTGCATGCGCTGGCGGGGATGGCGTTGTTCACCTCAGGGCTGGGCACGTTTTTCTACCACGGCGCGGTGGGTGCGCCATGACCGAGGCACGGGCCACGCGCACCTTGGGCGAGATGTTCGACGCCGCCGCCGCGGCAGAGGGCGCCGTGGGCGCCGTGGGCGCGCCCTATGGCGACGCGCTGGCGCGCGACGTGTTCGCGCTGATGGCTGATCCGGGGGACGAGTCGTTCGATTTCCTCCTGCATGGCGGGCAGGGCTTCATCCTGGATTTCCAGCAGGGGCGCGATGTGATCAACCTGTCGCCGCTGGGGCTGACGCCGTGGGATCTGCTGCCCTCGATCAACGGGCCGGATCTGGTGCTGGCCTTCGACGGCGGCGAGGTGGTGCTGAAGGAATGCGCCGGGGTGCGGTTGACCCAGTGGGATTTTAGGTACTGAGCGTCGCCATATCCCGCCGGGGATTGCCTTCTCCAGCCCCCCGCGGCCCCTCAACCCTTGACATCCGCCCCCCGAACGGGCGTATCCCGTCGCGATCCTCGCGCGGTGCGCGCCGCTCTTGCGCCCCGCCCCGATGAAACAGATCCGGAGAGCCTCCATGCACGCCTACCGCACCCATACCTGCGCCGATCTGCGCGCCGACCATGCCGGGCAGACCGTGCGTCTTTCCGGCTGGGTTCACCGCGTGCGCGATCACGGCGGCATCCTGTTCATCGACCTGCGCGACCATTACGGCATCACCCAAGTGCTGGCCGACCCCGACAGCCCGGCGTTCAAGGACGTGGAAAAGGTCCGCTCCGAATGGTGCGTGCGCATCGACGGCGTGGTGAAGGTGCGCGCCGCCGATCTGGTTAACGACAAGCTGCCCACGGGCGGCATCGAAGTGTTCGTGACTGAGATCGAAGTGCTCGGCGCCGCCGAAGAACTGCCGCTGCCGGTGTTCGGCGAGATCGAGTATCCCGAGGAAACTCGCCTGCGGTATCGCTATCTCGACCTGCGCCGCGAAAAGCTGCACCGCAACATCATGCTGCGCAGCCAAGTCATCTCGAGCCTTCGGAGCCGCATGAGCGGGCAGGGGTTCTTCGAATTCCAGACCCCGATCCTGACCGCATCGTCCCCCGAGGGCGCGCGCGACTTCCTGGTGCCGTCGCGCCTGCACCCCGGCAAGGCCTATGCGCTGCCGCAGGCGCCGCAGCAGTTCAAGCAGCTGATCATGGTCGCGGGCTTCGATCGGTATTTCCAGATCGCGCCGTGCTTTCGCGACGAGGACCCGCGCGCCGACCGCAGCCCCGGTGAGTTCTACCAGCTCGACATCGAGATGAGCTTCGTGACCCAAGAGGACGTGTTCCAGGCGATCGAGCCGGTGATGCGCGGCGTGTTCGAGGAATTCAGCGGCGGCCGTCCGGTCACCCCCGATTTCCCGCGCATCACCTATCATGACGCGATGATGCTCTATGGCTGCGACAAGCCGGACCTGCGCTGCCCGATCCAGATGCAGGTGGTCAGCGATCACTTCAAAGGCTCCGGCTTCAAGATATTCGCCCGGATGCTGGAGCAGGACGGCGTTGAGATCCGCGCCATCCCCGCCCCCACCGGCGGATCGCGCGCGTTCTGCGATCGCATGAACGCCTGGGCGATCAAAGAAGGCCTGCCGGGCATGGGCTATATCATGTGGCGCGAGGAAGAAGGCGTCACCGTCGGCGCCGGGCCGCTGGCCAAGAACATCGGGCCGGAGCGGACCGAAGCGATCCGCCAGCAGCTCGGCCTCAAGGCCGGCGACGCGGCGTTCTTCCTTGCAGGCGAGCCGGTCGATTTCATCGACGTCGCCGCCCGCGCCCGCGTCACCATCGGGTCGGAGCTGGGCCTGTCGGCCACCGACCGCTTTGATTTCTGCTGGATCGTCGACTTCCCGATGTATGAGCAGGACCCCGAGACCGGCGCGATGGATTTCAGCCACAACCCGTTCTCGATGCCCCAAGGCGGGATGGAGGCGCTTGAAACCATGGATCCGCTTGAGATCCGCGGCTTCCAATACGACATCGTCTGCAACGGCGTCGAACTTTCCTCGGGCGCGATCCGGAACCACAAGCCGGAGATCATGTACAAGGCCTTCGAAGTGGTCGGCCGCGACAAGGCGTTCGTGGACGCGAACTTCGGCGGCATGATCTCCGCCTTCAAATTCGGCGCCCCGCCCCATGGCGGCATCGCGCCGGGCATCGACCGCATGGTGATGCTGCTGGCAGACGCTGAAAACATCCGCGAAGTCATCATGTTCCCGATGAACCAGCGCGCTGAGGATCTGATGATGGGCGCGCCCTCGGTCCCCACCAACGAGGCGATGCGCGATCTGGGCATCCGCTTCCTGCCCAATGCCTGATCGCGCGACTTGTGCCGCTGATGCAACGCCCCTCCGCCCTCGCGGGGGGGCGTTGTCGCATCCGGGCGACGAGCCGCTTTGCAATTCGCAACCGGTTTGATATGCGTCACTGCGTCGCCACCCCCTTGACCCCCGCGGGAAAGCCGCGACAGACCTGAAACGGAACGCTAAAGCGAGCCCATGAACATCATTAGCGATACCGCGGCGCTCGCCGCCTTCTGCGCCGAATGCGCCAAGCACCCCTACGTCACCGTCGATACGGAGTTCCTGCGAGAGCGGACTTATTGGCCGCAGCTCTGCCTCGTGCAGATCGCGCACCCGATCGAGGGCGACCTGAGCGCGGAGCGCGGCGCGGCGATCATCGATCCGTTGGCCGAGGGCATCGACCTGACGCCGATGATGGACCTGATGGCCGACCCAAGCGTCATCAAAGTGTTCCACGCCGCCCGCCAGGACATCGAGATCTTCTGGAAGATGTCGGGCCGCATTCCCGCGCCGTTCTTTGACACGCAAGTGGCGGCGATGGTGTGCGGCTATGGCGATCAGGTCGGTTACGAGACGCTGGTGCGCAAGATCGCGGCGAAAAAGCTCGATAAATCGTCGCGCTTCACCGATTGGGCGCGCCGTCCGCTTAGCGAAAAGCAGCTGGCCTATGCGATCGCCGACGTCACGCATCTGCGCAAGATCTATGAAAGCCTCGACCGCCGCTTGGTGAAATCGGGCCGCGGCGGCTGGGTGACCGAGGAGCTGAGCTCGCTCACCTCCGAAGACACCTATCGCAACGATCCCGAAACCGCGTGGAAGCGGGTCAAGACCCGGTCCTCGGACGGGCGGTTCCTTGCGGTGGTCAAAGCGCTGGCGAAATGGCGCGAAGCCCGAGCGCAGGAAAAAGATATCCCCCGCTCGCGCCTCATGAAGGACGACGCGCTTTTG
The DNA here is from genome assembly GCA_047636235.1 of Paracoccaceae bacterium. Taxonomy (GTDB): domain Bacteria; phylum Pseudomonadota; class Alphaproteobacteria; order Rhodobacterales; family Rhodobacteraceae; genus JBOCEF01. Next base: position 7,883 of record JBLIKI010000014.1, on the reverse strand, counting down.
GAGATCGCGTCGAACCGCCCCAAGGACGTCGAGGAATTGGGACGATCCCGCCTGCTGCTGCGCGAAGCGCGGCGAGGCGAGGCGGCGGACGGCATCCTCGCCGCCGTGGCCGAGGGCGAGATCGCGCCCGAGGTGATCCCCGATCCGCGCAACGAGGCGGGGCCGTCAAAGCCCGGCGCCGGGGCGCTGACCGATCTGCTCAAAGTGCTGCTGAAGGCCCGCGCGGATGAAATCGGCGTGGCGCAAAAGCTGCTGGCAAGCTCCGACGATCTGACGGTCATCGCCATTGACGACATCCCCGACGTTCCGGCCATGAAGGGCTGGCGGCGCGAGGCGTTCGGCAACCTCGCGCTTCAGCTGAAAAATGGCGAGATCGCGCTGTCGGCCAATGCCCGAGGCATCGACATCATCGAATTCGAAGACTGATCCACGGCGCCCTCGGCCATGAAAAAGCGCCCCCGACCGGACCGGTCAGGGGCGCTTTTTTTTCTGTCGACGGTGTCAGAGCCGGGCGGCGACAGCGCCCCCGGCCGAGAACACCCGCAGTCCGGCCGCCCCGCTCAGCGCCGAGGCCGGGACCGCGACGTCGCCGCGGACCCGCCGCTGCATTTCGGTCCCGACCGGGCCTTGCTCGCCGTCGTTCAGCGCCGGGGGGGCGGCGACGAAATCGAAATCTATGAACCCGTCGGGGCCGGGCAGGCCGCCTCGCCGCGCCTCAAGCTGCGGCGAGAACCAGTCCGCCTCAGGTGCGTGGCCATGGGCGGTCAGCATCACGCCGTCATGCAGCGCGCCGATCTCCAGCCCTTCGACCGAGGCGACTGGACGGCGTTCCCGGGCGATCACCAAGACGGGGGCCTTGGTCGGCTCCACGCTCGGCTCGAACACCGAAATTTGCACTCCGGGGGCTTTGTCAGCCACGTCGCTGAACGTCGAACACCCCGCAAGCGACAGCGCCGCAAGCACGGCCGCCGCATAAAGGGGGCGGGCGCGCAGGCCACGCATGGTCGTGTCGTCGGCGCGCTGGCGGCGCACCCGTGAAATGATCATGCCAAAGGTCCTCTTCCCTTGTCCGGTCCGGCGCCGCATACCGCCACAGTAGACGGGAAAATGGAAGGGGCGCCATGGCTGATCGGGGGGTGTTGCGCGGATCCCTGATCTTGATCGCGGGCCGTAGCGCCGAGGCGCAGGCGCTGCGCCGGGCGCTGGCCGGCTGCGGGGCGCGCTGCGCGGTGGCCGATCACTCGGACGCGGGCGGCGCGCTGGCGCTGGTCGACGCCTGCCACCCCTTTGATGAAAGCGGCCCGTTTGCTGCGCGCGAGCAAGCTGAGCGTGCGGGCCTGCCGCGCCTTGTGCTGCGCCGCCCGCCTTGGCGGCCCGGCCCTGGGGATCGTTGGTTGCGCACGCCGCACGCCGACACTGGCGCGCGCCTACTGGCGCCGGGCTGGCGGCGCGTGCTGCTGGCGGTCGGGCGTGACAGGATCGCGCCGTTCGCCCGCCATGGCCGGCATCGGTTCTTCGTGCGGGCGATGGCCCCGCCTGAAGGCGCCCGCCCGCCGGAGCGGCTGCTACGCGATCATGTCCTGCTGCCCGATCCCGGCCCGTTCGACCTGCGCGCCGAGGCGGCGCTGTTCGCCCGCCTTCGGATCGACGTGCTGGTGGCGCGCAATGCGGGGGGCGAGGGCGCGCGCCCAAAGCTGCTCGCCGCCCGCGCGCTGGGCCTTCCGGCGGTGCTGATCGAACCGCCGCGGGCGCCCAGCGGCGCGCTGCCCGACATCCGCGCCACCGTCGCGGCGCTGGCGGCCTTGGCGCGGCGGTGACATTGCGATGGCGGGTTGCAGGCAGGCCCCCACGGCTCTAGATCATCGATCAAGCCCTATGCATCCAACGGAGCCGCCCCGCCCATGACCAAGCCCCCCGAGGCCTTTGAGGACATCGTAGACGCCTTCGCCTATCTGGATGATTGGGAGGACCGCTATTCCCATGTCATCGAGCTTGGCCGCGCGATGCCCCCGCTTGAGGACATGCACAAAAGCGCGGCGAGCAAGGTGGACGGCTGCGCCTCGCAGGTCTGGATCGTGCCGAGGCTGGAGGACGGGCCGCCGAGGCGCCTGCATTTCGACGGCGACAGCGACGCGCTGATCGTCAAGGGATTGATCGCGATCCTGCATGCGCTGGTGTCGGGCCGCACCCCGGCCGAGATCATGGACACCGATGTCGAGGCCGAATTGGCGCGGCTCGACCTGAGCGATCATCTGTCCTCGCAACGCTCCAACGGGCTGCGCGCGATGATCGCGCGGGTCCGCACGCTGGCCGCCGCGGGCTGATCCGCGAAATTCCCCGCACGCACGTCGCAAAACCCGGTGTTTCGCGTCGTGTTGAAGCGCCCGTAGTTGAACCGGTCGTCCTATGGTCAGAACCAATCGGGCCGCGACGCCCGAAGACGCCCCTGCCGGAGACGCATTCCATGGCCGACAACCAAGAAGACGACCTGATCCTGAGCGAGCTCAACGACGATGAGCTGACGCAGCAGATGCACGATGACCTCTATGACGGCATGCGCGATGAGATCATGGAAGCGGTCAACATCCTGCTGGCGCGGGAATGGACCCCCTACCGCGTCCTGACCGAAGCGCTGGTGTCCGGCATGAAGGTGGTCGGCGACGATTTCCGCGACGGCATCCTGTTCGTGCCCGAAGTGCTGCTGGCCGCCAACGCCATGAAGGGCGGCATGTCGATCCTCAAGCCCCTGCTGGTGGAAACCGGGGCGCCGCGCATGGGCTCGATGGTGATCGGCACCGTCAAGGGCGACATCCACGACATTGGCAAGAACTTGGTCGGGATGATGATGGAAGGCGCCGGGTTCGATGTCTATGATCTCGGGATTAACAACGGCGTTGAAAAATACATCGAAAAGCTGAAAGAAACCAACGCGACCATCCTCGGGATGTCGGCGCTGCTGACCACCACCATGCCGTATATGAAGGTGGTGATCGACACGTTGGTCGAGAACGGCACCCGCGAAGACTATATCGTGCTGGTCGGCGGCGCCCCGCTGAACGAGGAGTTCGGCAAAGCCATCGGCGCCGACGCCTATTGCCGCGACGCCGCCGTGGCGGTTGAAACCGCCAAGACGCTGGTCATGGCGCGGATGCAGTCCCGGGCGCCGGCCTGAGACCGGGCTTGGGGCCGAACTTGTGTCCGGGGCGATGACCGGAAACCCCGCTCGGCGCGGCGGACGGGCGGGGCGGCTGGCCGCGCGGCCAGTCGCCCCGCGCGCCGCCCCTGTTCGCCGCGCGTCGCCGGTCAGGCCCGATAGCGGCGCGACGCTGCTGCTGGCCTGCGGGGCGCTGGCGCGGGAGATCCTCGCGCTGATCGCATTGAACGGGTGGGATCATCTGGAATTGCGCTGCCTTCCCGCGGACCTGCATCTGCGGCCCGCGCTGATCCCTGACGCGGTCGAGGCCGCCGCCCGCGCCGACGGCCGCCCGATGGACCGCATCAAGGTGGTCTACGCCGATTGCGGCACCGGCGGCCTGCTGGCGGCGCGCTGCGCGGCCCTGGGGCTGGAGATGATCCCCGGCCCCCATTGCTACAGCTTCTTTGACGGGAATGCGGCGTTCGCCGAACGGGGCGACACCGAAATGCGGGCCTTCTACCTCACCGATTTTCTGGTGCGGCAATTCGATGCCTTCGTCTGGCGCGCCATGGGCCTCGATCGTCATCCCCAACTGCGCGCAGACCTGTTCGGCGGGTATGAGACGCTGATCCACCTCGCCCAGACCGAGGACGCCGATCTGGACGCCAAGGCGCGCGACGCCGCCGCGCGGCTGGGGCTGCGGTATCAGCGGCGCGCGACCGGCTACGGCGATCTGACCGGCTTTTTGGCGCGCGCCGCCACGGGCTGAGGGGTTACTCCACCACCCGCAGATGGCCGCGCCCGCGCGGGCGCTCGCCACGGCTGGCGCGGGGGTTGCCCTCGATGGTGGTCAGCGTGGCGGGGCCGTCGGCGCGCGCATCGGGCAGCGAGACCGGCCCGCGGGCGAAGCTGGCGGCGGCTTCGGCGAATTTACCCGTCGGGGCGCCGGTGCGGCGCGGTTCGGGGGCGAAGGCGCGGTCGGGGTCGATCTCAATCGGCAGCATTCGCGCGCCAAGGCAGCGCAGGCGCAGATTGCTCGGCCCGGGGCGGGCGTTGCGCGGGGGCTCCATCAGGTTCACCGCGCCCAAAATGCGGGACATGTCGCCCAGCTCGGAGCGCATCGGCAGCAGCAGCAGCTCTCCCGCCCAGCTTTCGCCGCCAGGGGCGTCCTGATGCTCGGCCCGCACGCGCATCACGCCGACGCTGGGTTCTTCGAGAGTGCGGCGCGCCGCCAAGGTCAATTCACGTTCATGCCCGAAGATCATCAGATCCTCGGCGGGGCGGCCGCGCAATTCGCGCCCGGCAAGCTCGCACAGCCGGGTGCCCGCAAGGCGGAACCGCAGCCCGGCTTCGGCGGTGGTCTCCAGAATGAACATCGTCTCCAACGCCCCGCGAATCCGGCGCGGGTCAATCTCTGAGCGGAAGGGCGCGTCGCGCCCGTCGCGCAGATCGTTCCAATAGCTGTGGAGCGCCTGAGTGTTGGAATGTTCCATGTGCCGATCGAACCTGACGTATGTGCGCATCATTTTACCACAATCCTTACCCGTCCAGTGTTTTTTCCGGATCGGTCGGGATTGGTCCCTCTGCCGTTTCCGATCGAGCGCCTTTTTGTCAAAAGCAGCCCGCACTGGGGTGGTAGCGTGGAACGACGCACATTTGGTTCTCATTCAATATTAACACAACGCCGTTAATATAGTTTTATCCATTCCCCATGATGCACCGGCCTTTCAGCGGGCGCAATCCGTCCCAAAGGGTGGTCGCGGCATCCTTTCGGATAGCGGTCGCCGCGGCCGGATACAATTGCAGGTGGAATTGACGCGCCGCCGCGCGTTCGCGCCGCGCCAAGGCCCGAGGCTGAGCCCGGCGCTGAGTCGCGCCGCCCGCGATTGCGCGCGCCCGCCCGCGCTTGTAGGGTCTGTTCACGACGACGCCGCCCGCTTTCAGGCCCGCAACCAGGATTGACAGATGCCCTTGCGCTCCATGACCGGTTTCGCCGCTCGCGACGGCGCTCATGGCGGGCTCTCGTGGCGGTGGGAGATGCGGTCGGTCAACGCCCGCGGGCTCGACATCCGCTGGCGTGGCCCCGATGGCCGCGAGGGGCTGGAGGCCGCGATGCGCGCCGAGGCCGCCAAGCACGTCAGCCGTGGCGCCCTGTCGATCAACCTGCGCGTGGCCGAACGCGATGGGGTCCGCCCGCCGCGCTTCACGCTCGACGTCGCGATGGCCGATGCGGTGCTGGCCGCGGCGCGGGACTTTGGCGCGCGCGCCGCGCAGATGGGGCTGGAGACCGCGCCGCTGGCGCTCGACCAGCTTTTGGCGCAGCGCGGCCTGCTGGTGCGGGCCGAGGACGCCCCCCCCGACCCCGCCGACGCCGCGGCCGAGGACGCGCGGATGCGCAGCGACGGGTGCGCCGCGCTGGTCGCGCTTGTCGCCATGCGGGCCGAAGAAGGCGGACGCCTGCGGGCCGTGCTGTGCGCCCAGATCAAGGAGATCGCTGCCCTGATCGACCGCGCCGCCATCGCCGCCGCCGCCCGCGCCGCCGCCCAAGGGCCGCTGCTGCGCCGACGCCTCTCTGCGGTGCTGGACGGGATCGGCCCGGCGGTGGACGACGCGCGCTTGGCGCAGGAACTGGCGCTGATCGCCGTCAAAGGCGACGTGGCCGAGGAGCTGGACCGCCTGACCGCCCATGTCGCCGCCGCGCGCGATTTGATCGGGCGCGGCGATCCGGTGGGGCGCAGGCTTGATTTTCTGACCCAGGAATTCAACCGCGAGGCCAACACCTTATGCTCCAAGGCCGATTTCGCCGCCTTGACCGAAGCGGGGTTGGAGATGAAAGCCGTGATCGACCGGATGCGAGAGCAGGTGCAGAACATCGAATGACCCAAAGCCAGGCCCACCCCGAAACTCAGACGGTGATCCGTCGCCGCCGCGGCATCCTGTTCATTCTGTCCTCGCCGTCGGGCGCGGGCAAATCCACGCTGTCGCGGCGCCTGTTGGCGGACGATGACAGCTTTACGTTCTCGATTTCGGTGACCACCCGCCCGCCGCGCACCGGCGAGGCGGACGGGCGCGAGTACCAATTCATCAGCCGCGAGACCTTCGACGACATGGTCGCCAATGATCAGCTGCTCGAGCACGCCGAAGTGTTTGAGAACGGTTATGGCACCCCCCGCGCGCCGGTGGAGGCCGCGATCGACGCTGGCAGCGACGTGTTGTTCGACGTCGACTGGCAGGGCGGGCAGCAGCTGCGCAACTCCGCGCTCGGGGATGCGGTGGTGTCGGTGTTCATCCTGCCGCCCTCGATCGTCGAATTGGAACGCCGCTTGCGCGCGCGCGGTCAGGACGGGCCCGAGGTGATTGCGGGCCGCATGGCGAAAAGCCGCGATGAGATCAGCCATTGGGCCGAATATGACTATGTTCTGGTGAACGACGACATCGATCGCTGCGAGGCGGACATCCGCGCGGTGCTGAGCGCCGAGCGCCTGCGCCGTGACCGGCGCCCCGGGCTGACCGGGTTCGTGCAGGGCCTCAACCGCGAATATCAGGAGAGACCGACATGACCAGCCTCTATTCCCTCGACGGCATCGCGCCGACCTTGCCCGAGGACGGCGATTTCTGGGTCGCCCCCGGCGCCGTTCTGGTGGGCAAGGTGGTGCTGCGGTCCGGCGCGTCGGTGTGGTTCAACGCCGTGCTGCGCGGCGACAATGAAGTGATCGAGGTCGGCGAGGGATCGAACGTGCAGGAAGGCTCGGTGCTGCACACCGATCCGGGCTGTCCGCTGACCATCGGGGCCAATTGCACCATCGGCCACAAGGTGATGCTGCATGGCTGCACCATCGGCGACGGGTCGCTGATCGGGATGGGGGCGACGGTGCTGAACGGCGCGGTGATCGGGCGCGGCTGTCTGATCGGCGCGGGGGCGTTGATCACCGAAGGCAAGGTGATCCCCGACGGGTCCTTGGTGATGGGTGCGCCGGGCAAGGTGGTGCGGCAGCTGGATGACGCGGCCCAGCATGGCATTCTGAGCGGCGCGGCCAAGTATCAGGCCAAAATGCGGCGGTTCCGCGTGGGGATGCAGCCCGCCTGAGGGCCGCATGGGGGTTTCCGTGTCTCAAGGCGTCCCGGTATCAGGCTTTTCGGGCCGGTGCGGGCAGGGCGGCGGCGAAGCTGAGCGCGGCGTCATCCTGGGTCAGCGCCAGCGCGGCGCCCCCGGTTCTGGCCGCATCATAGGCCGCGGGCCATTGCACGTCGCGCGGGGCGGGGGGGGCGTCGCCCGCGCCGCCGGCCAGCCAAATCGGGGCGTTCGGTTCCAGCCGCAGCATCGGGCCGGTGGCGGTGACGCGCAACACGGCGTCCTCGCCCAGCTCGATCTCGATCTTGCCGCCGCGGGGCAGGGCGGCGGCGGCCCCCATCACGCCAAAACACACCAGCCGCGCGCCCAGCCGAGTGGTCTGCGCCCCCGGCGCCACGCGCCAAGACAGCGCCGCGCGGTCCCCGCCATAGCGCAGCTCGACGATGCGGCGCAGCGCGTCCATGCCGTGCGGCGCCTCGGGCGGGCCCGAGGCGAAGGCGAGCCGAAAGAATTGCAGCATCCCCGATGCGGTGCGCGCGCTGTCGCCGATCAGCGACATCTCTTGCTTGCCGGTGGAGCCGAACTGCTCGATCAACTCCACCCCGTTGCCGATCGCGCCGACCGGAGAAATCAGATCGTGGCAGATCCGCGACGCGATCAGCGCCGCAAGATCAA
>JBLIKI010000013.1:0-28878 GCA_047636235.1 Paracoccaceae bacterium | reverse complement strand
GCGCGGGCGGGCGCCGGACGCCTTGCGGCTTGAGGACGGGTTCATCCGATCGGTCGGGCTTGGCCTGCGCCACACCCCGCCCGCATCCCTTTCGGCGTCGATCCATGGCCTGCACTTCGACTGCACTCGGATCGGGGATCTGGAACGGGTGCTGGTCGCCGCCGCCCCCGGCCCGGACGCGCTCAGCCGCGCCGCCCGCCTGCGCGCTCGCTTGATCGCGGAGGGCGTGACCAAATATAACCTCACCGCCCGCGCCGCGCCGCTGCCGGACACCTCGCGCCTGCGCGTGCTGGTCCCCGGGCAGGTGGAGGACGACGCGTCGCTTCGCTGGGGCGCGCCGGGGGTGCGGCGCAACGCCGATCTGTTGCGCGCCGCCCGCGCGCGCCACCCGGGCGCCTTCATCCTGTGGCGCCCCCACCCCGATGTGGAGACCGGGATGCGCCCCGGTGCGGTGGATGCCGCGACCCTGGCCGCCTGCGCCGACGGAGTGGCGCGCGACGCCTCGGCGCAGGACTGCCTTTCGTGGGCCGACCGGGTCGACTGCATGACCTCGCTGATGGGGTTCGAGGCGTTGCTACGCGGCATCCCGGTAGCCACCTATGGCCGCCCGTTCTATGCCGGCTGGGGGCTGACCGAGGATCTGTCCCCCGCCCTGCCGCATCCCGCCCCGCCCGCCGCGCTGACCGGCCCGCCCTTGCCGCCGCGCGGGCCCGGCGACCTGCCGTTCTCGCGCGGGCGGCGGCTTGCTCTCGACACGCTGGTCTGGGGCGCGTTGATCGCGCACCCGCGATGCATCGACCCGGCGACGCGGCTTCCGGCCACGCCCGAACGTCTGCTCGACGCTATCGCCGAGGACAGGGCCGCCGCGACCGGCTGGCCCCGGCGGGTCCGCGATGCGCTGCGGGGCGCGACCTCGCGCGTGCTCAACCGGCTCGGGTGACCGCGTGTGACCGCTTCTCCGGCGCCCGGCGCGCCCTCGCCCCCCGCACTGACGTCCTGCGGGGCGCGGGCCGCCGAGCGGGGGGTCGATCCCCCCCGAGGCGGCGGCTTGGCGGCGGATCGGTGGTGGCGGATCGGGCGCCGCCGCCCTCGCGTCGTGGCGATGCGCCTGCTACGCTTAGGCTTCTAGGCGGGCGCGCTCGATAACGCGCCGCGGCAAGGAGAGGTAGATGGGCTTTATGGGACGGTTCGGCTGGGCCATCATCATCGCGGTTGCGATCCTGTGGCTGCCGTTCATGAATGAACTCGCCAAGCGCAGCTTTGGCGCGCCTGATCCGGCCATGGGCGGGATCTCGGCGCCCGATCCGGCGTTGATGGACCGTATCGACGGTCTGGCGCGCGATGTGGAACGCATGTCGCTTGATCTGGACGACACCTTGCGCCGCCTCGACCGGGCGGAGCAGGAGCTGGAGCGTCGCGGCGACGCGGGCATCGACGGCACGGGCGCGGGCGCCCCGGGCGCAGGCGTCTCGGCCATGGGCGATTCGGGCGCCGGCGTGGCCGGCGGCGAGGCGAGCGTGGGCGACGGACATGACCATACGCGCGACATGCCCTCGGCCGCGGTGCGCTATGTCAGTCTGGTGCAGCCGCCCGAGCGGCGGACCGTGAACGACACCCTCGACCCGTCGGGCCATGCCTGGCTTGAGAAATTCTTCGGCTCGCCCCGCGTTGGGCGCGACTACAGCAACGACTGTCAGGAGCCTGATAACGCGCGCCTGCTCTCCAACCTCAAGCTCGAAGACGTCGGCCCGTTCCGGGTGCGGATGCTGCGCCCCGCGCTCGACAGCCTGCGGCGCATCTTCGCCAAGGTGCAGGAGGAAGAGCCCGAGCTCTTCGCCATCCTCGGCTCGGCCGGATCGCTGTGCGGCCGTCTGGTGCGTGGGTCCGCCGACACGGTGTCGGGGCACGCCTATGGCGCCGCGCTGGATGTCACCATCGCCGGCAGCCTCGATCAGATGGGCGACGCCAAGACCCAGCTCGGCCTTGTGCTGCTGCACGAATATTTCCGCGAAGAGGGCTGGTACTGGGGCGTCGCCTTTCGCCGCGAAGACAGCATGCATTTCGAAGTCAGCCGCCAGACCCTTGAGGCCTGGAAATCCCAAGGCGCCTTCGATCTGACCCACGACATTCCGCGCGGCGCGCGCACCGCGTCCAAGGCGGCCGCCCCCGAGGTGGTGCAGTGAAAGCCCCCGCCGACGGCGGCGACATCTATACCCGCGCGATCCCCGCGGACGGGTATGGCGCCGGAGAGGCCCCGGTGGGCCGCATCACCCTCCAGACCCTTGCGATGCCGATGGACACCAACGCCAACGGCGACATCTTCGGCGGCTGGCTGATGGCGCAGATGGACCTCGGGTCCTCGGTGCTGGCGCGGTCGCGCGCCAAAGGCCGCGTCGCCACCGTGTTCGTCGAGGGCATGAAGTTCCACCGCGCCGTGCATGTCGGCGATCTGGTGTCGATCCATTCGGCGATGCTGCATGAGGGCACGACTTCGATGCGGATCGGGGTGGAGGTGTGGGTGACCCGCCAACCCTCCGAAGACCACGTCAAGGTGACCGAAGCGGTGTTCACCTTCGTCGCCATCGACGAGCAGGGAGACAAGCGCCCGCTGCCGTGACCGGGCGGGCGCCCGCGTTCAGCCGCGCTTGCGCCGCAGCGCGCCGAGGCCAAGCAGCCCGCCTCTCAGCAGCAGCGCCGAGGCGGGGACGGGAACCGTCGCCGCCTCGCCCTCGGTCAGCGCAGGTTGTCGAGGCTGAGCGACGCGGGGCCGGTCGCCGTCACTGCGATCCGCAGCGTGTCCGCCAGCGCGGCGAAGCTCGACGTGATGGCGAGGTAGTTGAGCGTGTCGCCGCCGAGCGCCGTCGAGCCGACCGCCACCCCGCCGCGATAGCCGGTGATCGTGATCTGATCGCGCGGCTTATAATCAAGTGTGCCGCTGCTGGCCTCGACGCTGTCGAAGCTGAACAGGCCGCCGCCGACGCGGGTGAGCTCAACCATCTGGCCAGCGGTCGACGTGGCGCCGGAAAAGCGGGTCGTCAAGGCGCCTGCGGGGTGACCTTGGTGACCCCTGATCTCCCACGCGTCGCCGATTACGGCGGCATGCTGGAACCCGCTCTCGATGATCGGGCCGTTGAGGTCGAGCCGGTCGATCGATGCCGACCCGAAGCCAAGGGTCATGGCCCCGGCTGCGCCGGACCAAAGGGCGAAGCCGCCGCACAGCAGCAGGATTGACAAGTGTCGAATGGGTCACCCTTGGGTACACCGTCCAAGGGATTTGGATATCAGATTTTCGATTTCGTCTATTTGAGAATGTGATTATGCTGACATGTTCGCAAAATCCACTCACGCCGCCCTCACACCGCGTCGAAATCCAAGGCCAATCGGTCGGTCAGCGGGCGCGCCTGACAGGCGAGGATGAAGCCCGCCTCGATCTCCCATGGCTCCAACGACCAGTTCTGCGCCATCTCGGCCTCGCCCGAAGTCACCTTGCAGCGGCAGGTGCAGCACATGCCGTTGGCGCAGGACCATGGCAGCTCCAACCCCGCTTCATGGGCGGCGTCCAGCACCGTGCCGCCGGTCAGCGAAAAGCTGCGGCGGGCACCATCCAGCGTCACCTCGACCGTCGCGCCGGTCTGCGCCGCGGCGCTGGCGCGGGCCGAGGGCGGCGCGATCACCGCATCGCTCGCGGGGGTGAACAGCTCATGCCCAATCCGGTCGGGGGAAAGCCCGAGGGCGGCCAGCGCGGCGCTCGCGTCCTCGACCATCGCGCCGGGGCCGCACAGATAGGCGGCATCGCAGCGGCCAGGGTCGATCAGCCCGGCGCGGGCCAAGGCGGCGATCCGGGCGCCGTCGATCCGGCCATGAAACAGGGCGGCGTCTTGGGTTTCGCGGCTGAGGATATGGATCAGCGTCAGGCGGCCGAGGAAGCGGTCCTTCAGATCCTCCAGCGCCTCGCGGAACATGATCGTGTCTGCGCCGCGGTTGCCGTAGACCAAGGTGACGCGGGATTCCGGCTCGCCCTCCAGCACTGCGGTGGCGATGGACAGCAGCGGGGTGACGCCGGACCCGGCGCCGATCAGCAGATAGTCGTGCGCCCCCCCGATTGCGGCGGGGCCGAACCGGCCCTCGGGCGTCAGCGCCTCCACCCGGTCGCCGACTTTCAGCGCGCCGGTCGCGAAGCCGGAGAACCGACCTCCCTCGACCCGTTTGACCCCGACGCTAAGCGGCGCGCCGGGGGCCGAGCAGATCGAATAGGCCCGCCTCAGATCGGCGCCATCGATGTCCGCACGCAGGGTCAGGTACTGCCCGGGGCGGAACGCGAAGGCGCCCGCATCCGCCGTGTCGGGCGCAAGGGTCAGGCACACCGCATCCGGCCCTTCGGCGCGGATCGCGGTGACGGTCAGGGGGCGGAAGGCGGTGGACATCGGCGTCCCCTCGGCGGTCAGAGGCATTTGAAATGATCGAACGGTTCCGCGCAGGTCACGCAGCGGCGCAGGCTTTTGCATGGGGTTGACCCGAATTGCGACACCAGCGCGGTGTCGGTGGACCTGCAGCGCGGGCAAGCCACGATTTCGTCCGCAAACAGCGCCGAGCGCGCGTTGCCCGCCCCCTTGGCCGGGGGGGCGATGCCATAGGCGATCAGCTTTTCGCGCCCCTCGTCGGTGATCCAGTCGGTGGTCCAGGCGGGGGCGAGGACCCGCTCGACCCGCCCGTCGAACCCTGCGCCCGTCAGCGCGGCGGCGACGGCGAGTTCGATCGCCAGCACCGCCGGACACCCCGAATAAGTCGGCGTGACGCGCGCGATGGCGATCCCGCCATCCACCCGCACGTCGCGCAGGATGCCAAGGTCTTTGATCGTCAGCGCCGGGATCTCAGGGTCCGGCACCGCGCTCGCCGCCGCCCAGGCGCGGGCGAGGGGGAGGTCTGCGGTCACCACGACGCGCCGGGGTGCTGGCGCGCGAGGTATTGGAGGGACGCCAGCAGGTGGCCCAGATCTTCGGTGTGAATGCCGCCGCGCCCGCCGGAAAGGGAGGCGCGGGGGACGGGTCGGGGCAGACGGGCCTGCCGGAACACCTCATCCATGGTTCGGGTCCAATCGCTGCGGATCGGGGCCGGGTCGGGGGCGATGCCTTCGTCGATCAGCAGGCCAAGCGCCGCGTCGACCTCGAACAGCTCATCCGCGTAGGGTGCCAGCGCGTCGGCGGCGGCTGCCATGCGTGCGGCGCTTTGCTCGGTCCCGTCGCCCATGCGGATCACCCATTCGGCGGCGTGGCGGACGTGATAGCGCATCTCTTTGCTGGATTTGCCTGCGATGGCGGCAAGGCGCGGGTCGGCGGACCCCTCCGCCGCCAGCCAGAACGGCGCCGCATAGGCCGCGAACATCAGCTGGCGCAGCATGGTGTGGGCGAAATCGCCATTGGGCCGCTCCACCAGCAGGCAATTGCGAAAGCCTCGCTCATCGCGCAAATACGCAAGATCGTCCTCGGTGCGGCCCTTGCCCTCCACCTCAGCCGCCAGCGCGTACAGCGCCCGCGCTTGGCCCAGCATGTCGAGCCCCATGTTCGGAAGCGCCAGATCCTCCTCCAGCATCGGCGCATGGCCGCACCATTCCGACAGGCGATGGCCGAGGATAAGGCCGTCATCGCCAAGCCGAAGCGCCAGCGCGAACAGCGCCTCAGGCACGGTCGGGGCCGGGGCGGCGATGCGCGGTCCGCGGGCTTTGGGAACGGCGGTCATCACATGTGCCCGACATCGTCGGGGATGTCGTAGAAGCTCGGGTGGCGATAGATTTTCGACGCTGCGGGCTCGGTGATCTCGTCATGCTGCGCGGGGTCATAGGCGGCGATGGCGGCGGATGGGACCGCCCAGATCGACACGCCTTCGCCGCGCCGCGCATAGACGTCGCGCGCCGCTTGCAGCGCCAAGGTCGCGTCCGCGGCGTGCAGCGAGCCGACATGCTTATGGCTCAGCCCATTGCGCGGACGGATGAAGATTTCCCAAAGCGGGGTTGCGGTCATCTGATCTCTCCGAGGCGTCAAATTGCGGCGCGGGCGGTCCAGCCGAACGCGGCGGGGCCGTCGCCATGGGCGCGCAGGGTGGAAAGGCGATCAAGCGCCTCCTTCATGGTCGGGCGGTGGCCGGGGGCCACGTCCCACATCACGAAATCGGGGGCGGCGCCGCGGTGGAACCATGCGGCGCGGCGGGCGTAAAAGCGCGAATGAACGGTGCGGAACACGAACCGCTCCAACGCCTCGACGCTGTCCCAGACCGACAGGTTGGCGATCATCATCGGGTCGTCGGTCACCTCGATGCCGGTCGCGTTGCCGGTGGCGTCGTCCTTCATGCGCCAGACAAAGCCCTCCGACCGTTCGGCCAATGCGTTGACGCGGTCGAGGTTGTCCGTGAACTCCGCGGTCCGCGGGTCGTCGATCGGGTGCAGCAGGCGGGCGATGTTCAATTCGGCGATCGGCATGGCGCGGGGCCCTACTGTGCGGCGACGCGCGCGTCGGCGTCCCGCGCGCGGCGCTTGGCGGCGTGGGCGAGGGCTGCCTCGCGCACCCAAGCCCCGTCATCCCACGCCTTTTTACGGTCGGCCACGCGGTCACGGTTCATCATCCCGCCGCCTTTGACGACGCGGGTGAATTCCGCCCAATCGATGGGCCCGTGGTCATAGCCGTTCTTGTCCGGGTTCCACGTCAGGTCCGGGTCCGGCACGGTGAGGCCAAGAAATTCCGCCTGCGGCACCGTCGCGTCGATGAATTTCTGGCGCAATTCGTCATTGGTGAAGCGCTTGATCTTCCACTTCATCGACTGGTCGGAATTGGTGCTGTCCGCATCCGGCGGGCCGAACATCATCAGCGACGGCCACCACCAGCGGTTCAGCGCGTCCTGCGCCATGTCGCGCTGCGCCGCGGTCCCGTTCGCCAGCACGATCATAATCTCATAGCCTTGGCGCTGGTGAAAGCTTTCCTCTTTGCACACGCGGATCATCGCGCGGGCATAGGGGCCATAGGAACACCGGCAGAGCGGGATCTGGTTCATGATCGCGGCGCCGTCGACCAGCCAGCCCACCGCGCCCATATCGGCCCACGAAAGGGTCGGATAGTTGAAGATCGACGAATACTTGGCCTTGCCGGACAAAAGCTGTTCGGTCATTTCCTCGCGCGAAACCCCCAAGGTTTCCGCGGCGGAGTAGAGGTAGAGGCCGTGCCCCCCCTCATCCTGCACTTTCGCCAGCAGGGCCGCCTTGCGGCGCAAGGACGGCGCGCGAGTGATCCAGTTGCCCTCAGGCAGCATGCCGACGATTTCGGAATGCGCGTGCTGGCCGATCTGGCGGATCAAAGTGCGTCGATACCCCGACGGCATCGGATCGTTCGGCTCGATTTTTTCTTCGGCGTCGATCCGGGCCTGAAAGCGTGCGAGAAAGGCTTCGTCCTCGACGTTGCTCGTGTCGGCGCCGATCAATCCCTGCGAATACATGCGCGTCGCTCCCTGATCCGGTGCGGAGGGTCTGTCGCGGCGAGGGCGACTGCCAGAAAGATATGTCACAGAATCGCGTCCGTCAATTCGATTCCTGTAACATTACGTTAGGGAGAGCATAGCATGTCCGAGACCGCGCGTCCCTTTGGGACTGAAAAAATGGCCGCACTTTTGCGCGATGCCTTTGCGCCATGGGTGCGGGATCTGGGCCTGCGCCCGGTGGAATTGACGGCGGCGGGGGCGACCTTTTCGATGCCCGCCAACCCGAGGCTGGCGCGTGGGGGCGGGGCCTCGGTCGTGTGCGGGCAGGCGCTGGCGGCGGCGGCGGATACGGTGTCGGTGCTGGCGTTGTGCGGGCTGAACGGGCGGTTTCGCAATTGCACGACGGTGGATCTGACCACGCCTTTCCTTCGCCCCCTGCCGGTCGGGGATGTGGACATTACCGTCGAGGCGTTATCCAACGGCCGCCGCATGGCGACCACGCGGGTGGAATTTCGCGCCCCGGGCGGCAAGCTGGCCGCGCACGCCACCTGCGCCTTTGCGTATCTGGAGGATTGATCGCGCCTAGACCCCGAACCGGCGCATCGCGGCTTGGCCCGCCAGGGGCATCGGGCCGTCCGGGGCGCCGTCGCAGGCCGACAGCCATGCCTCGGCGTCGGGGGACAGGTGGGCGTGGATGCGGGCGGCCATGTCGCGCGCATCCTCGGTGCGCCAATCGGCGGGAATCAGGCCCGCGGGCGGCTGGGGGGCGCGCAACGCCGCGCGGCGCCAAAGATGGATCGTCAGGCAGCGCGCCGCGGCCGCATCGCGGCGGCCAAGGGGGGTCTTCACCTCAGGGGGGGCGGTCAGCGCGGCGTCCAGCGGGGCCAAAAGACGCAGCGCGTCCTCGGTCCGCTCCGCCGCGCCAGGCGCGCCCCAGGCGGCGCCGATCAGCCCCGGGACCAGATGCGCGCCATTGGCCCGGATCGCCGCGGCCGACACGCCGGGCAGGGCGCAGGCCGCCCGCAGCGCCGCCGCGGGGCCAAGCCACCCGCCGCCCTCCAACGCGCCAAAGCCAAGGGCGCGCAACCCGGGCTCCGCCGCCGCCGGGTCCGGGGCCAGCGCCAGCGTCCAGCCATCGGGCGCATGCGGGCCGAGGGCCGCCATCGGCGGAGCGTAGATGCGCAGCGCCGCGGCCTCGGTCTCAACCTGTTTCTGCGGGGTCAGCGCGTAATAGCTGGCGCGGCCGCGGCGGTCGCGGGTCAGCCAGCCGTCGCGCGCCAGACGCGACATCGCGGTGCGCAGAGCGCCCGGCTCCAGTCGCAGCCGCTCGGTGATCTCTTGCAGCGCGGACAGGCGGATCACGCCGCCGCGATGGGCCACCGCATCGCCGAAAAAGCTGATCACCACCGACCAGACGCGCAGCCGCATCCCCTCGGCCTCCATCAGGTCGAGCACGGCATCGAGCGCGGCGGCCAGCGGGGCGGGGGCGAGCGGGGCGAGTGCGGTCATCGCGTAAGAATGGCAGGGGCGGGGGCGGGGGCGCAAGGCTCCGCGCCGTCACGTAGTGCTGATGCGCCGCCGCGGGGTGGCGGAATTGGGCGCGGGCAGGCGCACCGTCACCATCAGGCCGCCCATCTCGGATTGGCTCAAGATCAACTCTCCGCCATAGGCCTCGACGATGTCGGAACAGATCGCAAGGCCCAGCCCCGTGCCCGGCGTCCCCTGGTCCAGCCGCATTCCGACGGCGAGCGCGCGCTCGCGCCCCTCGGGGGGGATGCCCGGGCCGTCGTCCTCGACAGTGACCTCGGCGATGCCGCGCAGGTCGCGGGCGCGCACCCGAACCTCGCCCACCGCCCATTTATGGGCGTTGTCGATTAAGTTGCCGAACAGTTCCTCGAAATCCTCTTCGTCCACGCGCACCCGCAGATCCTCGGGGATGCGCGCATCAAAGATCAGCCCGGCGCCGCGGTGGACATGGGCCATCACGCGGCCCAGCCCATCCACCAACGGCGAGGGCGAGCAGGTCGCCCCCGGCGTGGCGCCGGCGGTGCGCGCGCGGGCGGTGTAGCGGGTGATCAGGCTGTCGATCCGGCCCAGCGATTCCTGCATCCTCCGCTGTTGCAGGCGCAATTCGCCCAGCTCGGTCGCCGGGGCATGTACGTCGTTGCGAATCACCGCCACCGGAGTTTTAAGGGCATGGGCGAGGTCGGCGGCCTGTCGGCGCGCGCGGCGGATCACCTCTTCGTTGCGGTCCAGCAATTCGTTGAGGTCGTCGACCAAGGTCGCGATGTCCGAGGGGTAATCGCCCTCGATCCGCGGCGACTCGCCGGCGCGATAGCTCAGGAACGCGGCCCGCAGCGCCACCAGCGGGCGCAGCGCCATGCCGGTCTGCGCCGCCCCGGCCAGCGCCAACGATGCGCCAAGCCCGATCAGCGCCCCGAACAACGAGCGGCGGAATTCCAGCTTGTCGCTCGAAAGGATGGCGCGGGCCTCGGCCACATGCAGCACCCAGAAGTCCGGCGCCCCATCGACGTCTGACGTGCCGCTGATCCGAGCGGTCATCACCTGCACTTGCAAGCCGTCGGGCATGCGGGCGATGTAGCTGACGAAGGGGGCGCCGCCGAGGCGGGCGCGGGCCTGCTCCATACGCGCGGCGAAGGTTTCCCGGGCCTCGCCGTCGTGGGTCTGCGCAAAGGGCCGGCCGTTCAGCGACGGCGAGGTCAGGATCGGCCCGCGGGGCGGCCGTATCTGCCAGAAACGCCCTGCGGCGTCGCGGCGGAAGAACGGGTCGTACAACGCCAAAGATCTGGTCTCGTCGTCGAGAGCGCCCGACAGGACCAGCGCCTCCATCTGTTCGAGCTGTGTCCGCAGCTTTTGCAAGAACGCCCGTTCAGAGATGTCGTCAAACGCCGATAGCAGCACATAGCCGCTAAGGCCGACTGCGATCACAATCCAGACGATTCCCCCCAGTAGCGCACGCGCCCGGAGCGATAGCGACGCGTGCACGCCTGTCAGAGCCCGGTGGCGTCGAACTGATAACCCCGCCCGCGAATCGTCACGATCACCTTGTGGCCCAGCTTGCGGCGCAGTCGACCGATGAACACTTCGATGGTGTTGCTGTCGCGCTCGGTGTCATAGCCATAGACGTGCTCGGACAGCTCGGTGCGCGACACGACTTTTTCGCGGTGCAGGATCAGATAGGCCAGCACATTGGTTTCCTGCGCGGTCAGGGGCACCGACACGCCGTCCATGATCACCCGGCCGGACCGGGTGTCGAATTCCAATGGGCCTTGCTTGAACACCGGGTTGGCCAGGCCGGAGGACCGACGGATCAGCGCGCGCAGCCGCGCCAGCAGCTCATCCATCTGAAAGGGCTTGGTCAAATAGTCGTCCGCGCCGCTATCGAGCCCCGCGACCTTGTCGCGCCAGCTGTCGCGCGCGGTCAGAATCAGCACCGGGGATTTCACCCCGTTGTCGCGCCAGTCGCGCAGAATGCTGTGGCCGTCCTTTTTCGGAAGGCCGAGGTCCAGAATGATCGCATCGTAGGGCTCGGTTGAGCCGAGAAAGCTGCCTTCCTCGCCATCGCTTGCAAGGTCCACAACGCGGCCTTCACGCTCAAGCGCATCTTTGACCTGGCCTGCCAAGCTTTGTTCGTCCTCGACCAAAAGCACTCGCATAACGCACTCCACATCCTAGCCAAGAGGCGATCAACCGTCGCCGCTCCTTGGCAGAGCCCCCGCTCAACTTATGATATACCTGAGAATCCCGTCTCCCTCAATTCGAATCGGATGCAGGGCGAGTTTTCGCGCATGGGGCGATTTGAGCCGCAGAAGTGAACCTTGTATTAACTTTGACGCTGGTGACGCTCCGGGCGTGTCATGCACGGCGACGGGCGCAAAAAATAAATTCCGTCCGATATCTAACCGTTGCGCTGGGGCATGCCCTTGTTTCGCCATGTTTCCATATGCGGGCCGGGCTGGGGCGGCCTTGGGAAGGTGGGCGCGGTGATCGGTTGACGTGCAAGTCTATCTTGCAACGTCTCAATAAATGGGCAAAATGGAAACACGTCAGGATCCCCCAATCCTGATAGAGGTCTTCGGAGCGTTGCGACCCCCAGCTTTTTCACATGGGTTGTTTTCAAGCCGATGTGGAGGGGCAAATCCCACACACACCTGCAGCGTTCCGGGGCCTCACCCTACACCCAAAAAACCAGACCCGGGCCGGCTTATTCAGCCGGCGCCGGGTCGCCCCGTTTACCTGTCGTCGATCCGTGCCGGCCAAGGCCTGTCTGCGCCTATTTGGGCGTGGCTCGGCGGCAACCTGACGAGATCGCATGGCGATCTCGGAAGACATTTCCAAAATGCGGAGTGAATTGGGCGAAAGTGAGGTGAGCGCCCGTGCCGCGGCGACCGGACGCTTCGCCCAAGCCGCCGCGACCGCTTCGTCAGCGCTTGCGCGGACGGGGGGCCTCATCCTCGCCGCGGCCGACGCCGAGGAACACCATCTTGAACGGGATCGCCCAGATCAGGCCGAGCACGGCATAGACAGCCAGTTCGACCCACATCGAGGGTCGGTCGAACAGGCTGACCGTCCACAGCGCGGCCACTACGAACAGCGGCATCCATACCACCAGCAGCAGCAGCGCCCAGCGGCGCTTGGCTTTGTGTGACAACGCCATCAGCGAGCCGCGAACGGGTCGGTCACGAGGATGGTATCCTCGCGCTCAGGGCTGGTGGACAGAATCGCCACCGGGCAGCCGATCAGCTCTTCGACGCGGCGGACGTATTTCACCGCGTTGGCCGGAAGATCGGCCCAGGACCGAGCGCCGACGGTCGGCTCGTCCCAGCCGGGCATGGTCTCATAGATCGGCTCCACCCGGCGCTGTTGTTCCGACGCGATCGGCAGATGGTCGATGCGCACGCCGTCCAGCAGGTAGCCGGTGCAGATCTTCAGCTCATCGAAGCCGTCGAGCACGTCGAGCTTGGTCAGCGCGATGCCCGACACGCCGCCCGTGGTGCAGGTCTGGCGCACCAGAGCCGCGTCGAACCAGCCGCAGCGGCGCTTGCGCCCGGTGACGGTGCCGAATTCATGGCCCCGCTCACCCAGTTTCTGGCCGACCTCGTCGTGGAGTTCCGTCGGGAACGGGCCCTCGCCGACACGGGTGGTGTAGGCCTTGACGATGCCGAGCACGAAGTTGATCGCGTTCGGCCCCATGCCGGACCCCGGCGACGCCATCCCCGCCATGGTGTTGGACGAGGTGACATAGGGGTAGGTGCCGAAATCGACGTCCAGCAGCGCGCCTTGGGCCCCCTCGAACAGGATCCGCTTGCCGGCTTTCAGGTGGCCGTCCAACTCCTTCCACGCCGCGCAGGCGTAGGGCAGGACTTGGGGCGCGATCTCCAGCAATGCGGCGCGCAGCGCGACGCGGTCCACCGCCTCGGCGCCAAGGCCGCGGCGCAGCGGGTCGTGATGCGCCAGCAGCCGGTCGATGCGGATGTCGAGGGTCGACGGATCCGCCAGATCGGCAACGCGGATCGCGCGGCGCCCGACCTTGTCCTCATACGCAGGGCCGATGCCGCGCCCGGTGGTGCCGATTTTGCCGGCGCCCGCCGCTTCTTCGCGCATCAGGTCGAGATCGCGGTGCACCGGCAGGATCAGCGGCGTGTTCTCGGCGATGCCGAGCGTCGTCGGGTTCACGGTGACGCCAAGCGCCGTCATCCGCGCGATCTCCGCCACCAGCGCCCACGGGTCGAGCACGACGCCGTTGCCGATGATCGACCGTTTGCCCTCGCGTACGATGCCCGAAGGCAGCAGCGAGAGCTTGTAGACTTTGCCGTCCACCACAAGCGTGTGGCCCGCGTTGTGCCCGCCCTGAAAGCGAACGATCACGTCGGCTCGCTCAGAGAGCCAGTCCACGAGCTTGCCTTTGCCCTCGTCGCCCCATTGGGCGCCGACCACCGCGACGTTGGCCATTGCGGATATCTCCATGTCTGCCCGGAAAACCGATAGGCGTTCTAGCAGACCCCCGCGGGGTTGGACAGGGGGCGGCATGGTCGCGGGGGCGGTGGGCGGGGTCGCGGGGGGGGCGAGATGGTCTGCAAGCGGTCCGCGCGCCTCGGGCGGGGGAGGGCCAAGAGCGCCCTCCCCCTGCGCCCCCCACCCCGCCGCCCGGTGGCTGGCGGGGGGCTGCGGCCGAGGCCGGGCGCGGGCCGCCGCCGTTCTGGCGGCGCGCGCGCGAGGGGGCTCGATGCCCCCCGAGCGCGCTCCTTGGCACCGGCCCCGGTCGATTGCGGCGCTCCTTGACGCCGGCCCCGGTCGATTGCGGCGCCGCTTGCGCGCAGGCCCCCGTTGCACGGCGCGGCGCGCGCAGGCATGGTGACGGAGAGCAGAACAAAAAGGCTACAAACCCATGGCTGACCTCCACGCCGCGCTCGGCGCCCTTGGGGACGCGTTCGCCATTTCCTCCGCGCTGGCGCTTGGTGTGGCGGGCGCCGCGGGGGCGCTGGCAGGGCTTCTGATCGCCCGCGTCGCCGCCCCGTCGCGCGCGACGCTTCGCTCCGCCGAGGCCGCGCGGCTGGATGCGCTGAACGCCGCCGACGGCGCCGACGCGGCCCGCATCGCCATGGACCGCGATCTGGCGGTGATGACCGCCGAGGCCGCCCGCGCTGGCCGCGCCGAGGAAGAGGCCCGCGCCCTGCGCCGCCGCTTGGGCGACGAGACCACCGCCCGCGCAGGCGCCGAAGCCGCGCTGGTCGCGGAGCGCCGCGGCGCCGCCGAGCGGATCGAGGCCCTGCGCGTTCAGGCCGAAGCCCATGAGGCCGCTACCGAGCGTCGCTTCGGCCAGCTGGCGTCCGAGGCGCTGGCGACTGCCAACCGCCAGCTGTCGGACATCGCCGCCGAGCGTCTGACCAGCGACCGCGCGGTCCATGCCGCAGCGCTTGATCAGCGGCGCGAGGCGATCGAGGCGCTGATCCGCCCGCTCGACGCCCATCTGGGCACGTTCGAGGCGCGGGTCGGCGAATTGGAGCAGGCCCGCGCCGGCGCCTATGCCGGGCTGACCCAGCAGATCGAGACGCTGGCGGCGGGGCAGGCGCGCCTCGGGGCGGAAACCGCGCGGCTGGTCCAGTCCTTGCGCGCGCCGAAAACCCGCGGGCGGTGGGGAGAGATGCAGCTGCGCCGCGCCTTTGAGATGGCGGGCATGGCCGAGCATGTCGATTTCGCCATGGAGGTCTCGATCGCGCGCCCCGACGGCATTTTGCGCCCAGACGCGGTGCTGGCGCTGCCAGGCGGCAGGGCGCTGATCATTGACGCGAAAACCCCGCTCGACGCCTATCTGCGCGCTTTGGAGGCGGAGACGCCCGAGGCGCAGACCGCGGCCTTGCGCGATCACGCCCGCCAGATGCGCGACCACGTCAAACGGCTCGCGGCCAAGGAATATTGGGCCGCGCTCCCGCACGCGCCCGATTTCGTGGTGATGTTCGTGCCGGGCGAGGCGTTCTATGCCGCCGCGTTGGAACAACAGCCGGGGCTGGCCGAGGACGCCATGGCGCTGAAGGTCCTGATCTGCTCGCCCACCACGCTGGTAGGGCTGGCGAAAGCCGTCGCCTATGGCTGGCAGCAGGAGCGTCTGACCCGCAACGCCCGCGAGGTCGCCGATCAGGCCCGCGAATTGCACGCGCGGCTCGGCGCGTTCGGCGGGCATCTGTCGGATCTGGGCCGGGCGCTGGGACAATCCGTGGACCGGTACAACCGCGCGGTCGGGTCGCTGGAGGGCCGGGTGCTGCCCGCGGCGCGGCGATTCGAAAGCCTCGGGGTCGCGCCCGAGGATGCGGGCCTGACCAGCCCCGGCCGCATCGACGAGGCGCCGCGCCGGGTCACCGCCCCCGAGGTGACCGATGCGCAGGACGCGCAGGCCGATGTTGCAGCGCACGGTGTCGGGCGCGCCTGATCGCCGCAGGATTATTCGCAGTTGCAGCAAAAAGCGTTTCGCCCTGCGACGTTTTGGCTGTATGCTCATGATATGTCCACAGGTCGAAAGGCGCCTACGCCATGATCAGATCTACCAAAGGCAAGTCCGATACGCGTGCAGTCGCGTTGATCGCCACGGGGATGGTGGCGGCGAACGCCGTGTTCGCCATCTCGGTCGCCGTCATCATGACCATCCGCCCCGAGGCGCTGGGGATCAGCCAGTCGATGTTGCCCGCGGGCCTTGGCTCGCCGCATCTGGCGGCGGCGGCGGGGGCGATGGTGTTCGCGCTTAGCGGCTTCGCCTCGGCGCTGGCGATGCGGCTGGCCGCGCCCTCGGCATCGGCGGAGGCGCAGGCGGAGGCCGAGCGCAGCTAGGCGCCACCCGCCGCCTGCCGCCTGCCGCCTGCCGCCTGCCGCCCGCGCGATGCCGCCCGCGCGAAACCGCTGGCGCGCCGCCGCCGACGCGGACATGCTGCGCCTGTCCGGTCGCCGCCCCGCGCCGCGACCGTCCTTCGCGCCCCGCGCCGAGACGAGCCTTCGTGGCGCCAGCGCGTCTGGCCCCGAGAGCCGGACGGGCGCCGGAGGACCGACCGATGAACCTGTTCGCCAAACTTCGCCAAGCCGAGGCCGAGGGCCGCCCGGTCCGCATCGGCATGATCGGCGCGGGCAAGTTCGGAACCATGTTCCTGTCGCAGGCCGTGCGCCTGCCGGGCGTGCATCTGGTCGGCGTGGTCGATCTGCGCCCCGCCGCGGCGCTGTCGAACATGGCGCTGGTCGGCTGGCCGCCTGAGCGCTGCGCCGCCCCCTCATTGTCCGCCGCCGCGCAAACCGGCGCCACCCATGTCGGGGATGATTGGCGCGCGCTGGTCGCCCACCCCGCCGTCGACATCGTGATCGAATGCACCGGCGATCCGATCGCGGCGGTCGATCATATCCTGACCGCCTTCTCCCACGGCAAGCACGTCATCAACGTGACCGTCGAAGCAGACGCCTTCGTCGGCCCCGGTTTGGGGCGCAAGGCGGCCGAGGCGGGGGTGATCTATTCCATGGCCTACGGCGATCAGCCCGCGCTGGCCGCCGATCTGGTGGATTGGGCGCGGACCTGCGGGTTTTCGGTGGTCGCGGCGGGGCGGGGGCATAAATGGATGCCTCATTACCGCACCTCCACCCCCGACACCGTCTGGGACCATTGGGGGCTGAGCGCGGAGCAAGCCGCGCGCGGGCGCCTCAACCCCAAGATGTTCAACGCGTTTCTGGACGGCTCGAAACCCGCGATCGAATCGGCGGCCATCGCCAACGCCTGCGGGCTGGACGCGCCCGAGGGGGGTCTCGTGTTCCCCCCCGGCGGCATCGATGACGTCCCGAACCTGATGCGCCCGGTCGCCGAAGGCGGCGTGCTGGCGCGCAAGGGCATGGTCGACGTGGTGTCGTGCCTGACCCGCGACGGCGTGCAGATCCCCCACGACATCCGCAAAGGCGTCTGGGTCTGCTTTGAGGGCGATACCGACTACCTGCGCAACTGCTTTGAGGAATACAACGTCGTCACCGACGATAGCGGCCGATACATGTGCAATTACAAACGCTGGCACCTGATCGGCCTGGAATTGGGCGTGTCGGTCGCCGCGGTCGGTCTGCGCGGCGAGCCGACCGGCTTTGGCGCCGAGTTCCGCGCCGACGTCGCCGCCATCGCCAAGCGCGACCTCGCCGTGGGCGAAGTGCTGGACGGCGAGGGCGGCTATTGCGTGTCGGGCGGGCTGCGCCCCGCGGCGCTGTCGGTGCGCGGCGGGCTGCTGCCGCTCGGCCTGTCCCATGGCGCGCGGTTGCTGCGCCCGGTCGCGGACGGCCAGCCGGTGCGCTGGGCGGATGTGGAGGTGGACACGACCTCCGCCGCCTATCGCCTGCGCCGGGAGGTGGAGGCCGACGCCATCGGGACCTGACCCGAGGCGCCGGCCCCCACGGTCAGAGCGACGATCACACCAGCGGGGCCAGGGACGCCATCCCGAGGATCGCCGCCGACGCCGCCGCGTCCGCCACCGCCCGCCCATGCTTCGCGGCCAGATCAGCGACCAGCGCCACTCGCTCGGCATTGTCGCGGGCGGGCGCGCCGGTCGCGTCGACGATGGCGTTCTCGAACCCGACGCGGACATGGCCGCCCAGTTCGATGGTGCGCTCAAGGCAGGCCAGTTCGCCTCGCCCGAACGCGCAGGTCATCCACACCGCGGCCTCGTCCAGCCCCGCGGCGGCCAACGCGGCGTAAAGGGTCTCAAACTCCGCTACGTCGCTATCTTGGGTGGCCGAATAGCGCCCAGCCACCAGAATCAGCCGCGGCGCGCCCGACAGGTGCAGCGCGCCGTCGCGCCAAAGCCGCGCGAATTCGGTGATCTGATCGGCGTCATAGAGGATGAACTGAATCGCGACCCCGGCGTCCGCGGCCCAGCGAAGGAACGCATCCGCGGCCCGCGGCCCTTCGCGCATCAGCTCGTTGATTGAAAACGACAGGCAGGCCGGGCGCAGCGCCCGCGCGGATGCGATCTGATGGGGCAGCTCGAACACCCCCGCCGCCTCGGTGGTGGTCTGGATCGCGATGTCGGGGCAGGCGGCGCCGATGGCGGCGATGGCCTCGCGGTAGGCGTCCGCGTCCAGCGAATGCACTTCGGCCCCGTCGCGGACATGGACGTGGATCGCGCCCGCGCCCGCGTCGCGGCAAGCGGTCGCGGTGGCGGCGATCTCCGCCGCGGTGATCGGAAGCGCCGGATGATCGGCCTTGGTCCGCCGCGCGCCGGTCGGCGCAACCATGATGCACAGGTCGGTCATTGATGTCTCCTCGGTCGGGGCGCCCGGTCGGTCGGGCGATTCCGGGGCCTTGGGCGAGCCTGAAGGTGACCGATTTGTGCGCCGCGCCGCAACCCTTGGCGATCTCGGGCGATCTCGGGCGACTTCGCCGCATCGGCGCGGCGGGCGAGGGGATTGCATCCGCTAATTCCTGACAGTATCACTCAGGTATTCGAACCGCAGCGAAGGCGACCCCATGGACACGCACCCCCCCCGGCCGGAACATCTGATGCTGGACGATCTGCTGCACAGCCTAGGCGAGGCGCCCAAAGGCTTTCGTGGGCGGTTGGTCAGCGTGCAGGCGGCCGAGGGCGCGGGCCGCCTCGCCACCGATGAGATGGAACGCCGCCTGCTGGAGCTTGGCTTCATCGAGGGAGCGGAGGTTGAGATCCTGCATCAAGGGCCGCTCGGGCGCGATCCGATCGCGGTGCGGGTCAGCGGCGCCACGGTCGCGCTGCGCCGCCGGGATGCGGCGGCGATCCTCGCCGTGCGGATCGCGTGATGGACGACCTTTCCGTCGTGCTCGCCGCCCCGGTCTCCGCTGCCATTCTGGAGGTCGCGCTGGTCGGCGCCCCCAATTGCGGCAAGACATCCCTGTTCAACGCGCTGACCGGCGGGGTGCAGCATGTCGGCAACTACGCCGGAGTGACGGTTGAGCGTAAATCAGGCGCCACGACCCTGCCGGACGGTCGCCATGTCGCGGTGATCGACCTGCCGGGCACCCATTCGCTGCGCGCGCGCAGTCTGGACGAAGAGGTCACCCGCGACGTCGTGCTGGGCCGCCGCGGCGATGAGCGTCGCCCCGACCTGCTGCTGGTGGTCGCCGATGCCACCAACCTGCGCGGCGCGCTGCGGTTGGTGGCCGAGCTTAAGCGCGTCGGGCTGCCGATGGTGCTGGTCCTCAACATGATCGACATCGCGCGCCATCGCGGCATCGCCATCGACACGGACCGGCTGGCCGAGGATCTGGGGGTTGCGGTCACCACCTCCACCGCCGTGCGGCGCGGGGGGCTTGACGCGTTGGGCGCCGTCCTCGCCGCGATCCTCGACGCCGGGCTGCCCGCCGCCGAGCCGCCGGACTGGACCCCGCCCGCGTCCTCGGATCTGCGCGCGGCGTTGCGAGAGGCCGACCGCCTCGTCGCCCGCGCGGTGCGCGAGCCGGAGCGCCCCGTGACCATGACCACTCGGATCGACGCGGTTCTGCTGCACCCGGCAGTCGGGCCGGCGTTCCTGTTGCTGTTGCTGTTCGGCATGTTCCAGGCGGTGTTCGCGGGCGCCGCCCCGGCCACCGACCTGATCGCCGCGACGTTTGATATGATCGGCGCGGGGGTGGCGCGGGTCATCCCCCCCGGACTGGCGCAAAGCTTTCTGATCGACGGCGTGATTGGCGGCGTCGGCGGGGTGGTGGTGTTCCTGCCGCAAATCCTGGTGCTGTTCCTCTTCATCCTCGTGCTGGAGGATTTCGGCTACATGGCCCGCGCCGCGTTCCTGATGGACCGGCTGATGGGGGTGGCGGGGCTGAACGGGCGCGCGTTCATCCCGCTGCTGTCAAGCTTCGCCTGCGCGATCCCCGGCATCATGGCGACGCGGGGCATCGCGGATCGGCGCGACCGGCTGACTACGATCATGGTGGCGCCGTTGATGACCTGCTCGGCGCGCATTCCGGTTTATGCGCTGATCATCGCGGCGTTCATCCCGGCGCGGAATGTCGGCTGGGGCGTCGGGCTGCAAGGGCTGGTGATGTTCGCGCTTTACGCCATCGGCATCTTCGCCGCGTTCGCGGTGTCGCTGGCGGCCAAGCTGCTGCTGCGCCGTAATGAGCCGCCGGCGCCGCTGATGCTCGATCTGCCCGATTACAAGCTGCCGCGCGCGCGGGGCATCCTGCTGGGGCTGCGCCAGCGGGCATGGATGTTCCTAGCCCGGGCGGGCACGACGATTTTCATCGCCATGACGATGATCTGGGTGCTGTCGTCGTTCCCCGGCGCGCCCGAGGGCGCGACGGACCCGGCGATCAACTACAGCGCCGCCGCCTGGATCGGCAGGGGGCTGGAGGTGATCCTCGCCCCGGTCGGCTTCACCTGGCAGATCTGCCTGGCGCTGGTCCCGGGCATGGCGGCGCGAGAGGTGGCGGTGGCGGGCCTCGCGACCGTCTATGCGGTGGCGGGCGAAAGCGACGTCGGCCACGCGCTTGCCGCCCACTGGTCGCTGGCCACCGCGCTGGCGTTTTTGGCGTGGTACGTGTTCGCGCCGCAATGCGTGTCCACCTTGGCGGTGATCCGGCGCGAAACCGGCTCGGCCAAATGGATGTGGGTCGCGGTGGGGTATATGTTCGCGCTGGCCTATGTCGCGGCCTTCGCCACTTATCGCATCGCGCTGGCGATGGGCGGCGGGCTTTGACCCGGCGGGGCGCACCGCGCTATCGTGCCGCGACACAGGAGGGCGCGACATGGCCGGAGGATGGGCGCGCGACGGCGCGGTGAGCGAGCAGATCGAAGCCTCGATCGCCGAGGAGTTGGAGCGGATGCAGGCCCGCCGCCCCCCCGTCGGCGTCAGCCTGCCGCGCTGCGCCGACTGCGACGAGCCGATCCCCGAGGCCCGCCGCATCGCCGTTCCCGGCGTGAAATTGTGCATCGACTGCCAGCAAGAGCATGACGCCCGCCCGGCGCAGCGCGGCGGGATCAACCGGCGCGGATCGAAAGACAGCCAGTTGAAGTGATCACGCGCCCGGCACGCGGAACACGTGGCGCAGCGCCTCCGGCACCGGGGCGGCGAGCCGCCACCGGACCGAGATCGGCGCGTCCCCCTCCCACCCCAGAAAGGTCACCGGCCCGGCGCGGCGGAACGGGCAGGCCCTGCCGTTGCGCAAGCGTTCCGGGCGCACGAACAGCTCCGTGGTCCAGCCCGGCGTCGCGCCGCTGAGGATTTTGCCGCGCTTGCCGCCGCGGGTGGTGGAGGTCTGGCTGCTCCAGCGAAACACGCCGGGGTCTTCGAACAGGTCGTCATAATGGGCGCCCGCGCTCATGCCCCCTTTGCCAAGCGTCGCCAGCAGCACCAGCGTCTTGCGGCGCGCCAGCGTCACCAGCCCGGTGTTCCAGTTGCCGATGCTGAAGGTCTCGCCGAACAGGGGCGGGATGTCCTCGCGCATGTATTCGAGCCATGGGGCGGCGCGGGCGAAGGTCGCCGCGCCTTCGGCCGCCTCGTCGGCGGCGATGGCGGGGGTGGGAAAGGCGCGGTCGGCGGCGCCCAAATGCTCGGCCAGCCGCCATTCGGCAAGCTCGCGCACCATTCCCGCCAGCGCGGCGCCGATGGCGGCGGGGGGCGCGATGCGCGTGGCGAAGGTCATGTCGTCAAGGGTGAACCAGCGCCCGTCCTCGGCATCGGCCCAAGCGGTCAGCGCGCGGTCATGGAGCAGGCGCGCCACGTCCCGCCGGTCGCCGGGATCGACGGCCAAATCCGCGCCCAAATCCGCGCCCAAAACCGCGCGCGGCACCGGCGCGCCCGTCGCCAGCGTCGCCATGCGCGCGGCAAGGGTTGGCAAAGCTATTTCGCCGGGAAAGGCCCCCGCCTCGATCATCCCCAGCAGCGCCGGCATCTGCGCGCCGCCCGCCGCGGTCGTCTCCAGCAGCGCCAGCAGCCCGCCGAACCCGTTCAGCGCGGCGGTTTCCTGCGCGGTCAGATCGCCCATCGCGGCGAGATGCGGGATCCAGCCGCCATGGCCGGTCTTGCGTGGGTCGAAGCCGGCATGAAACGCCTCGGACGCGGTGGGGCGCTGATCGTGGCGAGCGCGGAAATCGGCGTGCCAGGCGGCCAGTTGGTCCTGATCCCCCGCCCCGGTGCGGCGCAGCAGCAGGGTCAGGATGTCGAGGCTCTCGGTCTCATAGAGGATCTCGCACCCTGCGGGCGGGGTCAGCGCGCCGCTGCGCAGATCGCGCAAGCGTTCCTCCAGCGCGCGATCCGTCTCTGCGGCCTGTAACAACGCGCGGGCGGCCATCAGAAAGCTGCGATGCGCGCCGACATAGTCAATCACCGTCAGCCGGTCCTTGCTTGGCGACAGCCGCAAGCCCCGGCCGAATTGTTGCAGCCAGATCACCGGGCTTTGGGTCGGGCGCAGCATCAGCACGGTGTCGATCGCGGGCACGTCCAGCCCTTCGTTGAACATGTCGACCGCGAACAGGATGTCTAGCTCCCCTCCCTCCAACGCCTCTAGCGCGCTGGCCCGCGGGTCGCTGCCCGCTCCGGCATATACCGCGGCTGCGCGCAGGCCCCGGGCGCGGGCGGCGTCCGCCATGAACCGCGCATGTCGCTGCGACACACAAAACCCGATGGTTCGCGCCCCGCCCTTGGCCGCAAGGTCGTCCAGCGCCGCCCCCGCGCGCGCATGGGTGGCGACGGCGTCGGTCAGCGCCTCTTCGTCGAAGCGCCGCCCGCGCCACGGGATCTGAGCGTAATCAACGCTGTCGGGCAGCCCGTGATAGGTGAACGGGGCCAGCAGGCCGGCCTCGATCCCCGCCCACATATCGCAGCGATAGACCAGGTTTTCGCCGCAGAGCGCAAGCAGATCGCCGCCATCGGTCCGCTCCGGCGTCGCGGTAAGGCCGAGCAGGAAGCGAGGGCGGAAATGCGTCATCACCCGGCGATAGGTGGCGGCGGCGGCGTGGTGGAATTCGTCCACCACCACATAGTCGAACGCATCGGGGGCGAAGGCGTCGAGGCCCCGCGCGCGCGACAAGGTCTGGACCGAGGCGAACAGGATCTGAGCGCCCTCAGTCTTTTCCGTCCCGTCCCAGCGGCCGAGTTTCGCGCCGGGGCGCACCGCGCGAAACGCCCGCATGGCTTGGGACAGGATCTCCTCGCGGTGGGCCAGAAACAGCACGCGCGGATAGCCGCGGCTGTCGAACGCGGCGAGATAAGTTTTGCCGAGGCCGGTGGCCAACACCGCCAGCCCGGCGCGGTGGCCGATGGCGCGGGTCCGGGCAAGGGCGGCCAGCGCGTCGGCCTGCACGCCGTGGGGTTCGGGGGCGTCGGGCACGGGTTCGGGCGCGGCCTCGGTCAGCGCGGCCTCGGTCAGCGTGGCCCCGGTCAACGCGGGCGGGTCGGGGTGGCGGCGCGCATCGTAGGCGTCGATCCAGGCGTGGGTCAGGGGGCGGACCTCCGGCCGTGCGAACACTGCGTCGAAGGCAAGGCGCGCGGCGTCCATCTCATCGGGCGATCGCAGCAGGCGCAGGTTCCATTCCACCCCCGTCTCCAGCGCGGATCGCGACAGGTTCGACGACCCGACGATCAGCGCGCCTGCGCCGCCGGATTCCGCGATCAACCAGGATTTGGGGTGGAACGCGGTCCCCTGCGCCTCGAACGCCATCAACTCGGCGCCCGGCGGCAGGTCCAAAAGGCGGCGCAGCGCTTCGGGGTCCGAGGCTCCCATATAGTCGCCCACCAGCAGGCGCAGCTTGCCGTCGCGCTCCAGCAACTCCTCCAGATGCGCGAACAGCAGGTCGACCCCGGACCGCATCGCAAAGGCGATGGCGGCGTCGACGCTGCGGGCCGCGTCGATATGCGGGCGCAGATGGCGCAGCAGCGCGTCGTCCGGGCCGGCGATCAGCGTGGCGTGGTCTGCGGGCTTGGCGGGGATGGCGGGGGCGGCGCCGATCCGGACGCGCAGATGCGGGCCGGTTTCGTCAAAGGCGACGGCGGGCGCGCCGCCGATCCGGTCTTGCGCGGCGCAGATCGCCTCGGCCAAGGCCGCCCGCGCGCCAGCGTCCAGCGCGCGCCAGGTCGCGATGTGGGCGCGCGGGGTCAGCACGATGGCGCCGCCGTCGCGCAGCATCCAGAACGCGCCGTCCAGCGCCAGCAGATCGCGGGGGTCGGGAACGCAAAGCGGGCAGGGCTGGGGCATGAAGGCTCGAGGTCAGGCGGCGGACGCGCGACTCTACCAGGCGCCCCGGCCCGGCGCCAGGCGCGGCGCGATCAGGCGGCGCACGCGCGTAGCGCCTGCGCGGATCGGCGCACCTCCTCCGACAATTGGCTCAGCCGCGCCGCCAGCGGGCTGGTCCGGCGCCAGATCATCCCGATGGTGCGCGACGGGGCCGGGGCGGCGAACCGCGCCACGGATACGTCGGCGGCGCCGGTCTCCACCCCTAGCGCCATTTCGGGGATCAGCGTCACGCCCAAGCCCGCGCCGACCATCTGCACCAAGGTCGACAGCGAACTGCCGTTCATGATTTCGCGCGGGGGGGCGGACTGCATGTTGCAATAGGACAGCGCCTGGTCTCGGAAACAGTGCCCTTCCTCCAGCAGCAGCAATCGCATTTCGCGCAGCCGCGCGGGGCTGGGCGCCGGCTTTCCGGCATCGGCGCCGGGGCGCACCAGCACGAAATCCTCGGTGAAAAGCGCGGCCTCGGCGAAGGTCGGCTCGTCGATCGGAAGGGCCACTATGGCGGTGTCGAGCCGCCCGTCGGCCAGATCCGACAGCAGCCGCGGCGTCACCGTTTCGCGCACTCGAATGTCGAGACCGGGATGCGCGCGGCTCAGATCCCCGATCAGCGTGGGCAGCAGATAGGGCGCCACCGTCGGGATCACTCCGATCCGAAGCGGCCCGGCCAGCAGGTCTTGCGACGCGCGCGCCAGATCGCCCAATTCGTCCACCGCGCGCAGGATGTCGCTGGCGCGAAGGGCGACCTCCTCGCCGAACCCGGTCAGGCGGGCGACACGGGCGCCGCGGTCGAACACCGATCCGCCCAAGGTTTCCTCAAGTTCCTTGATCTGCATCGACAGGGCAGGCTGAGATATCGCGCAGGCCTCGGCCGCGCGGCCGAAATGGCCGTGTTGCGCCAGCGCCTGAAAATAGCGGAGCTGCTTCAGCGTCAGGTTGGCCATCAGCGTCCCTTATCGGGTGGATCAGAAAAACAGACTTTGCCTGATCCGATCCCTCTGGTAAAGATGCTTCCGCAGGGATCATTGGTCGCCCGCGCCGCCTTGCCCGCGCGCCATGATCCCCGATGACGGGAAGCGAAATGACGCGCGCGGCGGACCGGCCGCCCACGCACCGCTGCGTCACGGGGGGACGAAGGGTTGCGCAGGCGCATCGCCGTCCCCAGCCTAGTTGATGAGAATAGTCAGGATCGGAGAGAAACATGGACGGAAACGATGTCCCCGCCGCGGGCAAATGCCCGGTCGTGCACGCCAAAGCCGGGGATCGGTCGAACCGCGATTGGTGGCCGAACCAGCTGAACCTGCGGATTCTGCACCAGAACTCGGCGCTGTCCGATCCGATGGGCGCAGGGTTCGATTATGCGACCGCGTTCAAGAGCCTGGACCTGAAGGCGCTGAAGCAAGACCTTTACGCCCTGATGACCGATAGTCAGGACTGGTGGCCCGCCGATTACGGCCATTACGGCCCGTTCTTCATCCGCATGTCGTGGCACAGCGCCGGCACCTATCGCACCGGCGACGGTCGGGGGGGCGCGTCCTCGGGCATGCAGCGGTTCGCGCCGCTGAATTCCTGGCCCGACAACGTCAACCTCGACAAGGCCCGGCGCCTGCTGTGGCCGATCAAGCAGAAATACGGCGCCGCGATTTCGTGGGCCGACCTGATGGTGCTGACCGGCAATTGCGCGCTGGAATCGATGGGCTTCAAGACCTTCGGCTTCGCGGGCGGCCGCGCCGACGTGTGGGAGCCCGAGGAGGACATCTATTGGGGCCCTGAGACCACCTGGCTCGACGACAAGCGGTATACTGGCGATCGCGTCCTCGAAAAGCCGCTCGCCGCAGTGCAGATGGGCCTGATCTATGTGAACCCCGAGGGGCCGAACGGCAATCCGGACGCGCTCAAATCCGCCGTCGACATCCGCGAGACCTTCGCGCGCATGGCGATGAATGATGAAGAGACCGTGGCCCTGATCGCGGGCGGCCACACCTTCGGCAAGGTCCACGGCGCAGGCGACGCGGCGCTGCTTGGGGCGGAGCCGGAAGGCGCGGCCATCGAGCAGATGGGCCTCGGCTGGGCCAGCAAATTTGGCACCGGCAAGGGTGTGGACACCATCTCCTCGGGCCTCGAAGGCGCGTGGACCCCGACCCCGATCGCGTGGGACAACAGCTACTTCGACACGCTGTTCGGGTATGAGTGGGAGCTGACCAAAAGCCCCGCGGGCGCCCATCAGTGGACCCCGACCGACGCGTCGGCAGGTGATGCCGTGCCCGACGCGCACGATGCGTCACGCCGCCATGCGCCGATGATGCTGACCACGGACCTCGCGCTCCGGATGGACCCGCTCTATGCGCCCATCTCGAAGCATTTCCATGAGAACCCCGACCAGCTGGCCGATGCGTTCGCGCGTGCGTGGTACAAGCTGACCCACCGCGACATGGGCCCGATCACCCGCTATCTGGGCGATGAGGTCCCCGCCGAGGAGCTGCTGTGGCAGGACCCGGTTCCCGCCGTCGATCACCCGTTGATCGATGCGGCGGACGTCGCGCATCTGAAGACGCAGCTGCTGGCGTCGGGCTTGTCCGCGACCGATCTGGTGTGGGCGGCGTGGGCGTCTGCGTCCACCTTCCGCGGGTCGGACAAGCGTGGCGGCGCCAATGGCGCGCGGCTGGCGCTGGCCCCGCAGAAGGATTGGGAGGTCAACGAACCCTCCCGTCTCGCCGCGGTTCTGGGCAAGATCGAGGGCGTCAAAGCCGCCTTCGATGGCGCGCAGTCGGAGGGCAAAAAGGTCTCGCTGGCCGATCTGATCGTGCTCGGCGGCGCGGCAGGGGTTGAGGCCGCCGCATCCGCCGCCGGTCACGCCGTCTCGGTCCCGTTCACCCCGGGCCGCACCGACGCGACCCAGGCGCAGACCGATATCGAGGCGTTCGAGGTGCTGGAGCCGATCGGCGACGGGTTCCGCAACTACCTCTCGCCCGGCTATGCGGTGTCGTCTGAGGAGCTGCTGATCGACAAGGCGCAGCTGCTGACCTTGACCGCGCCGGAAATGACCGTGCTGGTCGCGGGCATGCGCGCCATCGGGGCGACGTATCAGGGCGGCGCGCATGGCGTGCTGACCTCGCGTCCCGGCGCGCTTAGCAACGAGGTGCTGGCGAACCTGCTGTCGATGGCGACGGAATGGTCGCCGGTCGGCGATGCGGGCGTGTTCGAGGGGCGTGATCGCACCACCGGCGCGGCCAAGTGGACCGCGACGCGGGCCGATCTGGTGTTCGGCTCCAACTCTCAGCTGCGGGCGCTGGCCGAGGTCTATGCCAGCGCCGACGCCGAGGGCGCCTTTGTGGCCGCCTTCGTCGCCGCCTGGGCCAAGGTGATGGACGCGGATCGCTTCGATCTGGCCTGATCCTGACGGCACGCGAAGCAAGGGCGGCGTTTCACCCGAAACGCCGCCCTTGGCATGTCAGTCCCGCGGCGGGCTTTTGAACCGCCAGCCCCCGGCGCCCAGCGCAGGGGACGCATGATCGGTGGTCAGGGGACTGCGCGAGAACGTGATCGGCGTGCGCAGCCCGCCGATCCCCTCAGGCGCGATCGCCAAGCCGCGGGCGATGATCTGCGGCTCGGCCAGCGCCTCGGCCACGGTGTTGATCGGCCCGCCGGGAACCCCCGCGCCCTCTAGCGCTGCGATCAGGTCGTCGCGGGTGTGGCGGGCGGTCGCCTCGGCCAGGATCGGCGACAGCACGTCGCGGTTGGCCACGCGCACCGCGTTGGTGGCATAGGCCGGATCGCGCGCCAGATCTGTCAGCCCGATCACCGCGCAGAACGACGCGAATTGCCGGTCGTTGCCGCAGGCCACGATCAGGTGGCCGTCCGACGCCGGAAGCACCTGATAGGGCACGATGCTGGGATGCGCATTGCCCAAGCGGTGCGGCGTGACCCCGCCCAGCATCTGGTTCATCGCCTGATTGGCCAGCACCGCCACCCCGCTTTCCAGCAGCGACACGTCGACCTGCTGCCCGAGGCCGGTTTTCGCCCGATCCGCCAGCGCGGCCTGAATGCCGATCACGCCGTAAAGCCCGGTGAAGATGTCGATCCACGCGACGCCGACCTTCTGCGGCTCGCCGCCCGGGTCGCCGGTCAGGTCCATGATCCCGCACATGCCTTGGATCAGGAAATCATAGCCCGGCTGGGTGGCGCGCGGCCCGGTCTGGCCGAACCCGGTGACCGAGACGTAGATCAGCCGAGGGTTCAGCGCCGACATGCTGGCGTAATCGAGCCCGAATTTGCGCAGGCCGCCGACCTTGAAATTCTCCACCACCACGTCGGCGTCGCTGATCAGCGCCTTCAGCCGC
This sequence comes from Paracoccaceae bacterium, assembly GCA_047636235.1. GTDB lineage: Bacteria > Pseudomonadota > Alphaproteobacteria > Rhodobacterales > Rhodobacteraceae > JBOCEF01. The sequence goes on along the minus strand of JBLIKI010000013.1, from coordinate 348 downwards.
GCCAGATCGTCGGGGTCCGAGAAATCGCAGGTGACCGAGGTTTTCCCGCGGTTCGCGGAGTGGAAATAGGCCGCCACGGTTTCCGTGCCGCCGTCGGGGGTGGCGCGCTCGATGAACGGCGGGCCCCAGCGGCGGGTGTCGTCGCCCTCGGGCGCCTCGACCTTGATGACCTCGGCGCCCAGATCCGCCAGCGTCTGGCCGATCCACGGGCCGGCCAATATCCGCGCCAGTTCCACGACCCGAAGGCCCGTCAGGGGAGAAGTTTCCGTCATGCGGCGCCTCTTTGATGCAAGCGGGGCGGCCTTTCGCCCCGGCTCTTTGATGCAAGCGGGGCGGCCTTTCGCCCCG
>JBLIKI010000012.1:0-29689 GCA_047636235.1 Paracoccaceae bacterium | reverse complement strand
CGGGTTTCGCCGCCGCCCCCGCGCGCAACAAACCTACGGTGGGTTCCCTTGCCACCCCCGACGCGCGCAAAAAACCGGCGGCGGGTTTCCCCGCCGCCCGCGCACGCAAAAAACTGGCGGCTTGTTCCACCGCCGCCCCCCGCGCGCACAAAAAACCGGCGGCGGGTTTCCCCGCCGCCCCCCGTGCGCACAAAAAAAACCGGCGGCGGGTTTCCCCGCCGCCGGTCGGCTTGTCGTCGGTGTGGCGGATCAGGCCTGCTTCAACCGGATCCCGACGAACAGGTCCGTACCTTGGCGGTTCACCACCAGAAGCGCGGCCTTGGCCTTGCCGCGGCCCTCAAGGGTCGCGATCATCTCAGCGGGGGTGCGCACCGCGGCGCCGTCGACCGAGATCACCAGATCGCCGCGCATCAGATGCTCCGCCGCCGCACCGTCCGGGTCCACCGAGGCGACCAGCACCCCCGACGCCTCGTCCGGCAGGTTCAATGCCGCGCGCGCAGCATCGTCCAGCATCGCCAGCTCAACCCCGAGGCTGCCCTCATGGACCGGACCGCCCGTCGTCTCGGCGGCGGCCATCTGGTCGGCCCCCAGCGTCCCGATCTCCACGCTCAGGCTCAGCGTCTCGCCGCGGCGCACCGCCTCAAGGTCCGCGGCGGCCCCCGGCTTCACCGCCGCCACCAGTCGCGGCAGCGCGGCCATGTCGCCTACCTCATGCCCGTCGAAGGTCACGATCACGTCGCCTTGACGGACCCCGGCCTTGGCCGCGGGGCTGTCTGCGGTCACGTCCGCCACCAGCGCGCCCGTCGGCTTCTCGAGCCCCAGCGCATCGGCCAGTTCGGGCGTCACCGGCTGGATGCGAACGCCGAGCCAGCCGCGCTCCACCCCGCCCGTCTCGCGGATCTGCGCGATCACCGACTGCGCGATCGAGGACGGCACCGCGAACCCGATCCCGACCGACCCGCCGGTGGGCGAGACTATGGCGGAATTGACGCCGATCACGTCGCCGTCATGGTTGAACAGCGGACCGCCCGAATTGCCGTGGTTGATGGCCGCGTCGGTCTGGATGTAGTCGTCATAGGGTCCGGCATGGATGTTGCGCGACATCGCCGACACGATGCCGGTGGTGACGGTGCCGCCAAGGCCGAACGGGTTGCCGACCGCGATCACCGGATCGCCGGGGCGCATCTTGTCGCTGTCGCCGAACGACACGTGGGGCAGCTGCGCCTCGTCGGTGATCTTGATCAGCGCCAGATCCGACAGCGGATCGGCGCCGAGCACCTTCGCCTCAAAGCTGCGCCCGTCAGTCAGCTTGACGGTGACATGGGTGGCGCCGGCGACGACGTGGTTGTTGGTCACGATCTCGCCATTGCCGTCGATGATGAAGCCTGATCCGACGCCGGTGGGCACGGATCGCTCAGGCGCCGCGCGGCCCTGGGGCTGGGGCGTGCCGCGCTGGCCGAAGAACCGCTCGAGCGGCCCGCCGGGGCCGAACGGGTTGGGGACGGCCTCGGCCGACTGTTCGCGCGGGGCGCCGGTGACCTCGATATAGACCACGGCGGGGGCGACCCGCTGCACCAGATCGGCGGTGTTGGGCACGTTGTCATGGGCGTTGGCGGCGCCGGTCCAGATCATCGGGCCGGAGGCGGCGAGACTGACCGCCAGCAAGGCGCCGGCGATGCCGCGGCGTCCACGGGCGCGGGTTGCGGTTCTGGGTCCGGCTTTGGCTTTGGCTTTGGATCGGCCCTCGGTGAGGGCGTCGGTGAGGGCGTCGGTCAGGGGGGATCGGATCAGGGTCATGGGCGTTGCTCCGCTGCTGCACTCTCGCCGGTCCGGGCGCCAAGCGGGGCGCGTCGGTCGGGCGTCTGAGATGCAAATGGCGCGCAAGCCTCGGCGGAGCGTCTCCGAACCTATACGGATCGGTAATGCGCCGCCCCCGGGCTGGATATGTCGGTCCGGGGGGGCGTCAGTCGGGGAGGAGGCGTCAGTCGGGGCGCGGCGTCGGGCGACGGTTCAGCGACCACATTCCCGCCAACGACGCCTGGCCGCGCAGATGGTGCAGCAGCCCCAGCCCGGCATGGCCGATCAGATAGGCATAGACCAGATTGCCGGCAAGTCCGTGAGTCTCGCGCACCAGACCTACCCATGGCGCGGCCCCGACGCCGAAAACGCCCGCCAGAAACCAAACCGTCCCCAGCCCGGCCATCGTGGTCATCAGCAACAGCCCCAGCCCGTGGATCGCTGAGGCGAGCGGGCTCCATTCCTCATACTCCGGCACGGCGCCCGAGCGGATCGCGCGCCAATGGCGCCCCAGATCGGCGGCCACGTCCGCGCGCCGCCCGCGCGACACCCACGGGATCAGGTCCGCCGCGTCGGTCCCGCGCCGCCGCGCCATCACCACGATCCAGAACGCCAGCGCCGCGGCCATGGTCACAAGCCCGGCATAGCTGTGGGCGGTGAAGAAAATATCGTCCGGGCGCCCCGGCTGCGGCGCGTCCATGATCGCGCTGGTGGAAAGCTGCACGATCACGCCCCCCGCCAGCGCCATGTGCACGATCCGGGTGGCGATGCCGTGGCGGGGTCCGTGCGGCGGGGCCGCGCGAAGATGCTGTTCAGTCATGAAAGTCGTTCCTATCGGCGTGGCCGACATCGGCTCGCGTTCCGATCTTGAGCATTGCAATGCTGCGGCGCAATGCGGCGCGCTCAGCCGTCCTTGCGCGCTGCGGCGGCCTTGGCGCGGGCGGCGACGAGCACATTCTCGATGAGGATCGTCAGCGATCCGACCGCCAGCGCCACGCCCGCCATCCCCCCGCCGCCATAGATCGCCGCCACCGCGCCGACCGCCGCCGCCCACAGCGTCAGCCGCAGCGCCAGCGCGCCGTCGTCGACGAACATATCCAGCGCCTCGCGCGCGATCTGGATCAGGATGCTCATGCGCCCGCTTCGTCGGCCATGATCCGCCGCACCATGGCGACTAAGACGAGCGACGCCCCCGCCACCACGGCGATCAGCGGGAACAGAATTAAATCCTCGCCGGGCCAGTCGGCGCCGACGCCCTCGCCCAGCCAAAAGATCCCGAAGGCGGATATCAGCACGCCCACCGAGAATTTCAGCGTGTTCTCCGGCACGCGGGCCAAGGGCCGGTGCAGCGCCAGCCCCGCCAGCGCCACCAGCGCCAGCGCCGCCAAGGCCCCAAGCCCGGCGGGAACCAGCATGCCCCCCGCCGAGCCGACCGCGACGACGATGAACGCGACCTCGACCCCTTCGAGCAGCACCGCCTTGAACGCGGTGACGAAGCCGAGCGGGTCGACCCCCGCCCGCCGCGCCAGCCGGTCGGTGGACAGGATGCGGGTTTCGCGGGCGAAGGTAGCGTCCTCATCACGCAGGCGGATTGCGCCGCCCGATCGCAAGATCGCCTTGCGCAGCCAGCGCATCCCGAACAGCAACAGCAACATCCCGACCACGATCTGCAGCGCATGGATCGGCACGCGCGACAAAGCGGGGCCGAGCGCCGCCACCAGCGCCACCAGCGCCGCCACCCCCGCCGCGGCCCCCGCCCACGCGGCCTTCCAGCCGCGGGTGATCCCGACCGCGAGGATGATGGTCAACGCCTCCACGAACTCCACCAACGATCCGAGGAACGCCGCGCTGATCGCGGCGGCGGAATGGGTCCAGTCCATGGGCTGTCCTTTGCCGAGGCGAGGGGGGGCGGGCTTTGACCATCCCGCCGCAAGGACGGGGATGCAAGGGCGCGGCGGCGTGCGCGGCGCCGCAGCCTCGCCGCAGGGCCGCATCAAGCCCCGCATCAGCCCCGGTCGAACGCCAGCCGGGCCGCGAGGCCTGAGAACACCGCCGCCGTCACCCACGCCATCGGGCGCCCGGCGCGCGCGGCCAGCCGCGTCCCCGCCTGCCCTGCAAAGGCGCCGATCGCGCCGTTGACCGCCAGGCCGCCGACGCTGAACACCGCGCCGAGCGCGAGCATCTGCAGCCCCGGCGCCCCACGCGACGGGTCGACGAATTGCGGCAGCAGCGCCAGCACGAAGATCGCCACCTTGGGGTTCAGCAGGCTGACCATGATCGCGTCGCGGAACGATCCGGTCATGCTCGCGGCGCCTTTGGGGCGCGGGCCAGATCGGGAGCCGGAGCGGGAGCCCGAGCCGGGACCAAGATCGGGGGCCGGCGCGCGCAGCGCCTGCGCCGCCATCCACAGCAGATATGCGACCCCGGCCCAGCGGACCGTTTCGAACAACGCGGGATGGGCGGCCAGAAACGCCGCCAGCCCCGCCGCCGCCAGCCCGGCATGGACCATGCCGCCCAAGGATATGCCCGCCGCCGCCGCCAGCCCCGCCCGCGGCCCGTGGCGCGCGCCCTGCCCGGCGCAGAACATCATGTCCGCCCCCGGCGTCAGGTTCAGCGCCAAGGCGGCTGGGATGAACAGCGCAAGCTGATCGGGGGCGAGGATCATGGCAGGCTCCGCGGCGGCGACGCGCGCCTAGGGGGGGATGGTGATGGATAATCAGCCGCCCGCGGGGGGGCGGTGTCAATGGCGCGCACCCTGCGGCGTGATCGCGTCTCGGCCTGCGCGCGGTTGACCGCGAGGGCGCGCCACCCCAACTAAAAAAAAAGGTCTCTGCATGTCGCGCGCGAGCGCTAGGCGCAGAACGCCCCCCAGATCGCCGCATCGATGCAGGAGAGACCGCCCCATGAGCCCTAAGGATCGCCACGACGCCAACGCCGACGACCGGGCGCGCCGCGACGCAGCGGACGAAGGGGCCGCCAGCGGGAACCGCCGCAGGCTGGATCAAGAAAGCGTCCGCGACCGGCGCCCGACCGACCCCTCGTCGGCTCGTCGGCAGGCCGATCTCGGAGCCGCGCAAAACCGCCGCGCCACGCCCCCGGATCAGGAACAAACCAGCGGCCGCCGCACCGAAGTCGCCGACGCCACCTCCGCGCGTCGCGCGGCCGAGCGTCCCGGCGCCAAACGCACGCTGCCCGGCGGTCCCGGCGGGGTCACCCGCCGCGCGCTGATCGGCGGAGGGCTGGCGCTGGGCGCCCTTGGTGCGCTGCGTCCCGCACCGGCGCTGGCGCTCGGCCGCGATCCGATCAAGGTCGTCGCCGCCACGGACATGATCGCCGATCTGATCCGCCGCATCGGCGGCCACCGGGTCGAGGTGACGACCCTGATCGGCTATGGCGCCGACCTGCATGGCTGGCGCCCGACGCAGGGCGACCTGGCCCTGATCGCCGCCACGCCGCTCACGGTCACCCACGGCCTCGGGGTCGCGAACGTCGAGATGCTGGAGAGCGGACCGGGCGCATGGCGATCCGCGATCGCGCTGGGCGACACCCTGCCCCCCGAGACGCTGCGCCGCGACGCCGACGGCCGCATCGACCCCCATGTCTGGATGGACCCGCGGATCTGGGCCCGGATGATCGAGCCGGTGCGCTCCGCGCTCTCCTCGCTCGATCCCGGCGGCGCGGGGGCCTACGCCGGCGCAGCCAACGGCGCGCGGGCGGAATTCGCGCGGCTCTCCACCTATGCCGACGGCGTGCTGGCGACGGTGCCGGACCCCGCGCGGCTGTTGATCACCGGGCACGCCGCGTTCGGCTATTTCGGCGCGGCCTTCGGGTTCGAGGTTGCGGGGCTGCGCGGCATCGACGGCGCGGCCCCCGCACCGGCCACGCTGGCGTCGTTGGCGGCGCTGGCGGCTGAGCGCGCGCTTCCGGCGGTGTTCGCGGACCATGGCGGGCGCTTTGCGAACAACGACCCGGACATGGACGCGCTGGTCGCCGCCTGCGCCGCGCGGGGCGGCGTCGCGCAGATCGGCGGCGCGCTGCTGACCGACGCGATCGGCGCCGAGGGCGCCTATGAGGGCACCTATCCGGGCATGATCGACCATAACGTCACCATCATCGCGCGCGCCTTGGGCGGGACGGCGCCGGCGCAGGGGATGCGCGGGCAACTCGCCGTCGGCCTTTGACCGGGGCGCGCGCGCCACTTGAATTGACGCGCGGGAGGGGTTGACCGCCCGCGCGCCACCGCCTAGCGTTCGGTCCAAGGACGGCACGGCCAGTCCGACAGGGAACGTAAGAACACGCCGCGCGGACTTGATCCGCAGGCCCGGCGCAAGTCGGTGCACTTAATAACGGCGTGTCGGAAAAGGGTGTCTTCGGGCGCCCTTTTTCTTTGACTGCGCGCGAGGTCCGAGGTCCGCCATCGGCCGCCGCGCGGCGGGGCCGCGGGGGCCGGGGGTGGAATGGTCTTGATTTCGACTTACCTCGCTGGCAGGCATGGAGACGGGGGCCCGACCGGACGCATCCGCCACCCGCTTGGCCCGCCTTTCCTTGGCCTGAGCCCCGCGCGCCCACGGGCGCAGGGACAGGGCCGCCCGACCGCCGCCCGAGCGCGCGCCGCGCGCAACGGCCTGACGACAAGATCTGAGGACTTACCCTTCATGCCGATTTTCCTGAGCCGCGCCGTCTTCGCTCTCGGCCTCGCGCTGTCACCGCTGGCCGCCTCGGCCCAGACCGCGGCCGCGCCGGACGAAAACGTCACCCGGACAGCCATGGGCGCCTGGACGTTGATCTGCGCCAAGACCGCCACGACCTGCATCATGGAGCAAGTCGCCAAAGGCCCCGACGGAGCCGATCTGGTCAAGATGCAGCTGGCCCGGATCGCCCCGCAGGAAAGCACCGAAGGCAGCGTCGACACGCTGTTCACGGTGATCGCCCCCTTGGGCGTACTGCTGCGGGCCGGGGTAGCCATCCAAGTGGACGGCGGCAAGGAAATCCGCGGCCCGTTCGAAGCCTGCCTGCGCGGCGGCTGCGTCTTGCAGACCGGCATCCCTGCGACGATGGTCGCTGAGATGAAAAAGGGCGTGATCGCAAAGGTCACCGTGGTGGCGCCGCCGAACAAGTCGCTGACCGCCGACATCTCGTTGTCGGGCTTCACCGCCGCTTTCAGCGCGCTGAAAAGATAACAACCGCTGACGTCAAGGCGACCGAAGCAAAAGGCCCGCCGCGGGGAACGCGGCGGGCTTTTTGCGTGGCTCTGGGGCGGCCCGGCCCTCAGGGCACGGCGGCATCGCCCCATCGGGCGGCGGGACGCCCCCGCAGGCGCGCGCGCTCAGCCGTTCCAGCGCCGCGCGGCGATCACCGCGTTCAGCCCGCCGAATGCGAACGAATTGCTCATCGCCGTGTCGATCCGCGCGCGGCGCGCCTCGTTCGGCACAACGTCGAGATCGCATTCCGGGTCGGGCTCTTCGAAGTTGATCGTCGGGGCGACCACGCCCGCGTGCAGCGCATGGACCAGCGCCACCATTTCGACCGCGCCCGCGCCGCCCAAACAGTGCCCGTGCATCGACTTGGTCGACGAAATCATCAGCCGGTCCGCAGCATCGCCGAACACCGCGCGCACCGCCTGACATTCGGTCCGGTCATTGGCCGCGGTGCCGGTGCCGTGGGCGTTGATATACCCGACCTCGTCCGGGTTCACCGCGCCGTCGTCCAGCGCCATCCGCATCGCCCGCCCGGCGCCGTCGGCCGAGGGCTGCACGATGTCGCCCGCATCCGCGGACATGCCGAAGCCCACGATCTCCGCCAAGATATTCGCGCCGCGGGCGGTGGCGCGCTCCAGCGTCTCGAACACGAAGATCGCCGCGCCCTCGCCCTGCACCATGCCGTTGCGGTTCTTGGAGAACGGGCGGCAGGCGTCTTTCGACATCACCCGCAGCCCCTCCCACGCCTTGATGACGCCGAACACCAGCGGCGCCTCGGCCCCGCCGGTCACCGCCACATCGACCACGCCCGAGCGCACCAGATGGAACGCCTGCCCCATCGCGTGATTGGCGGACGAACAGGCCGTGGTCACGGTATAGGCCGGGCCCTTCAGCCCGTGCTTCATCGAGATGTTGGAGCACGCCGCCGAGGTCATCAGCCGCGGCACCACGAACGGGTGGACGCGATTCTTGCCTTCCTCGAACACCGCGCGATAAGCGTCATCGATGGTGCCCATGCCGGTCAGCGCGGTGCCGATCACGGTGGCGGCGCGCAACTGCTCGGCCTCGGTCAGCACCAGACCGGCGCTTTCCACCGCCTCGGCGGCGGCGACAAGCGCCAGCTGGGTGGTGCGGTCATAAAACCCCAGCTCAGAGCGGGTAAACCGATCCTCGCCGACAAAGAATTTCGCCTGCGCGCCGATGGTCACGGCCAGCCGCTCGATCCCCGTGATCTCCAGCTCGGACACGCCGGAGCGCCCGGCCTCGAGCGCGGCGCAGTGCGCGGCCGCCCCTTCGCCAAGCGCCGACACCACGCCCATTCCGGTGATCACAACGCGGCGCATCCGATCAAGCCCTCTGATCGGCGATGAGCGCGCGCACCGCCGTCACGATCGCGCCGACCGAGGAGATGTCGAACTCTCCCTCGCCGGGGTCGTTGGCGTTGAACGGGACCGTGATGTCGAACGCCTCTTCGATGGCGAACACCGTCTCCACCAGCCCGAGGCTGTCCAGCCCCAGATCGTCGGGCGTGTTGTCAAGCTTCACGTGCTCAGGGTCCAGAACCGCCTGTTCGGCCAAGATGGCGATGATCTTGGTTTCAACGTCGTCGGACATGCCGCATTCTCCAACCTATTTGGGTCGCGTCTCCGTAGCCGGTCGCGCGCGGATCGAAAAGGAAAAATTGTCGCGGCGCCTAGCCGCCGAGCTTCGCCATCAGACGCGGCAGGCGGCGCATGGCCATCATCATCTTCATGAACTCATCCCGCGCGATCGCCGGGGTTCCCATCATCACCGAGCGCGGCGCGACATTCGACGCCACCCCGGACGACGCCGCGACCACCACGTCCGACCCGATGGCGACATGATCCGCGACCCCGACCTTGCCGCCCAGCACCACCCGATCGCCGATCTTGGCGCTGCCCGCGACGCCGACCTGCGCGCACAAAAGGCATGACGCACCGATGGTCACGTTGTGGCCGATCTGGACTTGGTTGTCGATTTTCGTCCCGGTCCCGATGCGAGTGTCCTGCAAGGTGCCGCGGTCGATGGTGGTGTTGGCCCCGATCTCCACATCATCCCCAAGCGTCACCGCCCCGAGGCTGTGAATCCGCATCCACACCGAATTGCGCGCGCCGGCGGCGATGGCGCCGGTCTCCTTGGCGCTCTCAACCGTCGATTTCTCCGGCGTGACGAACGAGAACCCGTCGGCGCCGATCACCGCGTTCTGGTGCACGATCACCCGATCCCCGATGGTGACCCGCGCGCCGATCCGCACGCCGTCATGCAGCAGCGCATCGATCCCCAGCGACGCGTCGGCGCCGACCGAGACATGGGCGCCGATCCGCGCCCCCGCCCCGATCCGCGCCCGCGGGCCGATCGCCGCGAACGCGCCGATGGCGGCGCCGGCGCCGATCTCGGCGCTCGGGTCGATGGCGGCCATGGGGTGAATGCCGGGGGCGAGGTCATAGGGGTGGGCGAAGGCCGCGGTGACCGCCGCCATGGCGACCCGCGGGCGCCCGACCGCGATGGCCGCATCCAGTCCCAGATCCGCCAGATCCGCGCCCTTCCAGACCAGCGCGACGCGTGCCGGGGAGGCGCGCAGCGCATCGGCGTAGGTCGGGTCCATGGCCACGGCCAAATCCTTCGCCCCCGCCGCGGCAGGGTGCGAGGGCCGCCCGACCGTCAACGTCGCGTCCCCGAGCGCCTCGGCGCCGAGGGCGTCCGCGATGCGTCCCACCGTCCAGGTCATGCGTTGCGCTCTCCACCATTGCGCGTGCCCACGCTGGCCCGCCTTTGAGCGTACCCGCGCTGGGCCGCCATTGCGCGAACGGGCGCAGGCTGCGCTGATCCTTATCATGCAGCGCTTATAGGACGGCGAGGGCTGGCTTGACCAGCGCCGCGGCGCCGGGTCGCCCGCCGCCGCGGGCCGGGTCACAGCGGCGACAGGCCCGCCTTCGCCAGGGCCGCCCACACGGTGGCGTCGCGGCCATAGATGTCGGCGCGGAACTGATCGGCGCCATCGTCGCCATCCACCCAAACGGTGCGGTAGGTCAGATGCACGTCCAGCGGGCGGCGGATCTTGACCCAGATCTCGTCGTCACGCTCCAACCAGCTGTCGAACAGCGTGACCGGATCGTCGACCTGGCCTTGCAGCAGCAGATGCGCCAGATCTATCGGGCGTTCGAGCCGCACGCAGCCATGCGAGAACGCCCGCATGTCCTTGGCGAACAGCCGCCGCGACGGCGTGTCGTGCATGTAGATGGCAAAGTTGTTGGGGAACATGAATTTCACATGCCCGAGGGCGTTGTCATCCCCTGGCTCTTGCCGCACGCGGAACGGAAAATTGTTCTCAGAATACGCGGTCCAGTCGATCGCGTAGGGGTCGACATAGCCCGACCCGTCGCTGGCGCGCACCGACATGTTGTTGCGCGCCAGATAGCCGGGGTCGGCGCGCAATTCCGGCAAAATCTCTTTGGTGGCGATGGAGCGTGGCACGTTCCAGGTCGGGTTCACCACCATATGAGTCATCACGTCCGAAAATTCCGGCGTGCGGTGGTCCTTGGCCAGTCCGATCACCACGCGCATCGTATCGATCGGCAGGTCATGATCATAGACCGTCATGGTGAAATCGGCTTGGTTGACCACGATCCGCCGCGAACCCAGATCGCGGTTCATCCAGCGCATCCGCTCCAGATTGACGGCGATCTGGCGCAGGCGGTCCTCAGCGCTGACGGCCATCGCGTCAAAGGTCAGCCGCCCGACCACGCCATCGGCGTTCAGGCCGTGGCGCCGCTGAAAGCGCATCACCGCGGCCTCCAGCCCGGCGTCAAAATGCGCCTCGATCGGGGCGGCGGGCGCGTTGGAGGCCACCTGCACCTCAGGCTCGGCGGCGTCCGAGTCGCCCATCTCCACCAGTCTTGCGCGCAGCCGCGCCACCTGCGGGCCGGCGTCGCCCTGCCGCAGCACCGACGCGTCAGGCATGGCCGACGTCCAGCCCCCCTGCTCCACCAGCCGCCGGAACGCGGCCAGACGATCGCGCAGCGCGTCATAGCCGGGGTCGGCGGGTGCCATCCCCTCCAGCAACCGGCGCGGTTCGCCCGCCGCCGCCAGCGCGCCGAGCATCACGGCGCGATCCGGGCGCACCGGGTCGATATGCAATTCATCGTCGATCTTGCGCGGGGTCAGCGCGCCAGAGGACACCGCCGTCCCGTAGCGCAGCGCCGCCAGCGACAGCGCCACGTCAAGCGCCGCCCCCTCGGCCGCCGCCGCGTCGCCGGTCAGCGTCGGCAGCGCGGCCAGCCGCAGCCGCAGCGCGCCCGTGTCCGCCACCGCGGGCAGCGCATGGGCGCGCGCCCCGTCGAACACCGCCAACAGCGACGCAGCCACCCGCGCCGGGCGATCACCAAGCCAGATCGGCGAAAAGCCGAGGGCGCCATAAACCTCGGTCAAGGCAGAATCGTTCAGCGTCATCACCGCGCCGCTCAGCGCGGTCTGCGCCCGCGTCGTCGCCGCGACCGCCGCGATCGGATTGCGCGCAACCTGCGCCGCCGCAATCACGGGAGCAATCGCAGGCGCAGTCATCGGCGCCGCGAACGGTGCGGCCCCGGGCGCGACTTGCGCCGCAGCGCCACCCGCGCCGACCGAAAACACAACCACAAGCGCCCCAAGCGTCCTGCCTGCGCGTTCGAAACACGTCATCTTTCCAGCTCCGGCCATCGTCTTGAAACCCCGCTCAATTCGACAATATCGCAAAGCGCCGAGACCGACCATGCGACCGCCCGCGACTCTCCTGCCTTTTCCCCGATGCGTGGGAAATCCGCAGCACGGGTCCGGACCCGCCCGCGGCGCCCGACCCGACACAGGGCGCCGCGGCCGCCCTCGGCCCCAGCCACGTCCTTGCGGCGACACGCTTCGCCCTCTCAATGCACCAACCGACCCAAGCGTTGCATCGAGGACGCAAATCACGACGAAATTGCGATTAAACTGCCACTTGGCCGCGCCCCCGGCCTTGTGGGATAACTATGCCAAGCCGCTGGTTAACAGAGGCTCTCGGCATCAGACCGATTAAAAAAACGGAACGAGGCAAAGTGAACATGGCCATCACCGATCGCGGCGAGATGCTGTCTCGCCGGGCGGCGCTTGGGTTGATCGGAGGGGCCGCCTGTCTGGCGGCGTCGCCCGTATTCGCCGCAGCGCCAGCCGTTCTGCGTGGCGCAGGCGCGTACCGAGCCATCTCCCTGACCTCCAGCAGGCTGGGCGAGCAGGTCCGGACCGTCTATTGGGCGGACGGATCCTACATTCCCGAGGCGCTGGAGGAAATTTCCTTCCTGCTGCGCGACTGGCGCGAGAATACCGCGATGCCCTATGACCCGAGCACGCTGGATGTGATCGCGGCGCTAAGCCGCAAGCTCGACATCGCCGAGCCGATCGAGGTCGTGTCGGGCTATCGCAGCAAACACACCAACGACATGCTTCGCCGCACCAATCGCGGCGTGGCCAAACATAGCTACCACACCAGAGCGATGGCGATCGACATTCGCTTGAAGGGGCGCAGCGTGCGCCAGATCGCCAGCGCGGCGGAATCGATCGGCGGAGGCGGCGTGGGCCGCTACACTCGGTCGCAATTCGTGCATGTCGACAGCGGGCCGCTCAGGACCTGGGGTCGCTGACCTGCCGCTGACCATGTCTTCGGGGCGCCACGCAGATCGCGGGCGCCCCCGATGCTTTCGGGCGTCGCGCCCTCAGCCCCGATCGCGCTCCAGCCGCAACCCGGCATAGATCGACCCGCCGGAGGCCGCCAGCCCCGGCCACCGAAGGGCGGGACGGAACGCCTCGGCATAGGTGTTCCAGGCGCCGCTCTTGGACGTGCGCCAGCCGTACTCGCCGCCCTGCCGCGCCGCCCCTGACGCGGGCCGCCAGCGGTGGCTGTCGACCCAGCGATCGGCGGTCCATTCGGCGACATTTCCCAACATATCCGACAGGCCCAGCCGGTTCGGCGCATAGGACCCGACCGGAGACGTCGCCGCGGCGCCGTCGTTGCCGGCGAAATGCGTCAGCAGCGCGTTGCCAAAGGTCGCGAACCCGGCGGCGTCGTGCAAGTTACGGTCGCGGCAGGCGGCGGCCGCATCTGCCCCCCAGGGCGCGCCGCCATCGCCGCCGGCGGCGTATTCCCATTCGGCCTCGGACGGCAGGCGATAGCGCTGGCCGGTGCGCGCCGACATCCAGCCGGCATAGGCGGCCGCATCGGCCCTAGGCACGCAGACCGCGGGGTGGTCGCCAGCCTGCGGATAGCCCGGCTTGTCCCAGCTGCGCGCCGCGTCATGCAGCCGGACCACCGCCCAGACCCAGCAGCCCGGCGCGATCTTGCGGCCGGTTTCAGCCACAAAGCGGGCGAAGTCATCGCGCGTCACCTTGGTTCGCGCCAGCGCGAAGGGCGCGGCGGCGCCGGGGGTGGCGGGGCTTTCGACCGCCTCGCGGCCCGGCTCGGGCGGGTCCGAGCCCATGGCGAAGGCGCCGCCCGGCAGCGCAACCATATCGGGGCAATCGGGGCGGTCGCGGAACAGGCCCGCGGCGGGCGCGGGCGTGGGCGACGTCGCCGCGGCGCCGGGCGCGGCGGCATGACCGGCGCGGCCCCGCCTGAGAAATGGAAATCCCCCACCAAGGAGGAGCTTTCTTAGGGCGCCTTTCGATCGTCGGTTTCGGCCAGCACCGATCGGCGGACCTGTTTGAACGCGTCCTCAATCTTAAGCCCGGGGGTGCGGATCGCCTGGGCCAGCGCGCTGGCATACGGGCTGTTGCCACCCTTGCCGTCCAGCGCCATGTCGCCGGGCGCGGTGCTATAGCTCAGGAACGAGCCGCGCGGCGCATCCATCCGCGCCAGCCACCCCTGCCGCCCCTCGGCTGATCGAGGGGAATGAGTTGTTGCGGCACGCGCCCGGCATGATGATCGACAGCGGCGCGCCGCATTCGCCGATCTGATCGAGGATCCACTGCGCCTCCACCGTCTCAAATTCCACGTCCGAGGCGGAGCGCAGCGGGGTGTTCACCGGGATCAGATAGTTGCACCCATTGATCTGAATGCCATGACCGGCATAATAGAACGCCGACGCAGCATCTTGGCTCTCGTTCTTAAGGCGTTGCGCAAAGTCGCGGATCACCCCTTTCAGCGCCCGCTGGTCGGCGTCGATCACCGTCGCCACGTCAAATCCCGCCTCCGCCAGCGCGGCGGACACCAACTTGGCATCATTACGCGCGTTGGGCGGCGGCGCGGTCTGATAGCCGCAATTGCCGATCACGAGCGCAAGCAGGGCCTCGGCCGCGGCCCGGTCCGGCGACGCCCATAGCGCGGCAATGCACAGCGCCGCGGCGCAAAGGCGCCGGGTCATGGTCATCATGTTCAATCTCTTGATTGCGAAAAAAGGGCGACATGATGCCCTAAGGGCAACCCCAACCACGCCGCCCCGGCAAGCCTGTCAGGCGCGCTTGCCCTCCTCGGCGATCAGCGCGGCCAGACGATAGAAGCCGTGGATCATCTTGGTGAACGGCAGCAGCACGAAGAACGCCAGCACCGTGCCCAAATGCACCGCCAGCAGCGCGCTGACCGCCCCGGTCCCGGTCGCAGCGTAAAGCGCCAGCCCGGTCACCGCCACCGCGCCCAGAAGCGCGACGAACCCCATCTCTCCGCCCCAGACCCGCACGGCGCCAAGCGCGGGGTCGGCCTTGGTTTTCAGCCACGCCAGCCAGACGCAGCCGACGCTCAGCAACACGCCCCCCGGCACGCCGAGCAGCTTGGGCAGACTGAACAGGCCGTAAGGCGCCTCGATCCCCGCCAGATAGTGCATCAACGTGGCGATGGAGGTGGAGCCGAAGCACAGCAGGAACCCATACATCACCGCCTGATGGGCGTAGCGGCGAGCGTTGGAATACCGGTCCTCCTTCTCAAAGTTACAGCCCTGCCCCTGCCCGCCCGAGAGGTTGCGCATCGCGCCCGCGGCGGCCAGCGCGCCGGTCAAATGCGCCAGTCGGATGCGGCCGCCGCCGATTTCGCGCCAATAGGTCCGCAGGCTGACCGCGACCGACGCCAGCGGCAGCACGAATGCGGGGGCGAAGATCGCCACCATCGCGCCGTGGGAGAGATAGGCGTAGAAGCCCTCTCCGTCCTCAGGGCGCAGCATCTGCATCAGCGTGAACACCACCGCGAAGGCGACCGTCAGCGCCGCCGCGATGGCGACGCCGCTTTGGTGGAAGCGTTTCGCCAAGGGGCGAGGCCAAGCGAGCCGCTCCCAATCATCTTGGCGCACTTCGGCCAGAATCGCGGGCAGGTTCAGCGCGAATTCGTGCGGCTCGGTGTATTGGCACGAGTAATAGCAGCCGCGGCAGTTGTGGCACAGGTTCGCCAGATGGCTGATATCGCCGTCAGCAAAAGCCTTTTGCCGGGTCATCGCCGGGAAGACCGAGCAGAAGCCTTCGCAATAGCGGCAGGCGTTGCAGATCTCGACCTGGCGCCGGGCCTCGGCGATCATCTCAGTTGACATGGGAAGCCGCCTCTCGTCCTGCGATCCGCCCGAAGACGGTGCCGATGGTCATGCCGAAACCGGCCAGATAGCCCTGCCCGAGGATCGAGCCCGCCATGATCTCTCCCGCCGCCCAAACATTGGCCAGCGGGCCGTCGGGGGTGCTGACACGCCCGGTGTCCGACGCTTTCAGCCCCAGATAGGTGAAGGTCACGCCAGGGCGCAGCTGATAGCCGTAATAGGGCGGCGTATCGAGCGGGCGCGCCCAGTTGGTTTTCGCAGGCGTCACGCCGGTCGTCGCCAGCCCGTCCAGCTCAGTCGGGTGGAACGTGCCGACCCGGCAGCCCGCGTTGAAATCGGCCACCGTGCGCGCCAGCTTGGCGCCGTCGATGCCGAGCGCATCCCCCAGCCCCTCGATCGTGTCCGATTTCATCGGCGGAAACACCGAGGGCATGAACAGATCGATGGATTTCGCGTCAATCACCGAATAGCCGACCTGATCGGGCTGGCCCGCCACCAGACGGCCCCAGATCGCATAGCGCTTCGGCCAGACGTCCTCGCCCTCATCATAGAACCGGTCGCCGTCACGGTTCACGACGACGGAGAACGGCACGCAATCGAGCCGAGTCACGATCCCGCCATCGTATTTCGGCGCCCGCCCGTCGATGGCGACCGCGTGGCACTGCGTTGGGTCGCCAACGCTGTCGCAGCCTTGATCCAGCATATCCTTCAGCACCACGCCACGGTTATAGGGCGTGCCGCGGATCAGAAAGTTCGCCGCCGCCGGGCCCCACGCCCG
Organism: Paracoccaceae bacterium; assembly: GCA_047636235.1. GTDB lineage: Bacteria > Pseudomonadota > Alphaproteobacteria > Rhodobacterales > Rhodobacteraceae > JBOCEF01. The sequence goes on along the minus strand of JBLIKI010000012.1, from coordinate 13,382 downwards.
GGTCAGCCATTCCAGATCCGACTGGAACCCGCCCGAGGCGACGACCGCCGCCCGCCCCTCAATTTTGCGGCTTTGCCCGCCGACGGTGACGTAGAGATGGGTGAACCGATCCCCGTCGAGGTGCACATGGGTCACCTCGGCGTCATAGGCGACGGTGACGCCCAGATCCGCGGCGGCGTTGTAATACGCGTTCACCAGCGCCTTGCCGCCGCCCAGAAAGAACGCGTTGGTGCGCGACAGCGACAAGGTGCCCGACAAGGATGGCTGAAAGCGGACCCCGTGCGCCTCCATCCACGGCAGACATTCCTCGGAGGCGCGGATCGCAAGGCGCGCCAGCCCTTCGTCTGTCTCGCCCTTGGTGACCAGCATCAAGTCGTCGAAATACTCATCCTCGTGGTAGCTGCCGGTCAGTACCGACAGCGGCCCGGCGTGCATACAGCGGAAATTGCGCGTGTGGCGGCTGTTGCCGCCGCGATAGGTCTTGGGCGCGCTTTCCAGGATCAGCACGCGGGCGCCGGTTTCGGCGGCGGTGATCGCCGCGCACAGCGCCGCGTTGCCGCCGCCGATCACGACGATGTCCCAAGGGCCGGTCAGGTCAGGTGAGGGGTCGGGTTTCATCAAGCCTCCGTTCGGGGTAATATGGGCGCGGTTGGGTCAAAGATCGTCGGCGGGGCGGTCGCGGCCGCGAAGGGCGCGCAGACGCATGGCATGGGCGGCCTCGATATGGGCGCGCATCGCGGCCTCCGCCCGGGCGCCGTCGCGAGCGGCCAGCGCGTCAAGGACCGCGTCGTGTTCATGCACAGCCCCGGCCTGCCGTTCGCTGTTGGCAAGCGTCGACGGCCCAAGGATCGTCAGCGTCTTTTGCAGCGCCCCGATCGAGCGGCTGAGATACCGGTTCTTGGCAGCATCAAGCAGCGTGAGGTGGAACTGGCGGTTGACCTCGAACGCATCCGCCGCGCCATTCGCGCCGGCCAGCGCGCGGTTCAGCGACGCCAATTCGGCCAGCTCGATCTCAGACGCCGCGCGCGCGGCCATCCGCGCCGCCGTGCCTTCGAGCACCGCGCGCATCTCATAAAGCTCCATCACCTCGGCGTAATCGAGGGTGCGGATCGTGGCGCCTTGGCGCGGCACGTGGCTGACCAGCCCGTCGGCCTCCAGCTGGCGGATCGCCTCGCGCACCGGAGTGCGCGAGATGCCGAAGCGCTCCGCGATCTCCGTCTCGCGCAGCCGCGCGCCCGGGGGCAGCACCCCGCGGCGGATGTCGTCGAGCAGCCGGCGGTAGGCGGACAGGCCCTGCGGCCCGTCGGCGTCCTCGGTTTCCACGGCGATCGGTCGGAGCATTCGATCCTCAGGTTGTAAATTGCATCCAAAGGGATACAACTGGATGCACCGCCTCGTCAAGCGAGTCTCCCTCCCCTTGCATGCGCCTAAGAAAGCCACAGCTCATGAAGAACCCGTTCACCCGCGCCCGCCTGCTGACCGTCGCCGCGGCGGCCGTCGGCACCGGGATCTTCATCGCGCTGGGACTGCCGCTGCCGTTCCTGTTCGGGCCGATGTGCGCGTGCCTTCTGGTGGCGCTGGCGGGGGCGAAATTGCAGGGCGTCGGGCAGATCGCGGTCGGGGCGCGCACCATTCTCGGCGTCGCCGTGGGGGCGTCGGTGACGCCCGCGCTGCTCCATCAATTGCCGCTGATGGCGGCGTCGATCGCGCTGATCCCGGTCTATATCCTGCTGATCGGCGGCATCGGGGTGCCGTTTTTCCGCCATGTCTGCAAGTTCGATCCGGTGACATCCTATTACGCCGCCATGCCCGGCGGCCTGCAAGACATGGTGATCTTCGGCGAGGCGGCGGGGGCGGATGTGCGCGCCCTGTCGCTGATCCATGCGACGCGGGTGCTGATCATCGTCACCGTGGCGCCGGTGCTGCTGACCCAATTCTACGGCGTGCCGCTGAGCCATCCGATCGGGGCGCCGATCGCCTCGCTCCCGTGGGAGGAACTGGCGTGGATGACCTTCGCGGCTCTGGTCGGCTGGAAGGGCGGAGAGCGGATCGGACTGTTCGGCGCCTCGATCCTCGGGCCGATGGTGGTGACCGCGGCGCTGTCGCTGGCCGGGATCATCCACATGCGCCCGCCGAAAGAGGCGATCCTGGCGGCGCAGTATTTCATCGGCATGGGGATCGGCGTCTATTACGTCGGCGTCACCTTGCGCGAATTGCGCCAGGTGGTGACGTCTGGCGTCGCCTATGTGCTGGTGCTGGCCGCGCTGGCGGCGGGCTTCACGGAAATCGTGGTGCTGTCGGGGCTGGCGGAACCGGTCGAGGCGTTCCTGTCCTTCGCCCCCGGCGGGCAGGCTGAGATGACCGTGCTCGCCATCGTCGCGGGAGCCGATCTGGGGTTTGTGATCACACACCATCTGACGCGCATCATCATCGTGATCACAGGCGCGCCGATCGCGGCGCGCCTGCTGGGTGTGCGGCCGGAAAAACCTAAGCCTTCCACACCTCAGGATTGATCATGTGGGTCGGCGCCCCGCCCGCATAGGCGTTGATCTGGTCGAAGATGTCCGAGAACTGGATCTGAAGCTCATCCTCGGTGACATAGCCGACATGGGGCGTCGCGATCAGGCGCGGGTGGTTGATGAAGCGGTCGGTGGCGTCATGCAGCGGCTCCACCTCGAACACGTCCACCGCCGCGGCGCCGGGATGGCCCGCATCCAGCGCCGCCAGCAGCACCCCCGGCGACACCAGCCCGGCGCGCGAGGTGTTGACGAACACCGCATCGCCCCGCATCGCCGCCAGATCAGCGGGCGTGATCAGACCCGCGGTGCTGGCGTTCATGCGGACATGCACCGACACCACGTCGGGCTCGCCAAAGAACGCCTCTCGGCTGGCCGCCACCGTGCGGCCATCGGCCAAGGCGCGGGCGCGCCCGGCGTCAGACCCCCACCACACCACCTTCATCCCCAGCGCCTCGGCATAGCCCGCGACCGCCGTGGCGATCTTGCCATAGCCGTAAAGGCCGAGGGTGCGGCCGCGCAGGGTCTTGCCCACGCCCATCTGCCAATTCCCGGCCTTCAGCGATGCGAACTGCTGCGGGATCTGCCGGACCGAGGCGAGCATCAGCGCCAGCGTCATCTCCGCCGCCGCATAGGACGGCGCGCCTGCGCTCATGTTAGAGCACATCAGGATGCCGCGTTCCGTGCACGCGGGCACGTCGACATGGGGATAGACGCTGCGCTGCGAGATCAGGCGCAGGTTCGGCAGCCGGTCCAAAAGCGCCGCCGTGATCGGGGTGCGTTCGCGAAACAGCGTGATCGCCTCAGCGTCCGCCAGCCGCTCGGCCAGCACGTCGAGGTCCTCGGCATGGTCGTTCCAGACCGTCACGTCGTGGCCGTCCAACTTGGAAAAGCACGGCAGCCCCCGCAGCGTGTCGAACCAATCGTCGAGGATATGAACCTTCATGCGCCGCTCCATACGCTTGCGGGCACGAACACCTCGCCCCGCGCCAACAGCCGCGCGGTGCGCAGCAACCCGGCTGAGTTCAGCTTGAACCCGCCTTCGCCAACCTCATAATCCACCGTCACGTCGATGGCGCCCGAGGCATGCTCGATGACCACCAGCGCAGGCATGCCCTCGGGCTGGATGAACAACCCCTCGGCCACCGTGCCCGGCGTCAGCACGCAGCTTGCCAGGCACTGCGCGCCGGTCACCGCCATGGTGGGGTGGGTCTTCCACGGCATGAAATACCGCGCGCAGATCGTGCCGCCCGCCTTCGCCGGGGCCAGCAGCCCGAATTTCGGCGTGACCGAGGCGGAGACATCGCCCATCCCCATCGCCAGACCGGCCTTCAGGCGCAGCGCCTCCATCCGGGCGAAGAAATCGGCGTTGGCGTCCAGTTCCGCCGCGCTTTCATACCCGGTCAGGCCGAAATCGGACGCCCGTGCGATCACCAGCGGCATGGCGACGTCGATGCAGGTGACCTCGATCCCGTCGATCACGTCGCGCAGATTGCCGGTGGGCAGAAGCGCGCCGCAGGACGACCCGACCACGTCCATGAAGTTCAGAAAGATCGGCGCGGACGTCCCCGGCACGCCGTCGATGGCAGCAACGCCGTCATAGACCACGGCGCCGCCGTGGGTGCGCACCACCGCCTCCACCCGCGCGCCGGTGTTGACCGACAGGATGCGGATGCGGGTTTCCTCGCCGGTCGCCGCGATCAACCCCATCTCGATCGCCGCCGGGCCGACGCCAGACAGGATGTTGCCGCAGGTCGGCTTGAAGTCGACCTCGCGCCTGTCCACCGCCACTTGGGCGAAGAAATAGTCGATGTCGGCGTTCGGGTCCTCGGACTTGGACAGCATCGCGACCTTGGTGGTCACCGCCGTCCCGCCGCCGATCCCGTCGATATTGAGCGAATGACCCGCCCCGATCGCGGCGATCAGCACCTCGGCCAGAACGGCGCGATCTTGGGGCAGATCGGCGCGGTTGAAATAGGGCCCGCGCGACGTGCCGCCGCGCAGGAAGTGATAGGGAATCGCGGTCTGGGTCATCGGGCGCCCCTTTGTCAGCGGATCGGCCAGGGAAGGTCATAGACGTCTTGCAAATAGCCCGACGGGAAGTTGAGCGATAGCGCATAGGCGAGCGCAAGGATGAACCCCGCCGCCCCTGCGGTCAGCATCACGGTGCGCGCCCAGCTCGCCTTGGCGCGCAGTTGCAGGAACGACACGAAGAACACGATCATCGCCAGATAGAACCCCAGCAGCGCCGTCAGCGCCACCAACGCCGCGATCCAAAGCGCGCCGGACCAAAGCCAGCCGTTGCCCGCATCGCCGACATGGTCCCCTGTCGCCTCGTAGTCGAAGAAGGCCGGGTGGGTGCTGCCGCCGCGCACCAACGAGATGGTCAGGATCAGCCCGAACATCAGCCCCACCACCGCCACGCCCATCGGGAACACCCCGCCGAGGCGGCTTTGCCCGAGCGCATCCCACAGCGCAAAGGCGAAGACCGCCAGCATCGCGGCCGCGAACAGCACCTGCGGCATGGCCGGGATCGGCGCGGTCGCGGCGTCGGTCATCGGGCCGCTGTCGTCGACGCGGTTCTTCAGCCCGAACCACACCGACACCACCGTCATCAGGGCGATGATGATCACGCCGGGCCGGGTGACGAAGCCCCACTCATAGAACTGCATCGCCTGATAGAAATACGTCTCAGCCTGGGGGGCCAGCACGAAGCCGATCAGCATCGCCGGGCGCGGCCAGCCGAACCGCTTCATGAAAACGCCAAGCACGCCTAGCGTCAGCAGCGCCACCAGATCGGCCAGATCGCGGGTCGCCTGAAAGGCGGCGAAGCAGATCACCGCGATCATGAACGGCGCCAACAGCTGGAACGGAATGGTCGTGAGGCGGGAGATCGGCTGCGCCAGCGCAAGGCACAGCCCCGCCCCCAGCACGTTGGCGATCGCCAGCGACCAGATGATCGAATAGGTGATGCCGAGGTCGGCGCCGACCATCGACGGTCCCGGCTCGATCCCGATCAGCACCATGCCGCCCAGAAACACCGCCATCGACCCCGACCCGGGGATGCCGAACAAAAGCGTGGGCAGCAGCGCGCCGCCCTCTTTGGCGTTGTTGGCGCTTTCGGGCGCGATCACGCCGCGAATGTCGCCTTTGCCGAAATTCTCGGTGTTCTTGGAGGTCTGGACCGCGTGGCCATAGGCGATCCAGTCGACGACCGACCCGCCTAGCCCCGGGATCGCGCCGACGATGCAGCCGATGATCGCGCAGCGCAGCGAAAGGAACCAATTCTCCCACCAGTCGCGCACGCCTTGGAACCACCCGGCGCCCAGCGAGGCGCCGCCGGAAATGGATTGGTTGCGGCGCAGCAGGTCGACGATTTCGGGAAACGCGAACAGCCCGAGGCCGACAACCACCAGCGGCACGCCATCATAAAGATAGTCGATGTCCATGATCATCCGGAACTCGCCCGTCGCGGGCGCTCCGCCGACGGAGCCGAGCACCAGCCCGATGCAGCACGCCGCAAGACCTTTGGCGAGGCTGCGGCCCGCCAGCACGCCGACCATCGACAGGCCGAACAGCGACAGCATGAACAACTCGGCCGAGCCGAACATCAAGATCAGCGGTCGCGCGATCAGCACGAAGCCGGTCAGCACGATCGCGCCGAACAGCCCGCCGAACAACGATGACGCGAACGCCGCCGACAGCGCGCGCGCCGCCTGCCCCTGCTTGGCCAGCGGAAAGCCGTCAAGCACCGTGGCTTGCGAGGCGCTCGACCCCGGAATGCCCATCAGCACCGAGGAGAAGGTGTCGGAGGTCGGGATCACCGCCACCAGCCCGATCAGCATGGCGAGGGCGGAGACGCTTTCCATCCCATAAAGGAACGGGATCAATAGCGAGAGGCCCGCGATCCCGCCAAGCCCCGGGAACACCCCGATGCACAGGCCGATCAGCACGCCGATCATCATATAAAGCAAATGTTGGACGGTCAGCAAATCGCTGAGCGCCGCCGCGAAAACGTCGATCATAAGGGCACCCTCGGCCTATCACGCAATGAATGTGCAGCGCCGCGGGCGGCCGAGGTCCGGCGCCCCCCGATCCAAGGGGGCGCCGCGCCTGCGGGCCGATCTTTAGCGGCCGTGCGTCGGCTCAGTTGTCGAGCTTGACGCCATAGTCGGCGGACAGCATGTCGACCACCTGCTTGCGAAGATCGGGCGAGATCTGAGTGCCCTTTTTGTAGAGCGCCGCGGCGGGCTTGCCGGTCACCTGCTCATAGGTTCCCAGAACGGACTCTTTCTTCTCAAGGTATTCCGGGTCCGCCTTCATCGCCGTCACCGCCGCCTGATAGGCGTCGACGATGTCCTGCGGCGTGTCTTTGGGCAGGAACAGCATCTTCTGCGCCGGGAACCCGGCGGTGAAGAACGCGAAGTATGCATCATACTGCGGGCCCGACGGCGCCTTGCCGGTCATCATGGCGTAGGCTTCGGTGAAGTCGGGCAGATCGGGGAAAGTAGCGTCGCGGACCGGGTTGCCATCCTCATCCAAGGCGCCCCAGCTGAACAGCGGCACCGCGGTCCCGGCATCCACCAGCGGCTGCACGTTCTTCAAGAACGCCGAGGACGTCTGGTAATCGATGTTGGTCTCGCCGCGCTCGAACGCCAAACGCCCGTCGCCGCGGCCCTTGAAGCCGAAGACATGCTGGACGTCAAAGCCCATCATGCGGAACCCCAGCAGCGGCACCAGATCCAGCGAGGTCGCGCCCTGACTGGCATAGACCAGCTTCTGGCCGACCAGCTTGCTGATCTCGGACGCCTTGGTCACGCCGGTGGACGGCGAGGTATAGACGACGCCGCCGGTGGGGGACGCCATCACGATCTTCCAGTCGCCATATTCATAGCGCACCCGCGGATCGCCCAGCAGATAGGGGAACTGAGTGGACCCCGACGTGCCCAAAAGGGTCAGACCGTCGGGCTTGGCGCGCGACGCGAACATGTTGGCGCCCTTGGTCGACCCGCCGCCCGGCTCGTTCACCACCACCACGGTGGGGTTGCCCGGCAGATGCTTGCTGAGCAGCGGCGCGTTGAACCGCGCCCAAGTGTCCGACCCGCCGCCGGCGGAGAACGGAATCACGAACTCGATGGTCTGGCCCGCGAAAGACACCTCGGCCGCGGCCGGCGCGGCCATCGCCAGCGCGGCGGCGCCGCCGAGCGCGAGCGAAAGCGCGCCACGGCGCGTGGTGGTGAAAGCTTTGGTCATATGTCATCCTCCCAGATCGTTTTTTCCAGCGAACCGCCCCCGCCTTTTTTGGCGTGGGCGGGATGCGGTTCTGATAGCGTGCCAAAGGATTCCTCCCGCTCTGGCGCGCCGCGGGGACATCATACTGCGTCATCTTGTCGAGAACCTGTCGGAAAATTTTAATGCGCATCGTGCTGATCGAAGACAACGAAAGCCTCGCGCGCGGGGTGGCCAACGCCCTGCGCGATCAGGGCCACAGCGTCAATTGGCTGGCGGACGGGGTTGAGGGCGACGGGTTTCTGGCGACCGAGGGCGCCGATCTGGCGATCATCGACATCAACCTGCCGCGGCTGTCAGGCTTGGAAATCGTCCGCGCCTTGCGCCGTCGCGGCGACGCGACGCCGGTGATCGTGCTGACCGCGCGCAGCGGCACGGCCGAGCGGGTGGAGGGGCTGGACGCCGGCGCCGACGACTATTTGGTCAAGCCCTTTGAGATGATCGAGCTGTCGGCCCGCATCCGCGCCCTGTCGCGCCGCCGCCCCGATCTGCGCCCCGAGGTCGAGGCGGTCGGCCCGCTGCGCTATGACCGCGTCGCGCGCCAGGTGTCCGGCCCGGAGGGGGAGATCGCCCTGCCGCGCCGCGAGGTGGCGTTGTTCGAATGTCTGCTCGACCATGGCGGGCGGATCGTGTCCAAGGACCGCATCGTCGAGGCGCTGTACGGCGTCGGCGCGGATGTGGAGACGAACGCGGTCGAATTGCTGGTGTCGCGCCTGCGCCGCAAGCTGGCGGGCGCCGGGGTCGAAATCCGTACCGCCCGCGGCCTCGGCTATGTGTTGGACGACGGCGCGCCATGACCCGCTGGTCGCTGCGCGCCCGCCTGTTCGTGCTGATCGTGCCGCCCTTGGTGGCGGTGGCGTGCTTTGCGGCCATCGCCCGCTATGAGATGGCGGAGCGGATGTCCGAGCGCCTTTATGACAACACCCTGCTGACCGTGGCGCTGACGATTTCGCGCGATGTTACGCTTTCGGATGGCGATCTGCTGGCCACGCAGTTGCTGGACGCGCTGACCGCGGCCCTTGGGGACCCGGTGCAATACCGCGTCACCGGGCCGGACGGGCGGTTCGTGACCGGCTATTCCGACCCGCCGCAGCGCCCCGGGTCGGTGCAAGCCACCCGCGGGGCGCCGGTGTTCTATGATACGGTGGTGCAAGGGAGCCGGGTGCGCGCGGTCACGCTGTCCGAGTTCCTGTCGGAGCCGCAGTTCGGCGGCTGGGTCACTGTCGATGTTTGGCAGACCGTGCACCAGCGCGATGCGCTCAGCCTTGAATTGCTGTTGCAGGCGGCGGCGTTGATGGCGGCGGTGGTGCTGGCCGCGGCGCTGCTGGTGTGGTTCGGGATAACGCTCGGCCTGCGGCCCTTGCTGCATCTGCGCGATGCGGTGGCGCTGCGGTCGCCGGACGATCTCGGCCCGATCCGCCGCCCGGTCCCGCGCGAGGCGGAAAGCCTGGTCGCGGCGATGAACGCGCTGTTCGTGCGGCTGTCGGACGCGTTCGCGCTGCGCGATGCGTTCATCTCAGACGCCGCCCACCAGCTTCGCAACCCCGTCGCGGCGATCCAGGCCGAGGCCGAGGCCGCCACCACCGCCCCGGACGAGGCATCGCTTCGCGCCCGCGTCGCGGCCTTGGCCGACACCGCGCGGCGCGCCGGGCGCGTGACCGGCCAGCTTTTGTCGATGGAAAAAGCCCGCGGCCGCGGACCTGACGACACCCGCAGGCCCGCGGATCTGGCCGAATTGGTCGGCGCCCGCGCCCGCGATTTTGCGCAACACGTGCTGAAACGCGGGGTGGCGGTGTCATTCGCGCAAACCGGCGCGCCCCGCCCCGCCCGGGTCGATCCGGTGATGCTGGCCGAGGCGGTGGACAACCTGTTGGACAACGCCCGCCGCTATGGATGCCCCGCGGGCGGCGAGGTGGACATCGAGCTGCGGTTCGAAGACGGCCATGCGGTGATCCGCGTCGCCGACAGCGGCCCCGGCATCCCCGACGCCGCCCACACGCGGGTGTTCGACCGGTTCTATCGCGTGGCGGACGATGCCTCGGGCGGCTGCGGGCTGGGTCTGTCGATCGTGCAAAAGGTGGCCGAGGCCCATGGCGGCGGCGCCTGCGTGGCCATGCGAGGTGGCAGGTTCGGCATCGAGCTGACCGTGCCGACCCTGCCCCCGGCCTGATCCGGGTCAAGGCGCGCGGGCGGCGCCGCGGTGCAAGATGGGGCCGATGCCGCCGCAGCGCCGGTCGTCGCCTCGCCAAGGACAGCGCATGACGGCGCCGGCCGATACGCCCTCCGCCGCCGACGCCCGCGGGCCTGATCTGGATACGATCCTTAACGCCGAGCCGCCGCGCCGCGGGCGCACATGGCTGCTAAGCGGCGTGCTCGCGCTGGCGCTCGGGGGCGGGATATGGCTTTGGCAGGCAGGCCCCAAGACCCCGATCGCGGACCTTTACGATCTGGCGCCCGCGCGGATCGCCCCCGTCACGGTCACCACCACGGGCACGGTCACCACCACGGGCACGGTCACCACCACGGGCACGGTCACCGCCACGGGCACGGTCACCGCCACGGGCACGGTCGAATCCACCAATCTGGTGGAGATATCGTCCGAGCTCAGCGGCATCGTCCGCAGCGTCGACGCCGACTTCAACGATCTGGTGACCCGAGGCCAGGTTCTGGCCCGCCTCGACACCGCCAAGCTGGAGGCCGCGGTGGCGCGCGAACGCGCGACCTTGGCCGCCCGCCGCGCCCGTCTGGCCGAGGCGCAGGCCACCGTGGACGAGGCGAGCGACACCTTCGATCGGATGATCGAGATGGACCGCCGCGGGATCGCGACCCATGCCGGTTTTCTGTCCGCCAAGGCCGCCCAGGCCCGCGCCATCGCCGCCGCCACCACCGCCGAGGCGGACATCCGCGTGGTCGAGGCTGATCTGACGCTGGATGAGGTCAACCTGAAATCCGCCACCATCGTGTCCCCGATCGACGGGATCGTGCTGTCGCGCAATGTCGATGTCGGGCAGATCGTCGCCTCAGCGCTGCAAGCCCCGGTGCTGTTCACGCTGGCGGAGGATCTGACCGAGATGGAGCTTCACGTCGATGTCGACGAGGCCGATATCGGCGATGTTGCGGTCGGCCACGACGCGCGCTTCACCGTTGGGGCGTATCAGGGCCAAGTGTTGCCCCCCCGTCATCGCGCAATTGCGCTATGCGCCGCAGATCATCGACGGAGTGGTGACCTATACCGCCGTGCTGTCGATTGAGAACGCCGATCTGCGCCTGCGCCCCGGCATGACCGCCACGGCGGAAATCACGGTGGCCGAGATCCCGGCGATCCTCACCATCCCGAACGCCGCGCTGCGCTTCGCACCGGCGGCGGAGGCGGAGGAGGCGGGCGGCGGCTCGGGCTTGCTCGGCCTGTTGATCCGCCCGCGGACCGGCCCGAGGCGGGCCGCAGCGGGTTGCGCACCATCTGGGCGCTGCGCGGCGGCGTGGTGACCCCGGTGCAGGTCGCCGTCGGGCGCGGCGACGGCCGCGTCACCGCGATCCTGTCGGGGGACTTGGCCGAGGGCGACCAGGTCATCACCGGGCTGGCCGCGCAATGACCGCGCCGCTGATCTCGCTGTCGCATATCGACAAGACCTATGGCGCGGGCGCCGCCGAGGTGCGTGCCTTGGCCGATGTGTCGCTGACCATCGAGGCGGGGGAATTCGTCGCGATCATGGGCCCCAGCGGGTCGGGCAAATCCACTGCGATGAACATGATCGGGCTGCTCGATACCCCGACCCGCGGCAGCTACCGCTTTGCGGGGACCGAGGTCGCGTCGCTGTCGCGCGACCAGCGGGCGCTGGTGCGGCGGCGCGATCTGGGGTTCGTCTTCCAAGGCTTCAACCTGCTGGCGCGCACGTCAGCGTTGGAAAACGTTGAGCTTCCGTTGATCTATCAAGGCCTGCCGCGCCGGGCGCGCCGCAAGCTGGCGCTCAGCGCGCTCGACCGCGTCGGGCTGGCGGCGCGCGCGCACCATTCCCCGTCTGAGCTGTCGGGCGGCCAGCAGCAGCGCGTCGCCATCGCCCGCGCCATCGTCACCCGCCCCGACGTGGTGCTGGCGGTTGAGCCGACGGGCAACCTCGACACCGCGCGCAGCACCGAGATCATGGAGCTGCTGACCGAGCTGAACCGCGACGATGGCATCACCATCGTAATGGTGACGCCGAACCCGAAATGGCGGCGGTGGCGCGGCGCTGCATCCATTTCCTCGACGGGCGGGTCCATCGAGACACCGCTGAGAAGGCCGATCATGTATGGCGAGGCGATCCGGCTGGCGCTGCAAGCCATCTCACGCAATGCGCTGCGGTCGTTCCTGACGGCGCTCGGGGTGGTGATCGGGGTCGCGGCGGTGATCGCCATGGTCACGGTGGGCGAGGGGTCCACCGAACAGGTTCGGAACGACGTGCAAAAGCTGGGCGCCAACCTGCTGCTGGTGCGCCCCGGCCAGGATCGGCGCGGCCCGGGCGGGGCCGGATCGGCGGCGGCGCCCTTGGGCATCCGCGATGTCGACGCGATCGAAGCGCAGGTGGCGGCGGTGGCGGTGGCGGCGCCGATATCCTCGCGCCAGATGACGGTGATCTTCGGCGGCGCGATCCATTCGACCGCGGTCATGGGCGCCGACAGCCGATACATGATCGCCAGCGACTGGCCGATCGGCGCCGGGCGGCAGTTCTATGGAAGCGAGCTGCGCAGCGGGGCGGCGGCCTGCATCCTCGGCGCCAAGGTGGCGTCTGAGCCGTTCGGCGCCGGCTATCCCATCGACGCGGTGGTGCGGATCAAGACCATGTCCTGCCGGGTGATCGGGGTGCTGAACGCCAAGGGCGCCTCCACCTTCGGGTCCGACCGGGACGACCGCGTGCTGATCCCGCTGCGCGCGTTCCAGCGGCGCATCTCTGGCAACCAAGACGTCGCGATGATCTATGCCGCGGTGCGACAGGGTCAGTCCACCGACCGCGCCAAAGCCGAGATCGAGCGCCCGATGCGAGAGCGCCGCCGCATCGGCCCCGGCGAGGATGATGATTTCAACGTCTTCGACATGAAGCAGATCACCGGCGTGCTGACCGGCGTCACCTCGGTGCTGACCAACATGCTGTCGGCGGTGGCGGCGGTCAGCCTGCCGGTCGGCGGCATCGGGATCATGAACATCATGCTGGTGTCGGTGACCGGGCGGACCCGCGAAATCGGCATCCGCCTTGCGATCGGCGCGACCGAGCGGCAGGTGATGATGCAGTTTTTGATCGAGGCGATCACCCTCTCGCTGATCGGCGGGCTGATCGGCATCGCGCTGGGGCTGCCTTGGGGCTGGCCTTGGGGCCGGCGGGGGCGATGGCGATGGCGGTGCCGTTCGCGCCCGGGTTCGGGATCATCGCGGCGGCGTTCGGGTTCTCGGCCGCCGTGGGGGGTGGCGTTCGGGTGTTTTCCCGCCCGCCGCGCCGCGCGGATGGACCCGATCGAGGCGCTGCGCCACCAGTGACGCAGCGCCTTCGCGGCGCGATCATACAGCCGCCCCGCAGGGGCGATCACGCAGCCGCCCCGCAGGGG
>JBLIKI010000011.1:0-30658 GCA_047636235.1 Paracoccaceae bacterium | reverse complement strand
GCGGCATCGTCTCGGTCCCGCTGATCGCGCTGATGCGCGCGCGCCACCCGCGGATCCGGCTGAATATCGCCGAGGCGATGAGCGGCTTCGTCGCCGAATGGCTGCGCGACGGGCGGATCGATCTGGCCGTGCTTTATACCGACATGCCAGAGGCGGGGATCGCCGCGCGCCCCCTGCTGGCTGAGGAATTGGTGGTGCTGACCCCGCCCGGCGCGAACGGCCCCGAGATCGAATCCCTATCCGCGCTCGCGGACATGGCGCTGGTGCTGCCGAGCGCGGCGCATGGCTTGCGCGCGATGATCGACCGGGGCCTCCGGGCGCATGGCGTCAGCGTCGAGCCCGCGATCGAGGTCGACAGCTATGCCAACATCAAGCGGCTGGTGGCGGCGGGCTATGGCAGTTCCATCCTGCCGTTCCACGCGGTGGCGGCGGAGGCGCAAAGCGGCGCGCTGACCGTGCGCCGGTTCGCGCATCCGCGCCTGTGGCGGCGCGCGCATCTGGCCAGCGCCACCGCCCGTCCGATGACCCGCGCCGCCGCGGCGGTGGCCGAGGCGTTGTGCGAAGTGTCCGCCCGCCTGATCGCGGACGGGATGTGGGCGGGCGCGCGGCGGTTGGGGCCGGATCAGTCGTAGACGCTGACCTCCACCAGATTGAGGTCCGGATCGCGGAAATAGACCGACATCATCGGCCCGCGCGCGCCGCCCCGCGGCACGGGGCCGAGTTCGATCATGACCTCGGCCGCATTCAGCCGCGCGATTACGTCCGTCAGCGGCACGTCGGCGATCAGGCAGAAATCGGCGGTTCCGGGGGCGGGGCTGTGGGCTTTGGGCTCAAACTCCCGCCCCACCTCATGCACGTTGATCTTTTGCGCGCCGAACCCCATGGCGGTCGGGCGGCCCGGGGTGTCGATCCGCGCAAACCCCAAGGCGCGGGCATAGAAATCGCAGGTTGCGTCGATGGAGGCGACGGTGATCACGAAATGGTCGATCCCGGCGATCATTTTGCGTCTCCGTTCGGCGCCAGCGTTTCATGCTGCAGGAAATCGAAATCGCAGCCGTCCTGCGCCTGCGTCACCGTGCGGGCGTAAAGGGCGCGATAGCCGCGGGCGGGGGCGTCGGGGGGGGTGTGCCTCTCCATCCGCCGCGCGATCTCCGCATCATCCACCAGCAGATCAATGCGTTTGTCGGCCACCGACAGCCGCAGCATGTCGCCGCTTCGCACCGCCGCCAGCGGGCCGCCCACCGCGGATTCGGGGGAGATATGCAGCACGATGGTTCCGAACGCGGTGCCGGACATCCGCGCATCCGATATCCGCACGATGTCTTTCACGCCTGCGCGCGCCAGCTTTTTCGGGATCGGCAGATACCCGGCCTCTGGCATTCCCGCCGCGATCGGGCCGGCGTTGCGCAGCACCATGATGTCGCCCGCATTGATGTCGAGGTCGGGGTCATCGACCCGCGCCGCCATGTCCGCGAGGCTGTCGAACACCACCGCGCGGCCCGTCGTCTCAAACAACTCCGGCGTTGCGGCGGCGCGCTTGAAGATCGCGCCATCGGGGGCGATGTTGCCGGTGAGCGATATCAGCCCCCCGACGGGCGACACCGGATCGGCCAGCGCGCGGATCACCCGGCGGTCGATCCAGTCCATCGGCGCCTCCAGCCGATCCCCGAGGCGCACCCCCAGCACGTCGATGGTGTCGAGGTGCAGCAGATGCCGGATCTCGCGCAGCACCGCACCGACGCCGCCTGCTGCATGAAAATCCTCCATATACCCGTCGCCGACGGGCTTGAGGTCCACCAGCACCGGGGTCTCGTCCGAGACGCGGTTGATCTGCTCACCGGTGATGCGGATGCCGCGGCGCCCGGCAATGGCCGCCAGATGCACCACCGCGTTGGTCGATCCTGACACCGCCATCAGCGCGCGCAGGGCATTCTCGACCGAATGCTCGGTGATGATCTCGCTCGGGCGGATCGGGTTGGTGATCAGGCGGACGGCGGCGGCGCCCGATGCCTCCGCCGCCACCAGACGGTCGGCGTTGACGGCGGGGATCGCGGCGGTGCCGGGCAGGGACATGCCAAGCACCTCGGCGATGATCGCCATGGTGCTGGCGGTGCCCATCACCGCGCAGGTGCCCGCGGTGGCGGCAAGGCGGCCCTCCACGGCGTCGATCTCTGCGCGCTCGATCTCTCCGGCGCGGTAGCGGCCCCAAAAGCGGCGGCAGTCGGTGCAGGCGCCCAAGCGCTCTCCGCGGTGGCGGCCCGTGGACATCGGGCCGGTGACAAGCTGGATCGCGGGGATGTCGGCCGACGCCGCCCCCATCAGCTGCGCGGGCACGGTCTTGTCGCAGCCGCCGATCATCACCACCGCGTCCATGGGCTGGGCGCGCACCATCTCCTCGGTGTCCATGGCCATCAGGTTGCGGTAGACCATCGAGGTCGGGTTCAGGAACACCTCGCCCAGCGACGTGGTCGGGAACGCGCGCGGCAGGGCGCCCGCCGCCAGCACGCCGCGCGACACCGCATCGACCAATTCGGGCATGGTGCGGTGGCAGTTATTGAACTCCGACGGCGTCATGGCGATGCCGACGATGGGTTTGCGCAGCATCGCAGATGACAGGCCCATCGAGCGCGCCATCGACCGCCGCAGGAACAGCGCGAAATCGGTGTCGCCATAATTGGTCAGCCCGCGGGCGAAGCCGTGATCGTCGGTCATGCGTCGTCGTCCTTCATGTCAGCCGCGCCTTTTGCGCCGCCACATCCGCGGCGATCAGGTCTTTGTAGAGCGCCCGGATGCGCCATGTCACCGGTCCGGCGCCGGGGCTGTCGCCGATCCGCTTGCCGTCGATCTCCGCCACCGGGGTTTGGGCGCCGAAGCTTCCCGTCAGGAACGCCTCGTCGGCGCCGTATGCCTCATAAAGCGAGAAGTTCTTTTCGCGCACCGGGATGGCGTTGTCGCGGCACAGCTCGATCACCTTGGCGCGGGTCACGCCGTTCATGCAGTAATCGCCGGTCGAGGTCCAAACCTCGCCCCCCCGCACGATGAAGAAGTTGCAGGCGTTGGTGGTGTTCACAAACCCATGCGGGTCCAGCATCAACCCTTCGTCCGCGCCCGCCTGTTCGGCCTGCAAGCATGCGATCACGCAGTTGAGCTTGGAGTGGCTGTTGAACTTCGGGTCCTGGCTGTTGGGCAGGCCGCGCACCTGCGGCACCGTCGCCAGTCGCACGCCGCGGGTCTGCACGGCTTCGGAGGGGCGGGAATGCTCCGCGATCGCCACCACCGTCGGCCCCCAGCGCGACAAGGACGGGTGCTGGAACGGTTTGGCCTTGCGCCCGCGGGTGATCATCAGGCGGCAATGGGCATCCCCGGTCATGCCGTTGGCCGCGGCGGTGCGGGTCAGGATGGCGTGGATGTCGCCCCGCGTCATCCCGGGGTTGAGCGACACGGCTTTCAGCGACCCGAACAGCCGGTCCATGTGGTCGTCGAAGAACGCCCATTCGCCGTCATAAAGGCGCATCCCCTCCCACATGCCATCCCCAAGCAGGAACCCGCTGTCATAAACCGAGACCTTGGCCTGATCCTTCGGGACCAGATCGCCGTCGACATAGATCACGATGTCGTCGTTGCGCGGGTCATGCTCGCTGTCGTGGGTGGTGCGGTCTGGTTCGGTCATGACGGCTTTGTTCCCGGGCGCAGGGCGTGGGCGCGCATCCGCGCGTAAAAGGGCATCGTGGCGTCGCAGAGCGCTTTGAGCGGCGCGGGCAGGTCCGGCAGCGGCCCTTCAGGGCCTGCAAAACCCGTCGATCGGTGGACCGCGTCATACCAATGCGCCGCCCAGACGCCATCGTCGGGCCGCCCGCCCGCCGGCCAGGACAGCATCGCCGGATCGAACGCCAGCCCGATGGCATCGCACAGCGCGCCAAGCGCGCCCGCCGGGTTCGCGCGCACGTCATGGCTGTCGATCACCACGCCGGGCAGGCCGCGGGCGCGGATCTCGTCGAATATCTCGGCCTGCTGGCGAAAGCCGATGTCGTCGGCGGTCGGGGCCTCGCGCTTGGCGGCATAGCTCGCCAATACACGGGCCGGATGGCGGATCAGGAACACATGGCGCACATCGTCGAACCAGCCGCGCGTGATCCCGGCGATCATGTGGTGGGTCATGTGCTTTTGCCAGATATGGCCCGGCGCGGGCGCGGCGCAGGCGGCGGCCACGCGGTCGGGGTTGGCATCCCCCGCGGCGAGGATTGCGTCCCGCATCGGGTGGTCCAGCCCGGTGCGCGCCAGATAGGCGGCATAGAACGGCTCGTCCATCACGGCGCAATCGGCGCGGGCGCCGAACGCATACATCATCGCGGTCGACAGGTTTCGCGGGCCGGACCAGCAGGCGATATTCACGGGGCGTCTCCATGACGGCGGCGGGCGTGCGGGTGGCGGGCGTGCGGGTGGCGTGCGACAGGGTAAGTCGTGCGCCAGCCCGCCCGAGGCGTCCAGCCTTTTCCGCCCTCCCGGGGACCGGCGGCCGGCGCGACCGCCTGATCGCGGCGCCGACCCCGTTCTTGCGTGATCGGCGCCGCCGCGGTATCGCAAGATGTCGCGCCCGCGCGCCTCAAAGCAGGGATCGGATGTCATGCAGGCGATAGACAAGGTGATCGAGGGCGGGTTCTGCATCGGCTGCGGCGGGTGCGCCGCGCTGGCGCCGACCGACTTCGCGGTCGAACAGACGCCCCTCGGGATGCTGCAGGCCCGCGCGCTGACCGCGCCCGAGGCGCGCGCGCGCGACCTGTCGCCGCTGTGCCCCATGAGCGGCGAGGGCGCCGACGAAGACGCGCTGGGCGCCGAGCGTTTCCCCGACCTGCCCCGCGACGACCGGATCGGCCGCCATGGCTTCGTCGGCCTCGGCTGGGTTGAGGCAGGCGACTGGCGCGCCCGCGGCAGCTCCGGCGGGCTGCTAAGCTGGCTCGCGGCCGAACTGCTGGCCCGCGGCGAGGTCGACGCCGTGGTCCAAGTGTCGCCGGGGGGGGCTTGGGGCCTCTTCTCCTACGCGGTGTCGCGCTCGCCCGACGATCTGCGCCGCAGCGCCAAGTCGCGCTATCATCCGGTGCAGGCGGCGGACGCGATCGCCCATATGCGCGACGCGCCGGGGCGGTTCCTGTTCATCGGTCTGCCGTGCTTTGTGAAATCGGTGCGGCTGATCATGAAAAGCGACCCCGCCTTCGCGGCCAAGATCCCGTTCCTGTTCGGGCTGGTGTGCGGGCATCTGAAATCCTCGCGCTTCGCCGAATTGCCGGCATGGCAAAAGGGCCTCGCGCCGGGCGATCTGGCAAGCATCGACTTTCGCGACAAGATCGAGGGCCGCCGCGCCTCTGACTACGGGTTCCGCGCCACCGCCCGCGACGGGTCCGAGGTTCATGCGCGCATGGGAGAGGTTCTGGGCCGCGACTGGGGCCAGGGCATGATGAAGTATGAGGCCTGCAACTGGTGCGACGACGTGGTGGCCGAAGCCGCCGACATCGCCGTCGGCGACGCCTGGCTGCCGGGCTGGAGCGATGATTGGCGCGGCGCCAACGTCGTGGTGGCGCGCAACGCCGCGCTGATCGCGCTGCTGCGCGACGGGATGGCCCGCGGCGCGCTGACCTTTGAAGAGGTGGCGCCGGACCTCGCCGCCCGCTCTCAGGCCGCGGGGCTGCGCGACCGCCGCGAAGGGCTGGCCCACCGCCTCGCCACTCGCGCCGCCGCGGGCGCGTGGGCGCCGCGAAAACGGGTTGCCCCGGCGATGGCGCCTGAGGCCCGGCGCGGCCGCATGTATGACATGCGCCAGCGGATCACGCGCCTGAGCCATGAGGCGTTCCAAGAGGCGCGCGAGGCGGGCGATCTGTCGGTGTTCATGGCGCGGATGGAGCCGGTGCTTGCCGCCTATGGCCGCGTGCAGCTGCCCCCGGGGCGGGAAAGCGTGCGCGGCCGCTTCAAACGAGTGCTGCTGGCGACGATGCCCCAAGGGCTGAAGCAGCGGCTGAAGGCGATGCTGGGCAAATGATCTGGCGGCGGCGGGGGGGGGGCGGCTGGCGCGATGGCCCCGCCCGCATCCCCCCGCCCGCGCGAACACGCCGCTGCGCCAAGGGCGAGCGGCATGGAAGGTCGGTCGTGCGAGGCCCTATCAAGTCGCGCGGCGCGCCCGGCGCACAAGGCTGAGCGCCGCAAGCCCGGTCAGGACCGGCGGCAGACCGGCGGCAGACCGGCGGGCAGCGGAACGGCGCCGACCGACGAGGTGGCGATGTCGAACACCTAGGCGTTGTCCGCGCCAAAGGCGCCGGTGGCATAGTCGGGGATGGTCACGCTCAGCGAACTGGCGGTGAAGGAAAAGTCCGATAGCAAAGTGGCGTTTCCGCCGGCCAGCGACAATCCGGTGATCGAGGTCGCTACATCGGTCGTTTCAAGGCCTGAGATCGTCCAGACCGACGAGGTCCCGAGAGCGGGCGCGCTCGTCAAGTCTTGGAAGATCGTCAGCGAGGACGCGCCGACATCGGCGCTCAAGGTGGCGTTGTCGGTCCCAGTTTTCGTCCCCTCGACGCCCGGATCGGCGATCGTCGGGTTCGAATTGAGGATCGTGCCAGCCCCGACAAGCGACAGGTTGAAGGTGGCGACATCGCCGACAAAAGTCGCCGACTGCGCGGCGCCGGAAACGCCGGTCGCGATGGCGGCGGCAAGCGCCAGACGGGTTGCGGTGGTTTTCATCTCTCGCCCTTTGATGGGTGGAGGCCCGACGGGAGTGCTGCGCGCGTTGACTCGTGAACGCATGGTTAGTCGAGCATTGGCTTTGCTGAATCATTGTGCGGCGCCCAAAAATCAAGCAAAATTTCGTCCCTGCACCTGAAATGTCTGCGATGGTCGCAGGGGTGATATGAAAATCGGCGAGAAGATGTGTAATTACCAGCCATCCGCTGTTCTATTCATCGTCGCGCCGCCGTCATGCTTTGGCCCTGAAGCGGTCGCTTCGACCCGGGCAGGCCGCCGCCAGCGCCGCCGGCCCGGCGGCGGCGTCGCGCGCAGCACCGCGTGGATGAATGGCTCGTGGGTGTGGCGGGTCATCGGGATCTCCGGCGCGGCGGGGATCGACGGAGGTGGATGGCTGGGGATCGCCGCCAGATCGGTCCGACCATCGCCGGGTGCGGGCGTCCCTCGGGCGCGGCGACCGGCGGTTTCCCGAGCGGCTGGCGCGGGGCGTCGCAAAGGCGACAGCGGGGCAGCCGCGCCGCCAGCCGGTCGACACGCGCAAGATCGCCGCCAGACCGGTCGAAACACAACGTCTCGAGCAGGCTGCCCGGCCCCGGCGCCCGGCGCCGCGCGGCGACCCTCTCCTGTCCGGTCCCCAGCGCCACCGCCGTGCGGTTGTGTTCAAAGGGCGGCGGGGCGCCTGACGGGCGGTCGTCGTCCCGGTCCGCGATCATTGGACCGTCGAAGTCGAAGGCCGATCCGGCGATCTCTCCGGCGGCGGCCTATTCGATCAGGCGGCGGCTTCGCTCAACCATGGTGACGCTGTCTCGGGCCAGCGGCGACGTGTCGTTGATATGCGCGATCCCGGCGAATATCGCGGCGGCGGCGGCGGCGGCGGCGCACGGCTTGCGCGCGTGTACGACATGTCGTTGCGGGCGCAGGTTGGCCAGCCCGGCGCCGATCACGATCACCTCTGGCGTGGTCGCGCCCGGATGCTTGTGCGTTTCAGCGGCGTCAGCGGTCTTTATGCGCCCGGCCGGCCTGCTGCGGTGTCCCGAAGGAGCCGCTGGGATCATCGCCGCCCTGCGCGAAGCTCGGTCCATGCTGCAGGACGAGGCGATGGAACGCGCGACCATGTTTGCGTGCCGCAACCGAAAGGCCCCGACGATCCCATGGGCCTAATGGCCGGACCCAACGCCAATGGCGACCGGATCGAGGCGCTTCGCCAAAAGCGCGACTTCAACGAACTGCGACTCGTGCGGTTCTGGATCTGGTTCAGCGACGTGATCGGGTTCCGCCTCGGGCGTTCGGAGGTCTCGGACCGCGCGGTGACGTGCCTGATCGCGGCGCCGGCCGGTGTGCGTTGATCATGCAATGGGCGGTGATCACGAAAACCGTGTTGAACATCCCCGGCATGGGGCGGCTGGCGGTCGATGCGATCCTGACCTGCGCCTATCGGGCGGTCCAAGGCGTGGTGCCGGTTTTCGCCGCGGCGCAGATCGGCGCCAAGCTGCCGGAAGATCCGTCCTATGCGCCGTTCGACCCGTGGCTGAAGCCATGACCGCCCTGTCGCCGCCCGAACCGACCGCCCTGCGGGCCGCAGCGCGCGATGCCGACAAGCCGGCGCTGTTCGCCATTGTCGGCCCGCTCGCGCCGGAGCGGGGGAAAGATCAGCCCCCTCGGGCGTCTGAAGCGGCTGAGCGACGCGCAGCAGTCAGCGCTAAGCGCGGGATGTTCGTGCGGACCATCTGCAGCTCGCGCACCTTGGTGATCATCGCCATGACGGCGCCGAAAATCGCGCGCACCGCGCGGTTGATGCGCAGCGGGGCGCTGATGATCCGAGAGCCGCCTTTTGGCGCCGCCGCCGTGGCGATTGGGTGATCCACGGCCAAGATGCTGATCCGGCCCATCATCCCCAATGCCATCGGCACGCCGCCCGTGCCGTCGACCTTGGTGTGCGTCGCGGCGGCGGTCGGCGAACCGGCGCTCAGCCGTCCCGGCGTCCGCGCGCTGGCCGACATTTCCAGCTGGGGCGACGGGATGGCGGCGGGGCGGCTATCTTGAGGCCGGGCGCATCTGGTGCATCGTCTGGGAACCCGGGTCGGGCGGGACGACGATCTCGATCATGGGGCGGCTCTCCGAAAGCTTGGCGGTCTTCACTAGATCCGGTCCGCATCCCCGAGGCCGCCGCGTGGGCGCAGGCCTGCCCCCAAGACGGGTCCGGCGGGGGGCGCCAGCGCGCGATGGTCGCAATGGCGCCGATCCGCCGCCCGAAACTGTTGACCGCGGATGAGCTGATCACCGCGCTCGATCTCGCCGTGCAGGCGCCGCTTCTGTGGCTGTTGGCGGAGCCTCAGCGCGACGTCGGCGCCGCGATCATGTTCAGCGCCCATGATCCGGGCGCGACGGCGAATTTCGGCCTCGCCCGGATCGCGAAACGCCGGTTGGCGGCGATCCGCTGCACGGCGCCCCCGCGCAGCGCGCTCAGGTCGGGCTGCGGCTTTGCCGCGCCTGGCCGCGCGCCCCACCGATAATCTCGGTCGGGCCTGATTGCCTGACCGCCTGCGACCAGCGGATCGGGTGCGGCGCGGAGGCGGTTTCGTGATGGACGCGGATGCCGATCCGACGCGCCGCGCGACCCGCGCCGGATCATCGAGGCGATGATCCGCGGCCCTTGAACAAGTTCCGCGTCAGCCCCCCTGCGCACCAAGACCGCGTCCCGGCGGCGTTGGAGCGTGTCGGCCTTCGCGCCCATCCGGCGCGGCGTTTCCCGCATGACGTGTCGCCGCCGGCGATGGCGACGATGCATCCGAGCGAGATCGGCAGAGCCGAGGCGCTCCGCACCCCTCGGCATCCCTGAACCGGTGGCTCGCTGGCTGCGGCGCCGCAAATCCATCGGTCGCTTCGCCGCAAGGGCTTGCCGCGCGAACGGGATCCGCCCGGGCCGCCCGCCGGTTCGCCGACCGCTGCGGGCACGCCGCGACTGCGTGCCGAAAGGAGGATCCTCGTTGACAGCCATGGCGGGCCGGCGCGTTGGCGTCTGCCATTTCGCTGGCTTCGTTTGCCTAAATGCCCGGCCATGCGTTGCCATCTCCGCCCGATATCCAGACCGCGCGCTTCTACGCCGCTTCTACGCCGCTTCTACGCCGCTGCGCGCCGCCTGCTGCGCCGATCACCTCTGACGGTTCGTCGTCGTTCCGGTTTCGGCGGAACATGACGACGGATCTGAGCGGCCTCGCTGTCGTCACCTTGGGCTTTGGCGGCGGCGTCACCGCTTTCGGCCTGCACTATGTCGATAGGTTGCTGACGCCGCTGCGCTGCGCAAAGATCGTGCTCTCATTTGCCGACAACGACATTGGCCAACCACAGCTTGTCGGCGCAAACCAAATTCCGTGCTTTGCGCGAACGGATCGCGCCGCGCCTGTCCGACGCGCCGGTGTTCGTTTTTTGGTCAGGCGAGGTATGGCTGATTGAGCGTATCCTCGATTTTTGGATGACCTAAATTGATTTATTTCGGTGTGTTTACAGCATCAGTCATCTCTGACCTATGTTCACGCTACGGGTGATCTGTCGTGCGACAACGCTTTCTCGGCTGAGCAGATGCCGGACAGCCCCGAGGAGGACGCACCCCACGGCGCGATCGGATGCAACGTCCCGATCGCCGTCTAAAATTGCGATTGCAAAGCCAGCCCCGTCATCGTGGGGGCCGGAAAACTCCAACCGCAGGCGGTCCAGAATTGGGGACCGTAGCATCACCCCATGGGTTCTCCGCGGAGCTGGAGGAAAGACCGGGAGCAGGTTGCGGCGCGGGCTCTGATCGGCGTTGTCCGTCAGACGTCGACCGGCGAAGCGTCGCACAGGATATGGTTCGTTTAAGAGACGCTGACGGGAAAGCGCCTCAAGTCGCCGGACGCCCCGGGTCGCCGTCGGGGGCGACACGGTCAACCGCGGAGGCCTGCATCGCGGGTTGCTCCATCACTTCTTGATGGAGCAAAGCTTCAAGCTGCTGAGAATTGATAATATTTAGATTTGTCAAATTTATAATCTGTTTATTTAGATAATTTCTCAATATTTTTTATTATTGTAAATAATATTTACGATTTTCATTTCTAATTTTTTTTGACCGTTGTTTGATCTGAAAAGTGTAATATCTTCATCCAACTTATTTTCATGAGCGTTTGAACCGCTCTGTCTATGCCGTCGAATGTTCCATTCTCATAGCCACGCCCGTTTCAGGCCGCCTGCATGCGGCCCCCCGGATATCGGCGCCATCGGCCGACACTGCGATCATCGACTGCGGGGCGCTGAATTCCGTGGATATCTCGCGCATCGCAACTTCATCGACGACCATGTGCCGGTGGAGAAGCTGCGCTTTGACATGGTTTTCGCTGGCAAAATGCCCGAATGCATCGCGCTTGAGCGCGATGGCGATGTCATCTCGGTGGTCGAAACCCATTTGAGGGAGCGTTCGGGCAGGCCCGCAACGCCCGATCCCCGCGCCGACGCCAGCTTTCGGGGGGCGTTCTTTTCGGCTTGTACACCAATCCGCACGATGCTGGCCGCGACCTGGCTGCGGCGCGATTTCGCCGCGCCGCCGTGGCCACGCGATGTGCGCTCTTCGATGCGACGGGGCGGGCGACGGGGCGGGCGATGGGACGGGCGATGGGATGGGTTCGGACGGGAGAGGGCGCCAGCGCACGGCCAACGGCGAAATCATTCTGCTCGGCGAAAAGATCATCACCGATCGCAGTGTCGGCAGCACTTCTTCGGGGGGCTACGCCAATCAAGGCTTTATCTCGATCAGGAGCGGCAGATCGATTTTCGATGCAACCGATGCGGCCGACTTTTAGGTCCGGGATGTCACCCGTTAGGCGGAGGTTGCCGGGACCTCCAAGTTCAACGGCGTTGTCGTCCATGCCAGCCAAGCCGACCATGCCGCGGGCATCGCGAAATACACCTACACGCCGCAGAACCCTGGCCAGACCGCCAACATCCAGGACGACGTCATCGGCATCGGCGACGCCTATCTGCTGTTCAACGCCAACGTGCTGACCTCCTCCGACCCGGCGCCCCGATGCTGACCAAGCTGGTCGATTTCCCGACCGCGCTTGCCTCCGGGCCGGTGACGCTCGATTATTATCAGGACATCGATTACCACGCTGACGGCGCCAGCGATGGGGCCGCAACCGAGGCCGCGAACGCGCTTTATAGCCGTCAGAACAAACAGTTCGCGGCTCCCGACAAGGATCATATCGTCAAAGGCGCCGCCGGGGATGACATGGTCTCCGCCGGCTTGAGCGACGATACGGTCTATGGCGGAGACGGCGCGGACTATGTCTCAGGCGCGGACGGCCCCGACACTTTTTTCGGCGGCGCCGGCGCCGATGAATTGCGCGGCAACGCCTGAGAGACGTGCTTTATGGCGGAGACGGCGACGACCTTCTCTCCGGCGGCGCAGGCGCCGACACCATCTATGGCGAGACGGGCGACGACGCCATCAGCCGGGCGGTCTATGCCGATGGTGGGGAAAGCGCTGACAAGATCATCGTGTCGGGGGCGGGTTCGATCATCTTGGGCGGCGGCGGCGATGACGTCATCTCCTTCGCCTTGCCGCCCGGCGCCACGGTGGTCACCGCTGGCGAGGCGGATGAAACCGTCGGCGACACGCTTGCTTTCAGCGCGCTGACCCGGGATCTGACCACCGCGGAGGCAGAGGCGGGCAGGGCCCTCGAAGGCTGCGAGGTTCTCAGCTTTGTCGAGATCGAGCGCATCATCCTCGGGGGCGGGACCGATCAAGCGCTGCTGGCCGACCGGTTGGGCGACCGGGTCCTGACCGGGTTCGATGACCGACCGCGGTGATGGCTTGACCGTCGACCGGCTGGGCGTCTCTCGCATCACCACGGCGGCGCCGGCATCACCACCGACGACGTGACGGCGACCGACACCAACGGCGACGGCGCCGGCGATGCGATCCTGACCTTCGCCAGCGGCGAAAGCGTCATGCCGGTCGGGATCGGCAGGAGCGAGGTCGAGACCCCGGCCCAGCTCTATGCCATGGGCAGCCCGAGCTTCACCGGCGGGGCGCTGATCGACGCCCCCGGCGGGTCGATCCCGGTGAGGCGGTTGCGGATCGGCGATCGGGTGCTGACGCTCGACAGCTGGGCGAAGCCGATCCGGTGGATCGGATCGCGCGGTTTGTCGGCTGCTGAGCTGGAGGCCGCTCCCCATCTGCGCCCGGGTCGCATCTGGCGGGGGGCCTTGGGCCTCCCGCCGCCGCGGCGCGATCTGATCGTGTCGCCGCAGCACCGGGTCTGCGTCCGGTCCCGGATCGCCGAGCGGATGTTCGTTGGCCCCGAGGTGCTGGTCGCCGCAAAGAAGCTGATCGGATGGGACGGGATCAAGGCCGCCGCTGTCGCCGGGCCAGTCGACTATTGGCACATCATGTTCGCCAAAGGCGCGCCGACGGAATCGTTCTTTGTCGGGGGCTGGTCGTTGAAAGCGGCGACGCCCGCGGACCGGTTGGCATTGATCGGCTTGTTGCCCGATTTGGCCAACGCCTCGGGCCGGCTGACCTGTCGCCCGGCGCGGCCCTTTGCGAAGGGTGGCAAGTCGCATCAACTGGTCCGGCGGCGCCGCCGCAAGAACATGGCCTTGCTGGCTGATCCGGGATGAAGGGCGCCACGCCGCCGCCGTCTGCGCCGCCGCCGCGGATCAAGGCCTCAGATCAAGTCTGGCGGCGATCCGATCTCAGAGGGCGTTTGAGAATGCCCGTTCAGCGCCTCGCTACGCGCGTCGCGATGGCTGCGACGGTGATCAGGGGTTCCGTGGCGCCGGTTGGGTTGCTCGCAGTCTGGCCTGAGGGGGCGGCGCTTCATGATCCATGGATCGGTGCGCGCGATCGCCCGGCTACGGTGGATGACGACACTGCCCTTGGCGCTGGGCGGGGATCTCCCAGTCTACCTTGCCGTCGCCCTGCACCCAAGGCTGGAGCCGCTTGTCTGGGCCGACATCGTCGCCGGTCAAGATGTGCCGCTTGCGGCAAACGAAGCGATTTGTGGTTGCGGCGCCTATGAGGCGCCGTCGGGGCCACGGGGGAAGTCGTTCGACCGACAGGTTCGCGATCTTTGAGACGCAGCCCATGGCGGGCGCCAACGCTGCCCGTGGCAGGCTCGATGCCTGCTTCGACCAGTCGTTCGGTGCGGTTGATGGACCGATATTGCGATCCACGCTCAGAATGACCGACCGGCCCCGGCCCGTTGACCGCGCGGCGTGCATGGGCGTCGATGACGAACGCGACATGACCGGCCCGCTTTCAGGGGGCGGCGCAGGTGAGCTGCGACACCCGCAGCAGGTGCGGCGCAGGCGCCCGTCACCGGCGGTTCGCCTTGTCCAGCGAGTATGGCCGCTTGTCGCTCGCGGCCGTGGTCTTGTGCGGTTTGCCGCGAATGGCCCGTTGAACCGGCACGGAGCGCTTCAGTCCGGCGATCGGCAAGACGGTGTGGGTGGGCTCACCCGCTCGTCAGCGGGGCGCCAACCGATGGCGCCTCCGCTCGATGGCCGCCGATGACGCTGAGCTCCCTTTGACCGGCGCAACATACGCGGATGCTTTATGCAGGCTGTGGTTCGTCGGGATCACCATCCCCCGGACCGTTTCCTGATCCTGCGCGCGCAGGCGCGGCTCGTGGTTCACTCGATCCGGCGCTTGCATCTTTGATGCCGGCTCGCCCGGGATGCCTGTGGGGTGACCGTCATCGACCTCGGCATTCTCGGCCCAGTCGCTCAGCGTGTTCAGCCCAGACCTTGTGCGTCTTTGCCGCCATGCTGGCGACCAGATACCGGCAGGCCGCGGCGCATCGGCAGGCGGGTGATGTCAGTACGCCGGACTTGAACAGGCCGCTCCACCCGCAGTCCGCCCAAGCGGAGGTGATAAGTCTTGCGGCTCTTCGCGGCGGTGACTGGCGCCGACTTCATCGCGTAGTGCTGGCTTTTCGGAGATTTATCAGTCGGCGCCCCGGATCGCTCTCCAACACTGGCGCAAAAGTCAGGCGCCCCCGAACACCGGACGACGTGTCACGCGCGTCGCCAACGATGACGAACAGCGCGGTTGGCGAGTGAAAGACCTGCGGCGCCGAGTTCGAGGTGAAGCATGGCGTGCATCAGACGATGATCCAATGAAAGCACCTTTATCTGCGGAGAAACTTGGCGATCGATTGGCGTGCCCACGTTTGGTTCTCGATCCGGTTGCGAACATGGATTTGGCAACGCGGCGGGTTCTGAGAGCCCGGCTCATACTTCGACGGACCCTGCGTGAAACCGCGCCAAGCGCCTGATCATAATGCGAATATGGGCGATCAGGAGCCATGCCTCGGCGCTGCTAATGGAAGCTTGCCAGTCCTTTGCGAGGCGGCGGCATCGCCCGAGCCAGGCGAATGTGCGCTCGACCACCCAGCGCCTCGGCAGAACCTTGAAGCCGCGTGCGGCGTCGGACCGTTTGATGATCTCGATCCGCCAGTCGCCCTCGCCTTTCAACGATCGGCGCAGCTTCGGCCCGGCGTAGCCGCCGTCGGCGAAGACATGCCGCAACCAAGGCCAGCTTTTCCGGATCGAGCGCGGGACCATCGGCGCCCCATTGCGGTCCTATACGCCGGCCGGATGAACCACGGCGCCGACCATCAAGCCCAGCGTGTCGGTCACGATGAGGCGGTGAACGCCACTGGTTCGAGAGAGCCGCCGAACGCGCTTGCGGCCCTTCACCAATTTTCAGGCGTCAAAGCCGCGCGGGCCACCGCTTTCGGTGGTTTTCACGCTTTGGCTGTCGATAACGCCAGCTGAAGGGCTGGCTCCGGCCCCTCCAACTCCCGCGCCGCCATGACCATAAGGTGGGTGATCGCGCGCAAAAGGCCGCCGTCCCGCCGGCCGTAGAAATAGCGCTGCACGGTGGTGAACGGCGGGAAATCCCGCGGTAGCAGGCTCCACTGGCAGCCGGTCGCGGAGATGTGTTGGATCGCGTTAACCACGTTGTGCAGGTCCGCCGAGCGCGGGCGGCCCATCCGGCCCGAACCGGGCAAAAGCCGCGCGATCAGGCCCCATTCGTGGTCCGTCAGATCGCTTGAATAGCGGCGGCCTCGCCGGGATTGATCCCGGCGAGCGGTCTCGGGCCAGGACATCGGCGGCTCCATCCGGTCTCGCAAACGGAGGGAATCACTCCCTGCTGAGATCGAACAGCTCTTTTCGGGTTGGGCTCTGACGTCGCGGCTGTCGACTGCGATGGATGCCGGGTTCTGCTTCGAGGCGCTGGAACAGGCCCTGCGTCACCATGGCGGGTCTGTGATATTCACCCCTGATCAGCGCGCGCTCTTCATCAACCTGTGCGTCACCCAAATATTGCCGGACGCCGCGGTGAAAATCTCGGTGGATGCCTATCAAGGCCCCAAGCCGAAGGCGGTGGCGAGATCCACAAGCAGGCGTGGCGGCGCCGCAGCTCCGTCGGAAAAATGCGCGGCGCCTCGGCATTGGCGAAGAACCGGACGCTCCTTCTTACGACACATCTGGCCGGGAGGGGGCTGGGGTCGGTCACTTCCGCCTGCATAAAACGTTGTTCGCTCCCGCCCCGGCGGCATGGGGCTCGCAGCGCCGCGGACCACCGCCGCGCAGTTGCGCCGGGGCGTGCTTCACTGTAGCACGCGCCTTTCGGAAACCGCCGGAAACCCACCGATTCCCGCACCGGGGCGGCAGAGCGAGAGGTCGTGCAGATGCCTGATACGTCGCTGTCAGGAAACGTGTTGCCCAGCCGACGGCTATCGGTGGCGCCGATGATGGACTGGACTGACCGCCATTGCCGGATGCTGCACCGCACGCTGTCCGCGCACGCGCTGCTCTATTCCGAGATGGTGACCGCCCCCGCCGTCATCCATGGCGACCGCGACAAGCTGCTTGGATACTCGGCGCCCGAGCACCCGGTGGCGTTGCAACTGGGCGGCTCGGACCCCGCGCAATTGGCCGAGGCGGTGCGGATCGCCTGCGCCTTCGGCTATGATGAGATCAACCTGAATGTCGGCTGCCCGTCGGATCGGGTGCAATCGGGCGCGTTCGGCGCCTGCCTGATGCGCGACCCCGATCTGGTCGCGCGCTGCACCGGCGCGATGATCGCCGCCAGCGAGGCGGAGGGCGGGCCGGAGATCACCGTCAAATGCCGCATCGGCGTGGACGATCAGATCCCCGCCGAGGTGCTGCCTGATTTCATCGACCGCGTCGCCGGGGCCGGGGTGCGCCACTTCATCGTCCATGCGCGGATGGCGTGGCTCAAGGGCCTCAGCCCCAAGGAAAACCGCGATATTCCGCCGTTGGACTATGATCTGGTGGTGGCGCAGAAGGCCCGCCGCCCGGATCTGCAGATGGCGATCAACGGCGGGATCACGACCTTGGACCAGGCCGAGGCGCTGTTGGCGCAGGGCCTCGACGGGGTGATGATCGGGCGCTCGGCCTATCACACGCCCGATCTGGTGCTGGGCGCCGCCGATGCACGGATATTCGGCGCGGCGAGGCCTGCGGTCACCCCTGATCAGGCGGTCGCGGCCTATCTGCCTTATGTCGAGGAGATGCTGTCGCAAGGCATGCCGCTGAGCCGGATGACGCGGCACATGCTCGGCCTGTTCGCGGGCCGTCCCGGCGCGCGGCGCTGGCGCCGGGTGCTGACCGAGGAAGCCCGCAGCGGCGGACCCGAGGTGATCGCCCGCGCGCTGGCCTGCGTCGGCCCGGTCGCGGAGCTCAGTTCTTCAGCGTGATCCGGTCGCCCCGGATGGTGATTTCATCAAGGCGGTTCAGAAAGCTCATGCCCAGCAGGCCGCCTTTCAGCGCGCCGGGGGGGGCGACGGCGGCGCGCACGTCGCTGACGGTCAGATCGCCGATCTTCACCTCTAGCAGGCGCACCGGCGCGACCATGGATTGGCCGTTGGCGGTGGCGACCGGCGTGATGAACCGCAGCGACGCGATGTCGATGCCGAGGGGGCCCGCATCCTCCCACCGGATCAGCACCAACGAGGCGCCGGTATCCACCAGGAACGGCGCGGCCACACCGTTGGATTCGACCATCGCGCGGAAATGCCCGTCCGAGGTGCGCTGCAACTGAACCGTCCTCGGCGTGTGGGCGACCGCCGCCATGGCCGGGCCCATGCCTAGCCGCTGGTCGAGCATCGCGCGCAGGTCGTCCTCCCACGCATAGCCGGCCACCAGCGCGGCGAAGGCCCCGGCCCACACCAGAATCGCTGATTCGGCCGAGCGCCCGCGATCCAGCCGCGGCAGCGCCGCCGAGGACACCACGATCAAAAACAGAATTGAGAAATAAGCCAGACGCGCCATGTGGTCTGTCGCTGTCAACGCCTGCGGGAACAGGGCGTTAAGCAGGAACAGCCCCGCTCCCATCATCGCAAGCCGGAAAGCTAGGCTGAACATTCGCCTGATACCTTTGACCTCGGACCAACCAAGACGTGTCCGGAAGATTCTAAAAGCGTGGCCACAAAACGCGACCTGTGATGCGTATCTTAGGTATCATCAATAGCCTTAATGGTGAACGAGTAATTAAAGCCGCGTCACTCTTTGGCGAAACAGGCGGCGAGTTCCGCATGGGGCGACCAGCGGAACTGATCGACCGGCTGGATCCACAGCATCTTCCACCCGGCATCAACAAGAATCCGGGCGTCGCGCGCGAAGGTGGCGGGGTTGCAACTGACCGCGGCGATCCGCTCCAGCGCGGCGCCGGCGAGGGCGCGGGTCTGCGCTTCAGCCCCTTGGCGCGGCGGGTCGATCACCACCGCCGAGACCTTGCGCAATTCCTGCGCCAGCATGGGGCGGCGGAACAGATCGCGCTGCATCGAGGCGATCCGGCGCAGCCCGCCGCCCGCCTTGCGCCACCCGGCCTCCATCGCGCGCAGCAGCGCCGCGTCGCCTTCGACCGCCAGCACTTCGGCCCGCTCGGCCAGCGGCAGAGCGAAGGTGCCCGCGCCGCAGAACAGATCGGCGACCTTCGGGGCCTTGCCCACCGCCTCTCGCACCGCGGCGACCAGCGCGGCCTCGCCCTCGGCGGTGGCTTGCAGGAAGCCGCCGGGCGGGGGCGCGACCTCGGCCCGCCCGAAGCGCTGGAGCGGCACGCGGTTCTCCGCCACCGGATCGCCGTCGAGCGTCAGGCGCGCCCAGGCCGCGTCGCGCGACAGGCGCGCCAGCACCATTCGGGCGTTGGCGTCAATGTCGCGCATCCCGGTCACGTCGATGTCGAGGCCGTTGATCGTGACCGTCACCGCCAGCCGGACCTCGCCGTTGCGGGTGGCGGTGAGGCCGACCAGCGTTTCGAGATCGGCGCGCGCGGCCATGATTTCGGGCCGCAGCAGGATGCAATCATCGGCCAGCGCGACGATTTCGGTCCCCGCCCGTTCGTGAAAGCCGATGATCGAGGTCTTTTTGGTCCGCCGCCCCGACAGCGTGGCGCGGCGGCGCGACCGGTCGGGCGAGGTCTGGGTTTCGCGGATCTCGATGTCCGCGTCCGCAAAGCCGCGGGCGCGCAGGGCCTCGGCGATCTGATCGCGGGTCCAGGCGGCGAGGAACGGCGCCGAGGCGTGCTGGAGCGAGCATCCCCCGCAGGTTCCGAACGCCGGGCAGGGGGCGGTCACGCGGTCCGGGGACGCGCGCAGGATCTCAGGCGCGTCGATCCGGCCCCCCGCCAGCGCGCCGCGGATATGATCGCCGGGAAGAGTGAAGGGCGCGAACACCTCCGCCCCGTCATGGGCGCCGACGCCGTCGCCGCGATGGCCCAGCCGGTCGATCTCGATCTCGATGAGGGGCGCGTCGGTCATGATGTCTCTCCGGCAGGGCGGGCTTGGGCAGGGCGGGCGTGAGGGGCGTCGGGGTCGGCGTCGGGGTCGGCCTCGGGCAGGCGGGCTGCGATCAGGTATTCGTGGTTTCCGTCGCCGCCGGTGATCGGGCTTTCGCCTTCATGGGTGACGATCCAGCCGGATTCGGTGACGAAGGCGGCGATCTTGGCGCGGATCATCGCGGTCATCTCGGGGTTCTTCAGCACGCCGTCCTTGCCGACGGCGCCGGGGCCTGCCTCAAACTGCGGCTTGATCAGGGCGACCAGCCGGGCGCCGGGCCGGGCCAGCGCCATCGGGCCCGGCAGCGCCTTTTCCAAGCCGATGAACGACACGTCCGAGACGATCCAATCAACCGGGGGGACCAGCCCCGGCGGGATGGCGCGGGCGTTGATCCCTTCAAGGCTCCGCACCCGTGGGTCGGCCTGAAGGCTGGAATGCAATTGCCCGTGCCCGACGTCAAGCGCGTGGACCCGCGACGCCCCGCGCGCCAGCAGCACTTCGGTGAAGCCCCCGGTGGAGGCGCCGACGTCCAGCGCCTCGCCATGGGGTGTCAGACCGAAGCTGTCGAGGGCATGCACCAGTTTCAGCGCGGCGCGCGACACCCAGGGGCAGGGGTTGTCGGTGACCTCGATGGCGTCGGTCTCGGCGGTCTTGCGCGACGACTTGGTGGCGACGGCGCCGTTGACGCGCACCACGCCCGCCGCGATCAGCGCCTGAGCGCGCGCGCGGCTGTCGACAAGCCCGAGGGCGAGGAGGCGTTGATCAATGCGCATGGCGGGCGATGTCCGTGCCGGGAAGGCGGACGCGCGGTATACGCCGGATCGCGCCCAGAGGCGAGGGCCGGACGCGAGGGCCAGGCGCGAGGGGCCGCGATTGGGGGCGCGGGCGGCCTCGGGGGGGCGGGGCCCCCCGCTCGGCCGCCCGGCCCGCGCCAAGGGGCGCGGCGGGCGCCCCCCTTCAGGCGTCGGGCTTGACCGAGCCGTTGACCGCCATGTCGATGTTGCGCGCCGACAGGGCGCGGATCGCGGGAAGGCGCGCCTCGATCTTTCCTGAGATCTCGGCCTTGCGGTCCATGCGGTCGAGCGCCATCGCGGCCAGACGTTCGGGCGCCAGCGCGTCGGCGGCGGCGTATTTCAGCTCTGGCGCGTCGAACAGGCCCAGCAGTCCCTCGACCTTGCCCTGATAGTCTTGAAACATCGCCGGGGTCCCGACCCCCAGCGAGGCGATGCCCATGTGCATCCGCCCGGTCAGGGTCAGATCGGCGCGCGCGCACAGCAGCTTGAAGTCGCCGGGCCGCACCAGCCCGTGCAGCAGCGCCGCAGGCAGATCGGCGGGCAGCTGCGCCATCACCCCGGACATGAAATCGGCGACGCCGTCGCGGGTGTCATGGGTCGCGAGCACCACCGCGCAGGGGCCCGCGGCGCCGATCAGACGCAGCGTCTCGGCCGAGGCGCGCGCGCAGGCGGCGATGTCGATGTTCGGGGCCGCGTTGGCCAGCCCCACCGGATTGACGTTGAACATGACCACGCGGCGGCCCTCGGCGCGCCAGGCGTCGACCTTCGCCATCACCGGGGCGGCGGCGGGGGTGGGCGCGTCGGGGACCGGCAGCAGGAAGGCGATGTCGGCGCCGGACGGGACCGGGCGGCCCAGAACCGCCGCCACCCGGGCGGCGGACACCGCGTCGCGGTTGATGATCGCGAAGTCGCGGCAATGAGCGGCCATGAACGCGGTCAGGCCCGGGGTCGCGCGGTCCGAGAAGCTGAAGCCCACCGCGCTGACCGCCGCCCCGGCCCGCTGCGCCAGCACCCCCAGATACAGCCGCCGGATCGAGGCGCTTTCGCCATAGCCGCCATCGAGCACGTCGGTCCCGAGGATCACGAAATCGCTGATCGTGGCGTTCAGCGCGGTCACCGCCCGCATCGCCGACAGCTTGGGCGTCATCCCGAAAAAGCCCTGCAGGCTGGCGGTCTCCACCCCCAGATAGGCATAGCGGTCGCGGTCGCCATGGGCGAAAACGATCAACGTGATGCGCGCGTCCGGCGCCGCCTCGTGCAGGCGCGCCAGAAACGATTCGATGATCGCCGCATCCCCGGTGTTGCCCCAGACCGCCGGCGCCAGAACCGCGAAATGGCGCCCCTGTCCGGGCGACGCCTTGCGCGGCGGCGACAGCCGGGCCAGCACCTCCGTCAGCCACAGGTCCGAGATCCGGGACACCGTCGGTTTCAGCGCGCGCTTGAGGGTGGCGGAAAGCGTCATGTCATACCTCGGAGCGTGTGCAGGGAGAGAAAGGGGCCGGCCGCCCGGTCATAGCGCGCGCCGCCCCAGCGTTAGCAGCGCCGAGGGCTGGATGCCCAGCGTGCGCACCGCCATGACGGCCGAGACCAGCCCGAGCGCCACCAGCGACGTCGCATTGGCGATGGCGCAGCCGACCGCGCCGTAGATCGGGATCAGGATCAGGTCGAGCGCGAGGTTGATCGCCAGCGCGCCCCACAGGATGCGGGCGGTCAGGCCTTCGTGCCCGCACATGCTCAGGAGCGTCGAGCCGGGTCCGGCCAGCATCGTGAACAGCACGCCGACGATATAGATCTGCATCACCGGGGCGCCGACGACGAAATCGGCGCCGAACACCCCCATCGCCTGCGGTGCGAACGCCATCGCGGCGGCGAACAGCGGCGCCCCGGTGACGACGAAGATCAGCCCCAGTTCGCGCACCAGCCGGCGCAGACGCGCGTTATCCCCCGCGCCATGGGCGGCGGCCAGCAGCGGGGCGTATTGCATCATGGCGATGGCGCGGATCAGGCCGATCGCCTCAGCCAGGCGGGCGCTGACGCGGACGATGGCGACTTGCTCGGGCCCGGCCAGCAGGCCGACCAGCAGCACATCCATGTTTGGGCCGAGCATGAACCCCGCTGTCACCAGCGCGAAGCTGGCGCCCGATGTCAGGATCGTGCGCCGGGCCGGAATGTCGCTTGCGACGGGTGTGATCGTAGCATCGCCCGCGACGGGCGCGTTGGCAACGTCGCCCGAACCGGGCGCGGCGGCAATGTCGCCCGCGACCGGCGCCTCGGGGCCCGGCGCGGACCGCAGCCGACCGATGATCGGGCGCAACAGCGAAACTGCGGCCAGCGCCGACAAGGTCGCCGCCACGACATAGACCCAAGTGGCCTCGGCGATGCCGGGGGCGCCGTCCGTCGCCAGCCACGCCGCCGCCGCTCCGCAGATCATCGCCAGCGGGAACACGATCTGACTGCCCATGATCGAGCGCACGGTGCGCCGGGTTCCCAGGATCAGCGCCTCGGTGATCTGCCGAAGGGTCATCAGCGGGATCAGCGCCGCCGCCCCGATCAGCGGCACGCCATAGGCAGCCCCCAGATCCGCGACCCAGAACGCCGCCAGCCCCAGCGCCGCAAGCGTGATCGACAGCGCCCCCGCCATCGTCAGGCAGAACCGCAGCGTCACGCGCCAGCCCGGGTCCGCCGCCACCGCGTCCAGCCCGGTGCGCGCCAGCCGCCGCATCAGCAGCTTGTCATAGCCAAAACACGCCAGCAGCAGCGCCATCGCCCCCGCGGTCTGGGCGAAGGCGAGCATGCCATAGACCTCGGCCCCGAACGCGCGGGTCATCGCCAAAGTCTGAACAAAGATCAGCCCCATCGCGACGATCCGCACCCCAAATAGGGGCGCTAGGCGCAAAAACGTCCGCGGCAGCCCCTTCATCGCGTGGCGCGCCAAGGCTGAGCGGGGGCGGGATGGGGGGGCGTGGGGCGCATTGGTCTCTGTCCGGGTGATTGCTCATCTGCGCGGGGTCGCGCCCTTTTGGGGGACTCATGGGCGAGCGCGCGCAGGGGGGCAAGCGTTTTCGGAGCGTCGCGCGATCGCGGCGTGCGCTTGCGCGCGCACGCGCGCGGCGCCACGATGTCGCCATGACACCCGACGCCATCGCCGCCACGGCTGAGATTCTGGCCAACCTGCGCCTGCGCGCGCCGGGGACGGCGCCCATGGCAGGGCTGCCGCCCGCGCTGCGCCCCGCGACAATGGCGGACGCTGCGCAGGTGCAGGCGCGGCTGCGCGGGGTGCTGGCCGCGCGCGGCCTTGGCGCGCCGGCGGGCTGGAAGATCGGCTGCGCGGCGCCGGTGATGCAGGCGTTCCTCGGCATCGACCATCCCTGCGCGGGCACGCTCTATGCCGGCGGCCTGCACCACGGCCACGCGCGGCTTGAGGCGGCGCGCTTCTATAAGCTGGGGCTGGAATGCGAGATCGCGGTGCGCCTCGGCGCCGATCTGCCCCACGGCCGCGACCCGGCCCAAGTGCGCGCCGCGGTCGGCGCCGCCATGACCAGCATCGAGCTGGTGGAGGAGCGGTTCACCGGCCTCGCAAGCGCCGGTGCGCCGACGCTGGCCGCGGATGATTTCTTCTCGATAGGCTGCGTGCTGGGGGAGGCGCGGGCGCTGGACGATCTGCCCGATCTGGGCACGCTGGAAGGCGGGTTCGAGGTCGACGGCGCGGCGCCCGAGCATACCGGGACCGGCGCCGCGATCATGGGCCACCCTTTGCTGGCGCTGGCGTGGCTGGCCGACGCCAAGGCCGCCGAGGGCGCCTGTTTGCGCGCCGGCGAGGTGATCACGTTGGGGTCGATCGTCCGCACCATCTATCCCGCGCCGGGGATGCGCGTGGTGGCGCGGATCGAGGGGCTTGGGTCCGCTTCGGTCGAGGTGGTCTGAGGCCGGGGTCAGTCGTCGAAGGCTTGCTCATCAAGGCTGCGGACCAGATACGTCTCCGCGGTGCGGACCCCGACGCCATGGGCGATCATCAGGCGCGCAAGGCGGGGACCGTCGATCAGCACCACGCGCTGTTGGATCATGCGGACATATTCCACCGCGCCTGCGCTGAAGCCTGAGGTGGTGACGAACACGCCCTTGGTGGCGCTTTCCCCGGTCATCGAGCCGACAAAGCCCTGCACCGCCGGGCGGCCCACGGTGTTGCCCTCGGCATAGCGTTTCGCCTGCAAATAGACGGCGTCGAGGCCGAGCGCGTCCTCGTTCACGATCCCGTCGATGCCGCCGTCGCCGGATTTGCCAATGGCGGCGCCGCGGGCCGGGTCGCCTTTGCCGTAGCCCATGGCGATCAGCAGATCGACCACGAGGCGTTCGAAACGGGCGGGGGTGGTTTGCCGAACGGCTTGCAGCAGATCATCCGCAAGGGCGCTTTCGATTTCGGCGTAAGCGGCGCGCAGGCGTTCCTCCGGCGTTGCGTCGCCGGGGGAGACAGGGGCGAGCGGCTCGTCAGGAACGTCCGCGTCTTTGCGGCCAGCGGCTTTCCAAGCGGTGAATTCCGCGAACCGCTCCAACGCTGCGTTGTCGATCCGGTCCGGGTTCTGCGCCAGCATTTCATGCCCGCGCGCGGTCACGACATGGAGATTCCGACGCGGAGACTCGATCAGCCCCGCTTTGCCGAGATAGGTCCGCGCCCAGTGCGCGCGACTGGCGAGCACGGTTTGCTTGCCCGAGGGAAGCAACTCCGCCGCCTCGGCATCGTCTATCGCCAACGCGGTGCGCAACCCCGGCAGACATTCGTTTACATTGGCGCAGCCTTGGGCCAGCAGCCTCAGGACCGGAAGCATGAATGTCTGGTAGTCCGGTATCGACATCGCCGCCCCCTACGCCCGAACCGCCGCCAGCCCCTCGGCCCCCAGCGCCTCCAGGGCCTTCGCCACGATCTGCGGCGCCTGCATCCCGGCCACCTGATACATCTTCGCAGGCGAGTCCTGATCGATGAACGTATCGGGCAGCACCATCGACCGGATGCGCAGGCCGCGGTCGAACATCCCCTCCTCGGCCAACAATTGCATGACGTGCGACCCGAAACCGCCCACCGCGCCTTCCTCCAAGGTCACGATGGCGGCGTGGTCGCGCGCCAGCCGCAGGATCAGATCGCGGTCCAGCGGCTTGGCGAAGCGCGCATCCGCCACGGTGCACGGCAGGCCCATGGCGTCCAGCTCCTCGGCCGCCTTCAGCGCCTCGCCCAGACGCGCGCCGAAGGACAGCAGCGCGACGCGCCCGCCCTCCTTCACGATCCGGCCTTTGCCGATTTCCAGAGGGACGCCGTGCAGTGGCAATTCGACCCCCAACCCCTCGCCGCGCGGATAGCGGAACGCGCTGGGGCGGTCGTCGATTGACCGCGCGGTGGCGACCATGTGGATCAGCTCGGCCTCATCCGCCGCCGCCATCACCACGAAATCGGGCAGATTGGACAGGA
This sequence comes from Paracoccaceae bacterium, assembly GCA_047636235.1. Taxonomy (GTDB): domain Bacteria; phylum Pseudomonadota; class Alphaproteobacteria; order Rhodobacterales; family Rhodobacteraceae; genus JBOCEF01. The sequence continues at coordinate 4,835 of JBLIKI010000011.1, read as the reverse complement.
ACGCGATGTCGAACGATCCGGCATGGGTCGGCCCGTCCGCCCCCACCAGCCCGGCGCGGTCGATGGCGAACCGCACCGGCAGGCGCTGGAGCGCGATGTCGTGAACCACCTGATCATAGCCGCGTTGCAGGAAGGTGGAATAGATCGCGCAGAACGGCTTCATCCCCGCCGCGGCCAGCCCGCCGCAGAAGGTGACCGCGTGCTGCTCGGCGATGCCGACATCGAAACAGCGGTCGGGGAAGCGGCCCGCGAACAGATCGAGCCCGGTGCCGTCGGGCATCGCCGCCGTCACCGCGCAGATTTTCGGGTCGCGAGACGCCTCGTCGATCAGCGCGTTCGCGAACACCTTGGTGTAGTTCGGCGCGTTCGACGCCGACTTGGCCTGCTCGCCGGTCACCACGTCGAACTTGGCGCGGGCATGGCCGCGGTCGGGGGACCGCTCGGCGGGCCCGTATCCCTTGCCCTTGCGGGTGATGACGTGGATCAGCACCGGTCCGTCGGCGCGCGCGCGCACCGTTCGCAGCACCGGCAGCAATTGCCCCAGATCATGGCCGTCGATCGGGCCGATATAGTCGAAGCCCAATTCCTCGAACAACGTGCCGCCGACGGTCATGCTCTTGAGCATTTCTTTGGCGCGGCGCGCGCCCTCGCGCATCGGGGGGGGCAGCAAATCAAGCGCGCCTTTGGCGGCGGCTTTCAGGTCGTGCAGCGGCGCCTCGGCGTAAAGGCGGCTCAGATAGGTCGACATCGCGCCGGTCGGGGGCGCGATCGACATCTCATTGTCGTTGAGGATCACGATTAGCCGCTTGCCGAGGTGACCTGCGTTGTTCATCGCCTCATAGGCCATGCCAGCGCTGATCGCGCCGTCGCCGATCACCGCGATGGCGTCGCCGGTGTCGCAGCCCATCTCACGCGCCATCGCGAACCCCAGCGCGGCGGAGATGGAGGTGGAGCTATGCGCCGCCCCGAACGGGTCATAGGGGCTTTCGGTGCGCTTGGTGAAGCCCGACAGCCCGCCACCCATGCGAATGGTGCGGATGCGGTCGCGGCGCTCCGTCAGGATCTTGTGCGGATAGCACTGGTGCGAGACGTCCCAGATCAGCTTGTCGCGCGGCGTGTCGAACACCGCGTGGATCGCGACGGTCAGTTCCACCACGCCCAGCCCGGCGCCGAGATGCCCGCCGGTGAACGACACCGCCGAGATCGTCTCAGCCCGCAATTCATCGGCCACGCGCCGCAATTGCGCGTCGGACATGCCGCGCAGGTCGGCGGGGCTGCGCACCCGGTCAAGGGTCGGCGTGGCGGGGCGGGGGGCTTGGTCGGTCACGTCGGTCCTCCGGCAGGCAGGCGGGGCAGGCGGGTCGGTTGGGGCGCGCGGAGGCGGGTCATGACGACCGCGCGATGGCGAAACGGGCGGCAAGGATCAGCGGCCGCGCCGCAGGGCCGAAGGGGGTCAGATGCGCCTCGGCCCGCGCCACGGCGGCTTGGGCGTGGCTTTGGGCGCCTTCCAGCCCCAACAACGAGACATAGGTCGCCTTGCCCGCCGCGCCATCCTTGCCGACCGCCTTGCCGGTTTGCGCCGCGTCGCCGGTGACATCGAGCACGTCGTCCTGGATCTGGAACGCCAGCCCCATCGCGCCCGCGAAGGCGCGCAACGCGGCGCGGCCCGGCGCATCGTCGCGGTCCCCGTCCGGCTCGGCCAAAATCGCGCCCGCCTCGGCGGCGAACGCGATCAGCGCGCCGGTCTTCAGGTATTGAAGATGCTCCACCGCCGCCAGATCCAAGGGCGTGTCGGCGGTTTCGGCCGCGATGTCGATCGCTTGGCCCCCCACCATCCCCGCAACCCCGGATGCGCGCGCCAACGCAAGGCAAAGGGCCGCGCGGCGCGCCGGGTCCGGGTGGGTGGCGGGATCGGCGAGGATCTCGAACGCCAGCGTTTGCAGCGCGTCGCCGGCCAGCACCGCCGTCGCCTCATCCCACGCGACATGCACCGTGGGCAGGCCGCGGCGCAGATCGTCGTCGTCCATGCACGGCAGGTCGTCATGGACCAGCGAATAAGCGTGCAGGCACTCCACCGCCGCCGCAACCCGGTCGGCTTGGCCCGGGTCGGCGTTGAACAGCGCCGCGGCTTCGATCGCAAGATAGGCGCGCAGCCGCTTGCCGCCGTTCAAGGATGCATGGCGCATCGCGGCGGCCACCGGCAGGTCGGGGGGCGGCAGCAGCGCGTCCAGCGCCCGATGCGCCCGCCCCGCCGCGGCGGACAGGCGGGCGGCAAGCTCGGCGTCAGCGTCCACGGCGGGGCGCGGGATCGCTGATGTATCGGCCATGTGCGTCCCCCCGGTCGGCGCGGGCGCCGGGCGGTCCGGCGCGCTGGTTGCGGTGTAGCATGTTCATCGCCGCTGAAAAGGCCCCAAGCGGGGCGCAGATGCGGCGATCAGGCGCCGGGCAGGGGGGCGGTCGCCACTTCGCCGTCCGGGCCGCGGGTGATCTGGGCGACCTTCAGCTCCGCCTCGCGCAGCATCGCCTCGCAGCGGGCCTTCAGCGCAGCCCCGCGCTCATAAAGCCCGATGCTTTCATCGAGCGGCACGTCGCCGCGCTCCAGCCGCGTCACGACTTCTTCAAGGGCGGCGAGCGCCTGCTCATAGGTCAGGTCCTCAACCTTGGCGGGGTGGGCTTTGGTCATGCGTCGTCCTCCATCAGTGCGCGGACATGGGCGTCGACGCCTTCCGCCAGCGCGGTCAGATCATAGCCGCCTTCGAGCATCGAGACCACGCGCCCTTCGGCGTGTTCCGCCGCCAGCGCCATGATTTCACGGGTGATCCAGGCGAAATCCTCGGTATCCAGCATCAGGCCCGCCAGCGGGTCGCGGCGATGCGCGTCAAAGCCCGCTGAGATGAAGATCATCTGCGGGCGATGCGCCGCGGCGCGCGGCAAGATCACGTCGCGCCATGCCGCGCGGAATTCGGCGGAGCCGGACCCGGTCGGCAGCGGCGCGTTGACGACATTGCCCACGCCGACCTCGGACGCAGCCCCGGTCCCCGGCCACAGCGGCCATTCGTGCGACGACGCGAAGAACGCCCGCGGGTCCCGCCCGAGCACATCTTGCGTGCCGTTGCCGTGGTGTACGTCGAAATCGAGCACCGCGACCCGCTCCAACCCGTGATGCTCCAGCGCGTGAAGCGCCGCGATGGCGATGTTGGAATAGAGGCAGAAGCCCATGGGGCGGTTGCGCTCGGCATGGTGGCCCGGCGGCCGCATGGCGACGAAGGCCGACCGCGCGCCGCCCCCCAGCACCAGATCCACCGCCTGACACCCGGCGCCCGCGGCGCGGCGCGCGGCATCAAGGGTGCCGGGCGACATGTGGGTGTCCGCATCAAGCGCGACCCACCCGGTGGCGGGGGCGGCGGCGCGGATCATGTCGAGATAGCTGCGGGCATGGGCTCGCTGCAATTCGGCCTCGGTGACCGGCTGCGCCTCGGACCGCGACAGGGCGGCGAAGTCGGGGGAGGACAGCGCGGCCAGCACCGCCTCCATCCGCGCGACCTGTTCGGGGTGGCCGGGGGGCGTGACGTGGTTCAGGGCGCTGGCATGGGTCAAAAGCGCGACGGGCATCGGCTGGAGTCCTTGTCTATTGGTCGGCTCAGCCGATTTCGATGTCGAGGCCGAGGTCTAGCGTCCCCGCCGCCATGGTGATCCGGGATGAGGAGATCACATCCACCCCCGTCTCCGCCAGCGCGCGCACGGTTTCGAGAGTCACGCCGCCCGAGGCCTCGAGCACCGCGCGGCCGCGCACGATGGCGACCGCCTCGCGCAAGCGGTCCGCGTCGAAGTTGTCGAGCATGATCACTGGGGCGCCGGCCTCCAGCGCCTCATGGAGCTGCTCGATGGTGTCTACCTCCACCTCGATGGCCGTCAGGTGCCCGGCATAGGCCTTGGCGGCGGCGACCGCGGGGCCGACCCCGCCCGCGACGGCGATGTGGTTGTCCTTGATCAGGATCGCATCATCCAGCCCGAAGCGGTGGTTTGCGCCGCCGCCGATCCGCACGGCGTATTTCTCCGCCGCGCGCAGGCCGGGGGTGGTTTTGCGGGTGCAGGCGATGCGGGCGCCGGTGCCCTCGATCGCGTCGACGAACCGGGCGGTCATGCTGGCGATGCCCGACAGGTGGCACATGAAGTTGAGCGCGACCCGTTCCCCCGCCATGATCGCGCGGGCGTCGCCGGAGACGCGCAGCACCGGATCGCCGGGCGCGATCCGGTCGCCATCGTCCGCGAGCGGCGTGACCGAGAGGCCGGCGTTCTGAGCGCCGAAGGCGGCGCGCGCGAAGTCGATGCCGCAGAGCGTGCCGTGTTCGCGCGACGCGATCACCGCGGTCGCCTGCTTGCCGGCGGGGATGGTGGCGGCGGAGGTGATATCGCCGGCGCGCCCGAAATCTTCGCGGAGCGCGGCGCGGACCATATCCTCGACCAGGATCCGCGGCAGGGGGGCGGGGACGGGGCGGTCGGATTTGGCTTGGTGGGGCATGGCAGGCTCCGGGAGTGCGGTCGTCGGCGGGCTTGGGGGACCATCGCGCCGCAGGGGCGTGGATGCAAGGGAGGGCCGTAGGGGCGTGGATGCAAGGGAGGGGCGTAGTTCGGCCCATCGCGGCCCTCCCCCCAAGCGGGGAGGGCCGCATCTGGCCCGCCCTGCACCCCGATCAGCCCGCCGAGGGCGCGGCGGCGAGTCTGGGGCGGCCCACGGCCTCGGCCACGAAGCGGACCTCGACCACCATGGCCTGGCCCTCGACCGCGGCGTCGGTCAAGTGCTCGGTCATGGTGACAGTCAGCGCGTCAGGGTC
>JBLIKI010000010.1:0-31185 GCA_047636235.1 Paracoccaceae bacterium | reverse complement strand
ACACTGCCGAGACTCATGAGCTGATCGGCCCGCTGGTGACCCAAGAGCAGCTATTGACGAGGTTGTTCCATGAGGAGTCGCCGCGGGTTTGGGCCCCCCAGCAGGTCGGGTTCGGCTGCACCTGCTCGCCCGACAAGGTGGTCGAGGCGCTGCACCAGTATTCGGCGAAGGACATCCGCACCATGACCGAGGAGTCCGGGATGGTGACAGCGGACTGCCAGTTCTGCGGCAAGCATTATGAGTTCGAGGCGGGGTCTTTGGGGTTTGAGGCGGGGAGGGAGTGAGCGCAGTATCTGCGCCGTTTTGGGGATTTTTCAGCCCTATTCACTTGAATGGTGTTGCTTTTGGGGTATATATTGATGTTGAGCTCTGCTCAAGGTGGGCTAAAGTGGTTCATGAGGTGCGATTTTGACTTCTCCGTTGATTCAAGGTGTGCGAGATGCATTGCGCGAGAGAGAGGCGCTTCTGATCCATTTTAATACAGTAATGTCAAGGCACGAAAAAGGATACCCACACGATCTTCACGACGCTTGGAATAATCCAGGATGGAAGATGTGCTACTCTACGATTCGTAGCGGGGACTTAGGGCCAACTCAGATGATCCCGGACCATTCTCGTGCAGGTGGCTGCGTCGGAATTGTGGTGGACATGTTGCGAGATACATCGATCCATAAGGTGAGTTACACTGACGTTGGATCGAATGGGAGAGTGCATGTCAATGGTCTGGGCGAGCTTGCGAGTGTTGATTCCTGCTGCCGCAGTATTGATGATAGGGGAAGTGAGCACAATGAGTGGCTAGTTGAGGGCGCTATCCCGCTGGGGATATTTGTCTTCAATGATCCGGCGGTCACCACGGCCTGTGATGTATTTTTTAGTGTTTCTGTTGATTCAGTTATTAGGGAATTCGCCAATTTTAGAATTTTTAGCTCTCATAGCGGTGGGTTTAGAGAGTTTGATCGGACTGCGCAGGAATGGGTGCACCGGTCCTATTCAGAGATTGTTTCTCCCTGATTTACGCTTCTTGTGCTAATATTTTTGGCAGCTTGCATAGAATGCTATGTCCGCGAGCACTCATTGATATCCTACATGCTAGGACCGCATCGGAAGCACGGGATTGAGCGAGTCGACGAAAAGCATGTTTGGTTTGTCTGTTTAGCGGCCTTGGCTCAGTCGGTTGGCAGTAACAAGCCCAAGGGACAGCCTAGCCGAACGCTAGACCGCCCCCCGGCGAGGGGTCACCCCTTCAACGCCGCCACGAACCCGTTGATATCCTCCGCCTCGGTCGCCCAGTTGCACACCAGCCGGGCGGAGATCATCGCGTCCCCCGGCCCTTCCAGCGACTGATCGAACGGCCACATGTAATAATGCGCCCCGGCGGCGTCGGCGCGGCGGTGCATCTCGCGCGGGAACGACACGAACAGCGCGTTGGCCTCGGGCGGGTGCAGGAACTCGACCCCATCGACCGCGCGCAGCCCCTCGGCCAGCGCATCGGCGGCGGCGTTGGCGCGGCCCGCCAGATCAAGCCAGCGGCCGTCCTCGAGCCATGCCTCCATCTGCGCCGCGACATAGCGCATCTTGGAAAACAGGTGCCCGCCGCGCTTGCGCCGCAGCTCCAGCTCCCACGTCTTGCCCTCAAAGCGCTCCGGCTCGAACAGGATGATCGCCTCGGCGGCCAGCGCGCCGTTCTTGGTGGCGCCGAGCGACAGGATGTCCACCCCTGCCTTCCACGACAGCTCGGCGGGGGTGCCGCCAAGCCGGGCCAGCGCGTTGGCGAACCGAGTGCCGTCCATGTGCACCGGCAGGCCATAGTCCCGCGCAACCCCGGTCAGCGCGCTGATCTGCGCGGCGGAATAGACCGCGCCCAATTCGGTCGCTTGGGTGATCGACACCGCGCCGCGCTGCACGTTGTGCACGCCGCCGCGCCCGGTGTGGCTGATGATTTGGCGCAGCGCGTCCGGGTCCATCCGGCCATGATCGCCGGGCACCAGCGTCAGCTTGGCGCCGCCGGTGTAGAATTCGGGGGCCCCGCACTCATCTTCCTCGATATGCGCGTGGGTATGGCAGAACAGCGCGCCCCAGGGCGGGCAGATCGCGCCAAGCGCGATCACGTTCGACGCGGTGCCGGTGGAGACCAGATAGACCTCGGCGCGCGGGGCCTCGAACAGCTCACGAATTCGGTCGCGGACCCGGATGCTCTGGTCATCGGCGCCGTAGGATTTGCGATAGCCTTCGTTGGCCCCCGCGATGGCGTCGATCAACGCGGGATGGGCGGGGCCGGCATTGTCCGAGGTGAACCACATGGCCTAGAGCATCCCTTCGATGATGTGATCTTCCAGATCGTCCTCGTCGACCTCCCATTCGGGGACCGAGCGGTTGTGCATCGACATTCCCGCCTTTTGCGGGCTGTCCGGGTCGCCGGTGATCAGCGGATGCCAGTCGGGCAGGTCGCGCCCTTCGTGCAGCCGCCGATAGGCGCAGGTTTCCGGCATCCACGCGGCCGAGGCCTCAAGGTTCTCCGGCGTCAGCTGCACGCAGCCGGGCACCAGACGCTTGCGGTGGGCATAGTTGCCGCAGCGGCAGGTGTCGGGATCGAACAGGCGGCAGTGCACGTCGGTATAGGCGACGCCGCCGCTGTCTTCGTCCTCAAGCTTGAGCAGACAGCAGCGTCCGCAGCCGTCGCACAGGGCTTCCCACTCCAAGCGGGACATCTTGTCCAACGGAGTGTTGCGCCAATATTCCGGGGTCAGCCCGGCACGGTCGATATCACTTGTCATGTCGCGGAGATGACCACAGCCGCCCGCCCGGGTCCAGCGCTGCGCGGCGCGTCTGCCACCCGCATTTCGCCGCGCCGCGCGGGCGGTGATCGCGGCGCCCCGCAGCCGGGCCAAAGGCGGGATGGCGGGGGTCAAAGCCCTTCCGCCGCGAGCAGGCCCGCCGCCTGCGCGCAATCGTCGTGCATCTGGACCACCAGCGCCTCGGCGGTGGTGTATTTGATTTCCGGGCGCTGAAAGGCAACCAGCGCGACCGACAGCTCGGCCCCGTAAAGATCGCCTGCGAAATCGAGCAGATGCACCTCAAGGTTCGGGACATTGGCGCCAAAGGTCGGGCGCACCCCCATGGAGGCTGCGCCGCGATACCGCCCCTTATACAGCCCGTCGAGCACGTCGACCCCCACCGCATAGACGCCGAAGCGCGGCAGATGCAGGCCGGTCAGATCGAGGTTCGCGGTGGGAAAGCCCAAGGTGCGGCCACGCTTTTCGCCATGCACCACCCGCCCGTCGATGCGGTGGCGGTGGCCGAGCATGCGCGCGGCTTCCTCGGGGCGCCCTTCGGCCAGCGCGACGCGGATGGCGGTTGACGAAAACGCCTCCTCGCCACCCACCAGCTCCACCGCCGAGACGCCGAAGCCATAGGTGGCGCCCAAGGCGGTCAGCGTGTCGGCGTCGCCCTCGCGCCCTTTGCCGAACCGGAAATCGGCGCCGACCGCTACATGGCGCAGGCCGAGCGCGCCCGCCAGCACGTCGCGCGCGAACGCTTCGGCGGTCAGGGACGCCAGCGCCTTGTTGAAATCGAGGGTGACCAACAGTTCCACGCCCAGCTTTTCCAGCCTGTGCGCCCGCGCCTCAGGCGTCATCAGGCGGAACGGCGGGGCGCCGGGGGCGAAGAACGCGCGGGGATGCGGCTCGAACGTCACGACGCCTAGCGGCGCGCCTGGCAGGCGGGCGGCGTCCAGCACCGCCTGATGCCCCCGGTGCACCCCGTCGAAATTGCCGAGCGCGGCCGACGCGCCATGGTCCGATGCCTGAACGGCGTCGATCCCGGTGATGATCCGCATAGGCAGCCTTCCCTCGGGGCCCGCCGCGGCGCGGCCCGGTCGATGGGGCCCGCCGCGGCGGGCGTCAGTCGAATTTGCGTGAGGGCGCGAGCACCAGCGCCTCGCCCTTCAATACGACCGTATCGCCCACGAGGCAGCGGCAATCAAGGGTCACGCGGCGTCGGCCATGGTCGATCTCGCGCACCGTGACCTCGGCGACGACGGTGTCGCCGGGGCGGACCGGAGCCATGAACTTCAGCGACTGGCCCAGATAGACCGAACCATGGCCCGGCAATTGCTCGCCGATCACGGCGGAAATCAACCCCGCGGTCAGCATCCCGTGGGCGATTCGCCCGCCAAAGATGGTGTCCTGCGCGTAGGCGTCGTCCAGATGCACCGGGTTATGGTCGGTGGAGATTTCGGCGAACAGCTCGATATCCCGGTCCGCGATGGTTTTGCGGACGTGGCGGGTCATGCCGATTTCGATGTCTTCGATGCAGATCGTGCCGCGGGGCATGTTGTCGAACATATCGGTCTCCTGCGCCATGACCCCGGTCCTTGGGTGGCCGCCGCGCCGGGGGACGGCGGCGGAGGGGCGCCGCCCCGCTCGTGTTGCGCTGCACCCGTGGATAGCGGATGGCGCGGAGTTGTGCAACAGGTGCGCGCAATAAAAATAAGCCACCGAGGCTAAAGTTGTAATTTTGTTGCGCGTTCATGTTGACGCACAGGCCGGGCGGCGGGTTCCACCACGCTCCAGCCCCCCTGAAATGCGAAAAGCGCCCCGGTCGGGGCGCTTCGCTGGTGCAGCATTGGGCCGAGGTCAGCCGCCGCAGGCCGCCACGGCGATGGCCTGATCGTCGCCGAGCAGCGTGACATCGATCGCCGTGCGGTCGATCCACGCGCCGGGGGTCATCGATTCCATTGCGGCCGAGGCATGGATCAGCCCGTCTTTCACGGTCACCTCAGCGGGGGCGAACCAGAAATCCTCTCCAGCCTCGATCACCACCACCGGCAGGGCGGCGAAGGGGGCCGAGGGGCGGAAAACTCCCTCGAACCGACGCGCGTCGCCGGCGCCTGCGATGGTGCACCGCTCCACGCTCAGGCCCGCTTCGGCGGCGGGGGTGATCCGGGCGACCAGCGCGGCGGCGATCGCGGGGGTCGCGCCGCCCTCGCCGGGCGCGATCAGCAGGCTCAGCTCGTCACGGGCGGGCACGCAGATGTCCGAGCATACCCCGTAATCGAACGACAGCCGCAGCGTGACCGGCATCGAGGGGTCCACGGCCACCACCCGAAGCGGCAGCGTCACCGCATCCTTATAGCCGATGGTGCGATAGCCGAAGCTGTCGAAGGCATGGGGCCGCGGCCAGATCACCGTCACCTCGGCCACGTTGTCCGACCCCGACCAATCGAACCGCGGCGGCACCCCGGCGTCGCCGGGCTGTCGCCAATAGGTCTTCCACCCCGGGGCCAGCTCGATGCTCAGCCCCGCGATTCGCGCGCCTTCGTCCTCGGCCCAGCCGGTTAGCAGGGCGGTGGACGCATACGGGCCGCCCGCCAGCGCGGGCCCCGCGATCACTGCCGCCGCCAATGTGGCCGCGCGCAGAAGATAAGCGAAATTTTCATCCATGAATGTATTAGTAGGGCAAACTGGTTCACGGTGGGAGAGGCGCGTGATCACACCATGGCGATCTGCGCCACCTGCGCCACCTGCGCCGTTGCGCACTGTTGAACCAATGACCGGGACGCGCCACCATGAAGCCCATGACACAATCCTCAGGCAGCCCCGCGCCAAAGAACGCCCCGGAGTCATTGGCCGGGGTGATGCTGATCGCCGCCCCGGCGATGGAGGATCCGCGGTTCAGCCACAGCGTCGTCTATGTGTGCGAGCATTCCGCCAAGGGCGCGATGGGGTTGATCGTCAACAAACCGAGCCGCGAGGTCGGGCTGGAGGATCTGCTCGGCCAGCTCAAGATCGAACCGACCGCCGCGGCGGAGAAGATCGCGGTGCATTTCGGCGGCCCGGTGGAGATGGGGCGCGGCTTCGTGCTGCACTCGGACGACTTTGAGACCCCCGGCGCGACCCACAAGCTGCAAGACGGACTGGCGCTGACCGCCACCGTCGAAATCCTGCGCGCCATCGCCCGCGGGGACGGCCCGCGGCGCGCGATCCTGGCGCTAGGCTATGCCGGATGGTCGGCCGGTCAGTTGGAGGGGGAATTGCAGCGCAACGGCTGGCTGTCGTGCCCCGGCGACCCGGATCTGGTGCTGGGCGACGCGGACGATGCGAAATGGGCCGCCGCGCTGGGCAAGATCGGCGTCGATCCCGCGGTGCTGTCGGCGGTGGGCGGGTCGGCCTGACGGATCAGGCCGACCGCGCGTCTCACCAAGCCCCGGTTTTCACCAAGCCCCGGTTTTCACCAAGGCAGCGTTTCGCCGTCATAGGCCTGGAACGACCCGGTGGTCTCGAGGCTCAGCTCATCAAGCCGCGCCAGCAGGCCCTCGGCGCTTTGCTCGACCGAGATGTCTGCTCCGCCGCCGCCCATGTCGGTGCGCACCCAGCCCGGATGCCACGCCGCGACAGCGATTCCGTCGGCCTTCAGATCGACCGCGAGGTTGCGCGCCAGATTGATCGCCGCCGCCTTGGACGCGCGATAGGCATAGCCGCCGCCGCCCGCCACCTGCTGCGAGCCCATTTTTGACGACACGATCCCGATCCGGCCGGGCCGCGCGAGCAGCGGCAGCAGCGCGCGGATCGTAAAAAACGGCCCCGCCACGTTGGTCATCAGGCTGCGGGTCCAGCCGTCCAGCGTGTGCGACGGGTCGGTGATCTTGCCGCGCCCCTCATAGACGCCTGCGTTGCAGATCAGCGCGTCGATCGACACGCCGGTCAGCGCGCCCGCCAGCGTGTGGCACGATTCGGGGTCGGTGACGTCAAGCGGCAGCAGCCGCGATTCCGGCGCCCCGGCGATCACGGCGGCCAGCGCCTCGGCGGCTTCAGGGTCGCGGGCGGTGGCGATCACGGCGTCGCCGCGGGCGATGATCGCGCGGGTCAGCGCAAGGCCGATGCCGCGGCCCGCGCCGGTGATGAGAATGGTCTGCATGGGGCTCTCCGAAGGCTTGGGGTCAGTCGAGGGCGGGCAGGGCGTGCGCCCGCGCCAGCGCGTGGAAGGCGGCGAGATCGCCGATCACCTCGTTCATCCGCGACAGCGGGATCATGTTCGGGCCGTCCGAGGGGGCGTTGTCCGGATCCTCATGGGTCTCGACGAACACGCCGTCGACCCCGAGGCTGACCGCCGCGCGCGCCAGCACCGGCGCGAACCGGCGCTGGCCGCCGGACGCGCCGCCAAGCCCGCCGGGCTGCTGCACCGAATGGGTGGCGTCGAAGATCACCGGCCAGCCGGTCGCGGCCATGGTCGGCAGCCCGCGCATGTCGGTCACCAGCGTATTGTAGCCGAACGAGGTGCCGCGCTCGCACAGCATCACCCGGTCGTTGCCGGTGGACGCGATCTTGGCCGCCACATGCTCCATGTCCCAAGGCGCGAGGAACTGGCCCTTTTTCACGTTGATCGCGGCGCCGGTTTCCCCGGCCGCCAGCAGCAGGTCGGTCTGGCGGCACAGAAAGGCGGGGATTTGCAGGATGTCGACCGCCTGCGCCACCACCGCGCATTGGTGCGCGTCGTGCACGTCGGTCACCACCGGACAGCCGATCGCGCTGCGAACGGCGGCCAAAATCTCAAGCCCTTTGTCCATGCCGACGCCGCGCTTGCCGCCCAGCGAGGTGCGGTTGGCCTTGTCATAGCTGGCCTTGAACACGAACCCGACGCCGTGGCGCGCGCAGATCCCGGCCATCTCGCCCGCGATCGCCAGCGCGTGCGCCTCTGATTCCAGCTGGCACGGCCCGGCCATGATCGACAGCGGCGCGCCGCCGCCGAACCGGACCTCGGACACGGGACCGTTTACGGTGACGGGCCCCGGTTTTGCGGATTGGGTGGCGGGGGCGTGGTCCATGCTGCGATCCTCATGCGCTGAATTGCTCCCTCAGCACCGAGACCGTAAGCGACGCGACCAGATAGAGCCCGAAGAAAATGACGAAGGCGAGCGCAGTGTTCGCCGCCCGTCTGGGGCGCATCGGCGCGTCGGCGAGGGCCGGAGGAACGATCACCGCCAAATAGCTGATCTGACGCCTCGCCTCAAGCCGGGCGGCCTCCAGCCCCGATTGGGCGGACATGAACATCTCCTGCCTCGCGGCGATTTCGGCGCGGGCGCGCTCCATCTGCGCGTGGGCCCCGGCGAGGGTTGCCGACGGGGGTTGCAGGGCGCCGTCCGCCCCGCCGCCGACGATCCGGTCGCGCCGGGTTTCGATCCGCCCCTCGCGGAACGCGATGGCACGGCGCAGATCCTCGGCCCGCGGGTCGTTGGCGGGGGCGTAGGTCAGCAGGTCCGACAGGCGCGCGCGCAGCGATTCGCGCTCCTGCTCAAGGGTCGCAATCACGGCTTGCTCCCCCCCGACCTCGGCTTCGGCGGAGAATACCCGCAGCCGTTCTTGCAGACGCGCCGCGTCGACATTGGCCTGGTTCAGCGCGATGCGGGCGGCGTCGGCCTGCTGCTCGGCATCCTCAACCATGTCGCGGCGCATCCGGGTCGACAGCCCGTCGACCATTTCCTCGGCATAGCGGATCAGGGCGGCGGACATCGCCTGCGCCATCGCCGGGGTCGTGGCGCTCACCTCCATACGAATTAGCGATTCGGCGGGGTCATAGCCGACCGACACCATGGATCGCAGATGAGCGAGCGCGTCTTCGGCCCCGGCATTCGCGCGCAGGCGCTGGATTGGGTCGATGGCAGGGTCCTGCCATTGCGCGATCACGCCCAGATCGGCGTCGAGCCGCGCCAGCGCGTCGCGCGACAGCACATAGTCCTGCACTGAGATCGAGTCCTGTATCGATCCGCCCGCGCCCCCCCCCAACGCCGCAGCCAGCCCGCCGGCGGCGGATGGCGGCTCGGACGCCGCGCGCACCACGAAGGCGCTTTCGGAGACATAAAGCTCCGTCGCAGGCCCATAGTAATAGGCCCCGACCAGCGCGGTCGGCAGGATCACCAACAGCAGCAGCCGCAGCGTCATCATCCAGCCCCGGCGCCGCCGACGCGAGGCGATGTCGCGCTGAAGGGCGATGACGCGGCCGGCTTGCTCAGCCTGAATCTCCGCGAACACGGCGAGGGCGTCGGCGGCCTCCGCCTGCGGGTCGGGCGCGGGCTGCGGCGAGGTCCGGCGCGCGGCGGGGGCGGGCATCGGGGCCGGAGATCGGGTTTGCGGGCGGGCTTGCGCAGAAGCCTGCGCCGGGGCTTGCGCCGGGCTTGCGCTGGGCGGCCGCGCCTCGGCGGTTTTGCCCACCCCGCCACGCTCGGCGCGCCGGGTCTCGCGCTTGCGCTGGGCGCGCAGGCGGCTGCGTTGCTGCGGCGACAGAACGGTGCGGTCCGGCAGACCGGCGGGCAGGGCGCCGCCCGTCGGGGCCAGCGGGTCGAGCCCAGGCATCGTCGCGGGCGCCGTCGCGGGCGTCACTTCGGGCGCCGTCGCGGGCATCGCGGCGGCGGCCTTGGCCGCGCCCATCGCTTCGGCGGGGTGAGAGCGCGCCACGGCGTCCGCCCTCGCCCCCGCCTCCTGCCGCTGGCGGCGGCGACGGGCGGCGGCGTCTTGCGCGGCGGCGGATACCGCGTCCTGCTGGACTGCGTCCTCAGCCATCTGGCGGGCCTCGGCGCGTTTGGCCTTGCGGCGAGCGACGCGGGCGTCGTCGTCGGCGATCAGTTCAAGCGGCTTGGGCATGATACGCCGCCTCCGCATCGTCGAACCTGTCGAACAGGGTCAGGCGCCCTTGGTCCAGCACCGCGGCGCTTTCGCAAAAGCTGCGCAGCTGCCGCAGGTTATGCGACACCATCACCACCGTCGCGCGGCTGAGCCGGTCGCGCAAAAACAGCGCCGCCTTTTCCCCGAAGGCGCCGTCGCCGACCGAGAACGCTTCATCGATCAGATACACGTCGAAATCGAGCGCGAGCAGCAGCGCGATGCCAAGCCGCGCGCGCATCCCCGACGAATAGGTCCGCACCGGCAAAAAGAAATGCGGCCCGAGTTCGGAAAAATCCGCGGCCCACGCCTCCGCCATATCCGGATCGGCGCCGTAGATCCGCGCGACATAGCGCACATTGGCCGCCCCGCTGAGCGCGCCGACCACCCCCGGCCGCATCCCCACCGGGAACGACACGCGGGCGGCGCGGATGATCTCCCCCTCATCGGGGCGTTCGATCCCGGCCATCATGTTGATCAGCGTGGATTTGCCGGTTCCGTTGCGCGCAAGGATGCCAAGCCCCTTGCCCAACGGCACCTGAAAGCTGGCCCCGGCCAGAATCACCGTGCGGAACTTGCCGTTCCAGAACGATTTGCTGACATCTCTGAATTCGATCACCGTGGCCCCCGCCCCTTGTCCCTTATCGGGGGAACCATGAACGTGAGCGGTGAAGGGCGCCTTAATGCTGATCGCACATGAAAACGCCCGCGCCCCGGTCAGGGGGCGCGGGCGCCGAACCGCGATGCGTTCGCGATCAGCCGTCCTGTTTTTGCACCTTGCACAGCCACCCGGCGGCGAAGCTGAGGCCTGCGGCGCCGAAGCTGAGCAGCGCGCCCATCTTGGCCGCGTCCTGAACCGGGCCGGGCGCGAAGGCGACCGAGGCGACGAACAGCGACACCGTGAACCCGATCGCCGCCACGCAGCCCAGCACGAACAGATCGGCGATCCGCATCCCCACCGGCAGCCCGAGGCCCATGGGCTTGGCCGCGATCCAGCCCATCAGCAGAATGCCCGCAGGCTTGCCGATCAACAGGCCCGCCAGCACCAGCCAGGTCGCGTCGCCGATGAAGTTCAGCTCCACCCCCGCATTTGCGAGGCCGAAGAAAAACAGGATCAGCTCAACCGGGCGCTTGAGCATATGCTCGATCGAGTTGAGCAGGTCGGTGAGGTGGCTTTCCGCTTCGGAGAAAAAGCCGAAATTCACGTCCGCATGGGGGATGGTCATCACGATCGGCAGCAGCCCCAGCGCCGGGTGGATGCCCGATTCCTGGAACGCGTACCACGACACGCAGCCCGCCAGCGCATAGGGCCAGAAGCTGAGCTTGGCGCGCACCATGCTCGACACCGGCTTGTCCTTGCGCCCCGCATCCAGCATCCGCGGCAGGCGGTTGGCCAGCAGATAGACCGCAACAGCGGCGCCGACGGACGCCAGCAGCCACACCGGCTGCAGATCGCCGGACGGGTAGAAGATCGCCAGAATCACCAGTCCCGCCGCGTCGTCCGCGATCGCGAGCAGCAGCAGGAACCGCACCGCCGGGTGCCCCGCGCCGAACACCAGCCGCCCGATCAGGTAAGAGAACGCGATGTCCGTCGCGGTCGGGATCGCCCAGCCGTTGCGCACCGCGTCGAAGGTGGTCGACCCCATCAGCGAGGCCAGCGCCAGGTAGACCGCGATCGGCCCCAGCATGCCGCCGACGGTGGCGATCAGCGGGGTCATCGCCTTTTTGCCGCGCAAGGACCCGTCCGAGAGGATCACCGCCTCCCAGACCTCTTTGCCGGCCATGGCGAAGAACAGCGCCATCGCCACGTCGTTGATCAGGTAATGCACCGTCAGGGTGCGCGATGCGACGCCCGCGGCGTCGGTGTGCAGATGGCCGACCCAAGTGTGTTCCATCAACGGGAAATCGACGAAGGCGTGGTAGCTGTGCGGATCGATGTTGGCCCAGACCAGCGCCGAAAGCGCGCCCAGGATCAGCAGCACCGAATACTCGGCAACGAAATTCCACACGCGATACATCGACCATCCTCCCAGTCTGCGACGCTGAGGGGTTTAGGCGATTGAGAGGCACGCGGCAATGCACCCCGCCGCAGTGGCTGGAAACTGCCGCGCCGCACCCCGGCCTGCGCCCCGCGCCCCGCGCTGAACTGCGCCGGTCACATGCCTGCGGCGGCGTGCAGGGCGACGATCAGGGCGGCGGGGTCGCCTGCGATCTCAAGCGTCTTGATCCGCGCGGCGGCGCCACGCGCCAAAGACACGTCGCACCTCGGCACGCCAAGCTTCTTGGCGGCGAGCTTTAAAAGCGCCGCGTTTGCCGCCCCGTCCACCGGGGGCGCAGACACCCGCGCGATCAGATGCGCGCGCCCGTCCGCGTCATGCCCGATCGGGCCGAGCGCATCGCGCCCGCCCTTGGGCGTCAGCCGCAGATGCAGACGCAGCCCGCCGGGGATTTCCTCCCACGGCGCGCCCTGCATGGGGGTCAGTAGGCCATCATGTTGTTGGCGATCACGATCCGCAGCGCCGCGATCCCGAGCAGCACCAACAGCGGCGCCAGATCGAGCCCGCCCAAGGATGGCAGCGCGTTGCGGATCGGGCGATACACCGGCTCCACCAGCCGCTCCAACATCCGCCATACATTGGCGACGAAGGCCTGGCGCGTGTTGATCACGTCGAAGTTGATCAGCCAGCTCATCACGATGTGGATGATGACCACCCACCACGCGAGGTTGAGGATCATGAGGAGGATCATCGCAATTGAGCCCATCAGGTCGCGCCCTTTCAATCAGCTAAGGCCTAACAGGTAGCCGTAGCGGCCGTCGGGTTCAACCGGCGCGCAGGGGTAATGACCCGTTCCGGGGGCGCGGCAGATTGCGCCGGGCGGGGTGCGAGGGGGGCGCTCCGGAATTCGTCGGATAACCTGTTCGGTGGCGCTTGACAGGGTCGGCGCCCCCCCATAAAAGCAGCGCCACGGCGGGGCTGTAGCTCAGTTGGGAGAGCGTCGCGTTCGCAATGCGAAGGCCAGGGGTTCGAGTCCCCTCAGCTCCACCACCCCGCTTATCGCGCCCCTTCAACGGGTTGCGGATCGCCCGGCGACAGCGATGTCGCCGGGCTTTCGCGTTTTCTCCCCCCCGGCAGGACGGCGCCGGGCGCGTCATCCCTCGCGGATCTTGTCCAGCACCGGGCGCAGATAGGCTAGGAACGCGCTCGGGTTCTCGCTCATAGGAAAATGGCCGAGGCCCGCCATTTCCGTCATCGTCGTCCCCAGCCGCGCCGCAAGGTCGCGGGTGTCGGCGGGGGTGCACGAATAATCGTATTCCCCGGTCAGCAGGTGGATCGGACAGCGGGCGATGTCGATCTCAGCGATCTGGCCGCGGATGTCGCCGTCGACCTTGTAAAAGTGCATGTCGCCGCGGAACACGCCGGGGCCGCCCTGCATATAGTGCCAGACCGTCTCCCACCGCGCGTCCTCGGGGCTGAGCGGCGAGATCAGGCCATAGGCGATGGCGCCGCAGATCTCCCCTCCGTTCACGTCCGGACGGTCGAGCCATGAGGTGTCGTAATAGGGCGCGACATGGGCGGAGCTTTGCAGCCCGATCAGCGCGCGGAACCGCTCGGGATGCTGGTGCGCCAGATGCAGCACGATCCGCCCGCCGATCGAGCAGCCCATCGCCACCGGCCGATCCAGATCCAGCCCGTCGCACACCGCCAATATCTGCGCCGCATAGGCGTCCGAGGTCAGCGCATATGGCGCGTCGACCTGATCCGCGGGCGGGGAGGATTTGCCGTGCCGCGGCATGTCGAACACGATCACCCGGAAATGCGCGGTGATTTCGGGATCATTGAGCACCGCGCGAAACTGCCGCCCGTCCGAGCCTGCGGTGTGCAGGCACACCAGCGGGATGCCGTGCCCCGCTTCCTCCCAATACACCCGATGCGGGACGCCTTGGATTGTGAGGTGCGCGTAGCGGCCGATGATCGGCTCGATATGGACGGTCATGATGCGGTCTCGGGGGTCGGGCGCAAGGATGCCAGCAGCAGTTTGAAATACAGAAGATTGGCCATCATCGGGTGCAGATCGCCGTCAAGCCGCAGCGCCCCCCGGCGCAGCATCGCCATCAGATCGTGTGAGCCGGGCGCCGGGACGGGGGCCAGAAACGCCGCCCATTCGTGCCCCGGGGCTGACAGGCGAAAGTCCCAGGACGGCATCACGAACGGGCCGCGCCGCGCCTCGGTCACCGCGCCGCGGGTGATGGTCACAAGGGTGTCGTCATCCCCGGCGCGCAGCATCACCCGCGCGCACAGGTCGCGCCCGCGCAGCGCCAGCGGGCCGCCCGGCGCGCCGGTTTCGGTCAATCGGTCGAACATCTCGGATCCTCCCCCGGAGTGCGTTGGGTGATCCTAGCGCCGGGCGGGGCGAGCGCGACACTGCCAAAATCCAAGGGAGGGCTGATCTGCGCTTTGGCCCCTCGGGGGGCGGTTCGGGGTAGGATCGAGCCAAACACCATAGGCGGAGAGACGCAGACCATGGATTTCAACCTCAGCGCTGAGCAGCGGATGTTCCACGACTCGGTGCGCAAATTCGCGCTGGCGGAATTGGCGGACGGCGCGGCGGCGCGCGCCAACGCGCGCGAATTCCCGTGGCAGGTGGCGCGGCGATGCGCGGAGCTTGGCTTGCTCGGCATTCCGTTCGCGCCATCGGATGGCGGCGCGGGCGGCACGCTGATGGACGCGATTCTGGCGATTCAGGCGGTGGCGGAGGTTTGCCCGAGGTCCGGCGACGTGGTCCAAGCCGGCAATTTCGGCCCGATCCGCACCTTCGCGGAATATGCGAGCGAGGCGCAAAAGGCGCGGTTCCTGCCCGATCTGCTGGCGGGGCGCGCGGCGATCTCGCTTGGCATGACCGAACCGGGGGCCGGATCGGCGGTGACCGAACTCACATCCTCGGCCACCCCGGACGGCGATGATTTCCTGATCAACGGCGCCAAGATATTCGGCACCCACAGCGCCGAGGCGAACCTGTTTCTGATTTATGTCCGGTTCGGGCCGGGGGTGGGGGGCATCGGCTCGGTATTGCTGGAGCGCGGGATGCCGGGGTTCGAGATCGGCAAGCCGTCCGCCTTCATGAATGGAGAGGATTGGGCGGCGCTGCATTTCGACAATGTCCGCATTCCTGCGGGAAACGTGCTGCTCGGCAAGGGTGGGTTCAAAAAGCAGATCGCGGGCTTCAACGTCGAGCGGTTGGGCAATTCCGCGCGCGCGCTGGCGGTCGGGCGCCATGCGTTCAACGTCGCGCGGGATCACGCGATGACCCGCAAACAGTTCGGCAAGGCCTTGTGCGAATTCCAGGGCCTGCAATGGAAGTTCGCCGAGATGTCGATGCGGCTGGAGGGGGCGCAATTGCTGCTGATGCGCGCGGTGGCGAACGCCGAGGGCGGGCTGCCATCCGCCCAAGACACTGCGATCGCCAAGCTGGCGTGCAACGAGGCGGGGCATTTCGCCGCCAATGAATCGCTGCAGATCATGGGCGGGCACGGGTTCTCCGAAGAAAGCACCGTGCAATATTGCCTGCGCCGCACCCGGGGCTGGATGATCGCGGGCGGCTCGACCGAGATCCTCAAGAACCGCATCGCCGAGGGCATCTTCGAGCGGCGGTTTTCCCAGCGCGCCGGGGCGGGGGAGTGAGCGCGCGCTAACGCTGCCCCGTCGCCACCAGATAGCCGACCCCGCCCGCGACCAGCCCGCCGATCAGCACCGCGAATGCGATCTTCCACGCGGAATAGGGACGTTCCCCCTGCACCTGCCCGGTGCGGCCGTTGACGCTGACGCGGTACGCCTTGCCGCGATAGCGATAGGCCGCCAGCCATACCGGCACGAGGATATGCTTGAACGTCACGTTGCTGATGACGGTTTGCAGCGCCTCGATCTGCTGGCGGTCGCCGCCGATGTCAAAGCGCACGTCGCGGCGGATGGTCTGGTCCATCACCTCGCGCGCATGGGCATAGCCGTCTTCCAGCGGGATGGTGTGCGTCTCAGCCCGGAAACCCGCCAGATAGCGGGGATCGTAGGGCTCCAAAGCCATCAGATCCCAGGCGCCGAGCCGTTCGAACGCCGCTTGGTCCACCGCGCGGGTGGCGGGGCAGAGGATGTCGTCGAAGGCGCGGTTGACATGGCCAGACACGCGCCGCCAGCGGATTTTCGGGACTTGGCGGGCCTGCATGGTCATGCCCTTGTCGGTCTCCACCGGCGCCATCTGCGTCTCATAATACGTATCGCCGCGCTGGCCGCGATAGTCGGTCGCGGTGTCCGCGTCGAAGGTCCAGCACGGCATGTAAAGCCCATCAAGCTTGCGGCCCTTGCGCGCGAACTCCGCCAGCCCCGAGGGGGCGAACCACAGGCCGCCGAGCCACTTGCCCATCGCGCCGCGCGCCGCCCCGTCATCGACCAGAAACGGCAGCACACCGCGGGCGCGCAGGACCGGGTGGACCTGCGGTTCGGCCACCAGCGGCGAGGCGCACCACGGACATTTGCCCGCGGCCTCGGTCGGGCTGAATTCGACCTCCGCCCCGCAGGTGGTGCAGGGGATCACGCGGGCCTCGGCGGTCTCGGCCTCGCCCAGCGTGTCGGCCAGCGCGGCGGCGTAGTCGAGTTCGCGCAGCGCCTCGGCGGCGGCCCGGGGATTGGCTTGGGTCACTGCGTTGACATGGCCGCAGAACGGGCATTTCAGCCCGTCGGCGCCGGGGGCGTAGGAAAGCGGGGCGCCGCAATTCTCGCACGGGAAGCGGGCGGGTTCATGCGCGGGCGCGGGGGCGGCGGTCGCGTCCATAGGGGACTCCTCGCAAAGGCGTGTCCGGCCGGTCGGGGCCGGGGTTGGTTCGGCCCATCGCGTCGCTCCCCCCGAGGGGGGGCGCGACGCATCTGGCCCGCCCTGCACCCCTTGGGGCGCTTTCGAGGCGCGGGGATCAGGGCGTGGGGATCAGGGCGCGGGGGGGGGCGGCGGGGGCATCTGGGTGAAGAGCTGCGCCAGTTCCGCCGCATCCTCGGCCGGTTTCCAGCCGTCATAACCCGCGGACCAGACCATGCTGCCGCGCCGGAACCCGCCGGTGGACACCATCCGCCCCAGATCGGCGCGCGAGAACGGGCCGGTGGTGACGCCGTTCTCAGCGATGTGCCAGACCCGCTCCACCGGCGTGGGGGGCGGCGGCGGCGGGGCGGCGTGGGCGGGCGCGGGGGCATTGAACGCCGCCCCCATCGCTTGGCCCGCCGCCATCCCCATCCCCATGCCAAGGCCCGCGCCCATGCCGCCGCCGCCGCTCGGGTTCTTGGCCGCGGCCTCCATCGCCTCGGCCGCCTCGAATTTCGCATAGGCGTCGAGGTTGCCGATCACCCCCATCGAAGTCCGCTTGTCGAGCGCCTTTTCCACGCTTTCGGGCAGCGACACGTTCTCCACCATCAGGCTCGGCGTCGCGATGCCATAGGCGGCGAGTTCGGGCTCGATCCGCGCGCGGATCATCTCGCCCAACTGGTCGGTGTTGCCGGCGATGTCGAGGACCGGGATCTGCGCCTCGGCGATCGCGTTCGAGAACCGCGCGACGATGATGTTGCGGATCTGCTCAGAAATCTCAGCGGTGGTGAATTCGCCGTCGGTGCCGACGATTTCGCGCAAGAACAGGGCGGGGTCGGTGACGCGGATCGTATAGGTGCCGAAGGCGCGCAGCCGCACCGGCCCGAATTCGGGATCGCGCAGCATGATCGGGTTGCGCGTGCCCCAGCGCAGATTTTGGAACCGGGTGGTGTTGACGAAATAGACCTCGGACTTGAACGGCGACTTGAACCCGTGGTCCCAGTGCTGCAGCGAGGTCATGATCGGCAGGTTGTTCGTTTCCAAAAGCCACAGGCCGGGGGTGAACACGTCCGCCAGCCTGCCTTCGTGGACGAACACCGCGGCCTGCCCTTCGCGCACCGTCAGCTTGGCGCCGTATTTGATCTCATTCCCGTGGCGTTCGAACCGCCAGACAAGGGTGTCGGAGGTGTTGTCGGTCCATTCGATGACGTCGACGAACTGGCCGCCGAGAAAGTCGAAGATGCTCATGTCATTGGCCTTTCGGTGGGGCGGGGCGGGAAAGATCAAAGTCTTCAAGGATCGCGCGCACGATCGGCATCCCCTCGGCCTCGGTCATTCCCGCGCGCAGGCGGGGATCGTAAAGGATCCGCAGCAGCGCCTCATCGTGGCGGGTCAGCAGCGCGAATTCCTGATCGTCGTTGAAGATCGAGGGCCGCACGTCGTCGCCATCATTGGGCAGGCCGAGCATCTGCGCGACCTCTTCGTGCAGGCACGAGCGGCGGGTGAGGCCCGATACCTCGGCGCGAACGTATATCGCGCCCTTGGGCGGCCCCGCCGGCCCGCCGAGCGCCAGCACCCCCATGCATGGCCAGCGGTCATTGCGCAGCCACCCGGTCGGGACCGGCAGCCGCGGATCGAGGCCGAGGCCGCGCATCGTGGCGGGCATGGCGTCGCGCGCCGCCCGGCTGTGGATGCCGACCACGATGTCGGCGTCGCCCGGCGCGGCTTGGATGAACGTGAGGCCGGTGGCGGCGGCGAGCCGCGGGATCAGCGCGCGCATCTCCGCCAGATCATCTGGGCCAGCGGCGTCGCCGGCCAGCGCCCACCCCACCGGGCCGGTCCATTTGATCAGCGTCAGCGGAGATTCGTGGCGGTCCGGTGCGGCGGGCATGCCGGTGAACTCGCTATAGAACGCGACGCGGCGGAAATCGCGCTCCAGCTCCGCCGGGCCGAAGGGGATGTCGTCGCCGGGGTCGACGCGCATCGCGCCCTGCGCCACCAGCATCGATTCCCACGCGCCGAACATCGCCGCATCGACCGAGGCCCCGCAGCCCGCCAGCGACAGCGGCGCGATGAGCGCGAGCGCGCGGGCGATCATGGCGCGATCTCGGCGGCGATGGCGCGGACGACGGGCATCGCCTCGGCCTCGGTCATCCCGGGGCCTAGGCGCGGGTCATAGAGAATCCGCAGCAGCGTCGCGCCAAGCGGGGTCAGGGCGGGCGCCTCGCCGCCCTCCACCAGCGGCGCGTCGACCGATCGGGCGCCCGCAAGCCCCAGCGCGGTCACCAGCGACATCGCCAGACATTCGCTGCGCCAGCTTGGGGGCGCGTCCTCGGCCGCCATGGCGACGGCGATCGGGGCGCCTTGGCGCGGGCCCTTGCGCACGGTCCCCAGCATGCCGTGGCAGCGCGCGCCGGGGGCGCCTGCGGTGCGCTCGATCTCCGCCGCGGCGGTTACCCACAGGCGGATGCCGCCATCGGCCAGATCGGGCGTGCGGGTCATGGCGCGGCCCGCGGCGCGGCCCGACGCGGCGACCAAGGCGACCAGCGCCGCGTCGTCGCCGCCATTGGGCAGGGTGCTGTCAAAGCCCCACGGGATCGCGCCGTCCCAGCGCAGCAGCGTCGCCGGCCCCTGGGGTGCGCCGCCCGCGGCAGGGCGCGCGAACGCGGCGGCGCGGAAATCGTCGGCCAGCCGGGCGGCCGGGGCCGACAGCGCCGCGGGGGCCTGCAGGTCGCCACCGCCATTCCCGCCGCCGTTCCCGCCCCAGCCACAGCCCGCCAGCGCCAGCGCCGCGGCCAAGGCGGCGACCGGCGCGCGCATCGCCAGGGCGGTCATAGCGGCAGCTCGGCGGCGATGCGCCGGACGATCGGCATGCCTTCTTGCGCCGTCATCCCTGCTTTCAGCCGCGGGTCATAGAGGATCCTCAGCAACATCTCATCATGGCGGGTCAGCAGCGCGAATTCCTGCCCGTCGTTGAATATCGACGGCCGCACGTCGTCGCCATCGTTCAACAGGCCGAGCACTTGGGTGAATTCCTCATGCAGGCACGACTGGCGCAGCAGGCGCGTGGTCTCAGCCTTGATCAGGATGAAGGCGCGCAGCCGCATCCCGCCCTTGTCGCGGTCGACCTGGCCGATATGGCCGATGCACGGGAACTTGTCCTCGCGCGCCCAGGCCTGCACCAGCGGCAGGCTCGGGCCGTCGTCGCGCTCTCGGATCATCTTGGCCACCGCCTGGCGGGTGCGGGGGCCGAGGATCATCATGGTGACGTCCGGCTTGGCGACCGCATCCGGGGGCAGCTCGATAAAGCTCAGCCCGGTGGCGGCCCCGAGGCGCAGCGTCAGCACTCGCATCGCGGCATAGTCGGACGGCTCGGCCGCGTCGCCGTCCAGCGACCAGCTCAGCCCGTCCGACCACTTGAACAGCTCGGTCGGGGTGTCTTGCTGGCGCAGGGTGTCGCCGGGGGCGTATTCGGAATGGAACGCGATCTTTTCGAAATCGCGCACCAGATCGTCTCGGGTGAACGGCGCGTCGATCGGGTCATAATCGGTGCGCAGCAGGCCTTGGGCCAGATACCAGTCCTGCAACGCTTCATAGGTCGCTTGCGTGCTGCGGGTGGCGCAGCCCGACGCCAGCGTCAGCGCGACCAGCGCCGCGGCGGCCCGGCGCAGTGTCATCGCGCCGCCCTCGTCGCCGCCGGGTCGCCCGCAAGGTCGAGCCCGGCGACGATCCGCGCCACCACCGGCATCGCCTGATCGGCGGTCATGCCGGGGCGCAGGCGCGGATCATACAAAATCCGCAGCAAAAACTCGTCGTGGCGGGTGATCAGCGCGAATTCCTCGTCGTCGTTGAACATCGAGGGGCGCACATCGTCGCCGTCATTATAAAGCCCGAGGGTCTGGATGAGCTCCTCTTCGATGCACGACCGACGGTTCAGGCCGCGCAATTCGTCGCGGATGAAGATCCCCTCAAACCGCTTGCCGCGGTCGGGGCCGATCGGGATCTCGCCGCCCACGGCCATGCAGGGCCAGTCCTCGTCCTCCAGCCACGCGATGACGAAGCGGTTGCGAGTGGCGGCGGGGGTGTCATACATCGCGCCGGCCATCAGCGCGCGTTCCACCGCGTTCAGCATCAGAACCCGGATATGGACATGCCGCGCCGCGGCGCCCGGCGGGGCGCTGACGATGCCGAGGCCGGTCAGCGCCGTCGCGCGGCGGGTGATGCGGCGCATGTCGGCGAAATCCTCGGCGCGCAGGCCGTCGCCGGACATGGCCCATTCCACCTCGCCCGACCAGCGGTCCAGCGGGATCGGGGTTTCGCGCGCAACGGCGGTGTTTTCCATCGGAAATTCGGAATGCAGCGCGACCTTTTCGAAATTGCGGATCAGATCATCGGCGACGAACGGCGCGTCGGGCGGGTCATAGTCGCTGCGCATCAACCCGGCGTCGCGCATCACCGCCTCATAGCGCGCCCATTTCGCGCCGTGATCGGTCGCGCACGCGCCAAACCCCGCCAGCAGCGCAAGCGCCAGCGGCGCCCGCGCCTTGGCCGAGGTCTTGGCGCGCACGGCCATCAAGCGGCGTCGGGGGCCGCAGGGCGCTGCGGGGCCTTGGAGGCGGACAGAGCCGCCTTCAGCTCCCCCTCCATCTTCACCAGATCAGCCTCGGCGGCGGCGCGGCGGCGCTTGCCTTCGTCGGCGATTTGCAGGCTTTCCTCGATGGTGGCCACCAGACGGGCGTTGGCCTCTTTGACCGCTTCGATGTCGAACACGCCGCGCTCCATCTGCGTGCGCACCTCACGGTTAGCGACGCCGAGCTGTTCGGCGTTGCGCTTCAGCAGATCGTTGGTCAGATCGGTCGCGCCCTTCACGGCCCCCGCCGCCTCGCGCGACCGCGCGATGGTGACCGCCTGCGCCAATTGGGTGCGCCACAGCGGCACGGTATTGACCAGCGTCGAGCCGATCCGCCCGATCAGGCCCTTGTCATTTTCCTGCACCAGCCGGATCGAGGGCAAGGATTGCATCGTCACCTGCCGCGTCAGCCGCAGATCGTGCACCCGGCGTTCCAGATCGTCGCGCGCGCCGCGCAGGTCGCGCAGATGCTGGGCGACCAGAATCGCGTCGCCTTCGGGGGCGGCGGCGACATCGGCCTCTTTGGCGGGGATGTCGACGGTGTCGAGCGCGGTCAGCTTCACCTCCCCGGCCGCGATGAAGATCGCCAGCTCGTGATAGAACGCCAAGCTTTCTTCATAGAGCTTGTCCAGCATCTTGACGTCTTTCAGCAGCTGGGTTTCGTGGCGCAGCAATTCGTCGGTGACGTCGTCGATATGGCCGCGCACGTCCTCATACCCGGCGATGAAATCGGCGACCGGGGTGGCGCGGCCGATCAGGCGGTCCCACCACGACCGTTTGCGGTCGGGGTTCAACTCATCCACGTCAAATCCGCGCAGGGCGCCGACCATGCGGGTCAGGGCGGCGCCTGCCGGGCCGGTATCCTTGGAGCGCACGCCGTCCAGCATTCGGTCTGAGATTTCATTCAGCCGCCCTTGCGCCGCCGAGCCGAAAGTCAGGATCGACTGGCCGTCGGTCAGGTCGATCTGCGCCGCCAGCGCCTCGATCCGGGCGCGATCGTCGGGGTCGGCCTGATCGGCGGCGACGATTTCGGCGGCGGGCAGGGGCAGGAGCGCGCCCAAGGTGGCCGCGGCCTCGGCGTTAAGCGCCACGGCGGTCGGAGCGGGCGCGGGCGCAGGGATCGGCGTCGTGTCGGTCATGGCGAAGTCTCCTGTCGAGGGGGGCGTCATTTGGCGCCGCCGACCCCGTCCTGACGCAAACGGTCCGAAAGGACCTCGATCTCCACCTCAAGCTCCGCCCTGTCGTCGGCGATCAGCCGGGCGCGCTGATTTTCAAAACTGGTTTCAAGTTGCGTCAACAATGCGACGAAAGCCGTCCGCATTTCCGTGTCCTGCACCCCCAGACGCGCATATTTCACCGTCGCGTCCCGCGCGCCGGTCAGCGTGATCGACAAAAACCGCCGGGCGCGGACCAGATCGCGGGGGTCTTCCTCGATCTGCGCCAATACCGGGCGGGCGGCGGAGCATAGCGCGCGCACCCGATCCGCCAGCGCCGAATCGCCAAGGCGGCGGGCTGCGGTCAGGGTTTCTTCGATCATCGCCTCGGCATGAGCGACGGCCTCTTCGGCGCGCTTGGCCTCGCCGACATGCACCGCGGCAAGGCCTTTGGATCGCAGCGGGTCGATCCCGAACGCCGCCGAATGCACCAGCCCGGTCAGCACGCCGAAGGCGACGCCGGCCACCATCGGCAGCCCCCAGGCCAGCCAGGCCAGCGCGCTGACGCCAAGCGCGGTCAGCAACGACGCGATGATCTTGCGGGGGATCGGCGGGCGGGCGGCCGATGCGCGGGCGTGATACGCCGCCTCGGCGCGCAGCCCCTCGCGCAGCGCCTCGGCGGCCAGCAGCAACGCCGCGCCCGCGCCGATCTCCAGCGCGATGCCGGAGACGTCGCCGCGCAATATCTCGCCATAGATCGAGAACAGAAGCGGGGTTGGCGCGAAGAACATCGCCCGCGACCAGAACGGGGTGCGGATCGGTTTCACCGGCGTCTGGGGCATCTGCGCGCCCGCGCCGCCGGGGCTGAAATCATCGCCGAAGCGTTGCCCGGTCATGGCTGCGCCTGCGCGCTGGGCGCAACGGCGGCGTCCGCGCCGTTGATGCCGATCGCGTTGCACGATGCGGTGAAAATCATCACGAATACGATCAGGCCCGCCAGCCTGCGCCATGCGCCGCCCTTCATGTCGCGACCCGCCTTTCCGCTCATCCCAATCACTCACAGATAAGCCTTGCTGCGACCCGGCGCCACCCGCGGCGGGGCGCCCCGCGCGCACGAGGCGCAGCGTGTTGCCGCATCGCGGCTTGATTGACCTCGGCCCTACATGGCTTAAATTCCCCGGATGATCCGCCGAGACGCCTCAGGAGAGACCAGACATGGACGCGAGACCTACCGAAATCGACGCCCCCGGCCACGGTCGCCTGACGCACGCCCCCAAAGACCATCCCGGCGTGCCGCGCGGGCGGATCGGAGTGATGCTGGTGAACCTCGGCACCCCGGACGCCACCGATTATTGGTCGATGCGCCGGTACTTGGGCGAATTTCTGTCCGACCGCCGGGTGATCGATTATTCGCCGTGGCTGTGGCAGCCGCTGTTGCAGCTCGTCATCCTGTCGAAGCGCCCCAAATCCTCAGGTCACGCCTATGCCGGGATCTGGAACAAGGAACTGAACGAAAGTCCGCTGCTGACCACCACCCGCGCGCAGACCGAGGCGCTGGCCGCTCGCCTGCAAGACGCTTGGGGCGACCAAGTGCTGGTGGATTTCTGCATGCGCTATGGCAACCCGTCGACCGACAGCCGCGTCCGCGCGATGCAGGCGGCGGGCTGCGAAAAGATCGTGTTCTTCCCGCTTTACCCGCAATACGCGGGCGCCACGACCGCCACGGCCAATGACGCGCTGTTCCAGACGCTGATGAAGCTCAACTGGCAGCCGGCCGTGCGCACCGTGCCGCCCTATTACGACAATCCGCTTTATATCGACGCGCTCGCCCGGTCGGTTGAGGAAGTCTATGCCGGCCTCGATCATCGCCCCGACGCGCTGGTCACCTCGTTTCATGGCCTGCCCAAGCGCTATCTGGTGAAAAAGGGCGACCCCTATCATTGCCATTGCGCGGGCACGGCGCGGCGGCTGCGCGAACGGCTCGGGTTCGACAAGGAGGAGGTGATTCTGACCTTCCAGTCGCGCTTCGGCCCCGAAGAATGGCTGACCCCCTACACGGTCAAGCATGTCGCGCACCTGGCCGAATCCGGCAAGAAAAACATCGCGATCATGGCGCCGGCGTTCTCGTCCGATTGCGTCGAGACGCTCGAAGAAATCAACGAAGAGATCAAGGACGCGTTCATGGAGGCGGGGGGCGAGACCTTCACCTACATCCCCTGTCTCAACGATCGGCCCGACCATATCGACATGATCGAAGCCATCGTTCGCAACGAACTGTCCGGCTGGATCTAGTCCCTGCGCCGGGCCCGGCGCAGGGAGACAGCTGCGCCGGGCCTGCGATGTCGCTTCTTTAATATTACGTTCATGCTTCTACTCTGACGTGCATGTCGCTATCACTTGATGAAAGCGCGTTTTCGCAGGTGACCCATCGATGCGTCTTTTGGCCAAACTCATGCGCTCCGCCATCCGGGTCGGTACGTTGACCGTTCGGTTCCCCGATGGCACGTCGGACGTGTTCGGCGGCGTCGCGCCGGGGCCGGACGTGATGATCCGCGTCACCGACCCCGGCCTTGGCCGCAAGCTGTTCCTCAACCCCGAACTCGCCGCCGCCGAGGCCTATATGGACGGCCGCCTGATCGTTGAGGACGGACCCGAGGGCGGGACCGCCGCCGACCTGCTGGACCTGGTGTTTCGCAACCAGCGGCGGTTCGATTTCTCGCCGATGCAGGTCGCGCTGAAAAAAGCCGACATTGCGCTGCGTCGGTTCATGCAGCGCAATGCGCCATCCGCGTCGCGCCGCAATGTCGCCCATCACTATGATCTGGGGAATGATTTCTACCGGATGTGGCTGGACGCCGACATGCAATATTCCTGCGGCTACTTCCCCGAGGGGGAGGAGACGTTGGAGCAGGCGCAGACCCTCAAAAAACGCCGGATCGCCGCGAAACTGGGGCTGAAACCGGGGATGCGGGTGCTGGATATCGGTTGCGGCTGGGGGGGGCTGGCGCTTTACCTCGCCGCTGTCGCGGATGTGGAGGTGGTGGGGGTGACGCTGTCGAACGAACAACTCGTCATCGCGACCGCGCGGGCCGAGGCGGCGGGGCTGGCGGATCGCGTGACGTTTCAGCTGTGCGATTATCGCCATGTCGAGGGCCGCTTCGACCGCATCGTCTCGGTCGGGATGCTAGAGCATGTCGGGATCGGCCATCTGCCGGAATATTTCGCGACCGTGCGCCGTCTGCTGGCGCCGGATGGCGCGGCGCTGATCCACTCCATCTCCGCCAATGGCACGCCGGGGGTCACCGGGCCGTTCATCCGCCGCTATATCTTCCCTGGCGGATACGCGCCCTGCCTGTCCGAAGCGACGCTGGCGGTTGAGAAATCGGGCCTGTGGATGCTGGATGTCGAGATGTGGCGCGTCCATTACGGCCACACCTTGCGCGAATGGCGCCGCCGTTTCATGGCCCGCCGTGCGGAATCAGTCGCTATGTATGACGAGCGGTTCGCGCGGATGTGGGAATTCTACCTCGCGGCCTGCGAATGCGCGTGGTTCCACGGCACCTCGACGCTATTCCAGATGCAGCTGGGGGCGACGCGGGACGCGCTGCCGCTCCACCGCCATTGGATCGCGGATGAGGAGGCGCGCCTTACGCTGCGCGAGCCGGACGCGCTGGCGCGGATCGACGCGGCCACCCGGATTGCGTTCGGGGAACCGGCGGGACAGGTCCGCGCGGCGTGGTGATCGCGGCCCCCGGCGCGATGACGCAACGTCACGGGTTCGTCATCGGGGTTGTGGCGGCGCGCCGTGTGGGCGACATTTTGAGGCCGCGCATCGCGCGCGTCCCAGCGGAGAGATAGACCCATGCTGCGCCTTCTCGGAATCGTCTTTCTGCTCGCCGCCGCCGCCGCCGCCGCCCATGATTATTCTCAGGCTCAAGCCGCGGGCGAGGCGTTCGCGTTCTCAGAGCTCGGCGGTCTGTGGT
The DNA here is from genome assembly GCA_047636235.1 of Paracoccaceae bacterium. Lineage (GTDB taxonomy): Bacteria > Pseudomonadota > Alphaproteobacteria > Rhodobacterales > Rhodobacteraceae > JBOCEF01. Next base: position 4,925 of record JBLIKI010000010.1, on the reverse strand, counting down.
TTCAGCTCCACAAGGAAAGCTTGATCGGCCTGCAATCGGGGCTCGAGAATCGCGTCTCGCTAGAGGCCTATGCGGCGGTGGAGCCGGTGCTGTTCCTGCCCGCCGCGCCGCTGCTCGGCGGGATCGGGGCGGCGCTGTTCGCGCTGGGCTCGGTGTTGCGGGTTCGGGCGGCGAACAAGCGGGCCGCGCGGATCTGAAGGCCATGAAAAAAGCCGCCGCGACCTACGTCGCGGCGGCTTTTCCGTCTGGCTCGATCAGCGCCGGGCGCCGCGTTTGCGCGCCTGCGACCGCTTTCGCGGATCGCTTTCGAACAGGGCGGCGAGCTGCTCGGTCATAACCCCTGCCAGCTGCTCGGCGTCGGTGATCGTGACCGCGCGGCTGTAATAGCGCGTCACATCATGGCCGATGCCGATAGCGAGCAATTCGACCGCCTTCTTGCGCTCGATCATCGCGATCACGTCGCGCAGATGCTTTTCCAGAAAGTTCGACGGGTTGACCGACAGCGTGCTGTCATCCACCGGCGCACCGTCTGAAATCACCATCATCACCCGGCGTTGCTCGGGCCGCTTCATCAGGCGGCGATAGGCCCATTCCAGCGCCTCGCCGTCGATGTTCTCCTTCAGCAGGCCCTCTTTCATCATCAGGCCCAGATTGGGCCGCGCCCGACGCCATGGCGTGTCGGCGCGCTTATAGACGATGTGGCGCAGATCATTCAGCCGCCCCGGCCCCGCCGGACGCCCCTCGTTCAGCCAATGCTCCCGCGATTGGCCGCCCTTCCACGCGCGGGTGGTGAAGCCGAGGACCTCTACCTTGACCTGGCACCGCTCCAGCGTCCGCGCCAGAATGTCGGCGCAGATCGCGGCGATGGAAATCGGGCGCCCGCGCATCGAGCCGGAGTTGTCGATCAGCAGCGTCACCACGGTGTCGCGGAACTCCGCCTCATGCTCGACCTTGAAGCTCAGCGGCGTGGTCGGGCTGGCGACGATGCGCGCGAGGCGGGCGGCGTCGAGCACGCCTTCCTCTTGGTCGAACTCCCAACTGCGGTTCTGCTGGGCCTGAAGGCGGCGTTGCAGCTTGTTGGCGAGGCGGCCGACTGCGCCCTTCAGCGGTTCCAGCTGCTGGTCGAGATAGCTGCGAAGCCGCTCCAATTCCTCGATGTCAGCCAGATCTTCGGCCCCGACCTCTTCGTCGAAGGACTGGTTGAACACCTTATAGGTCGGATCGGCGTCGGACACCGCGGGGGGCGGGGGCGGCATGTCGGGGGCGTCGCCGTCCTCGGCCTGCGCGTCCTGATCCATGTCCATGTCGTCGGCGTCGTCCATCGCCGCCTGCATGGCCTGGCTGTCGCGGCTGTCTTCGGCCTGCTGGTCGTCGGCGCCGTCCTGATCGTCGTCCGAGCCTTCGTCGCCGCCGTCGTCGCTTTCGGACTGGTCCTCGTCCTCGCCTTCCTGCTCTTCTTCGTCTTCGTCGTCAGGGCGGTCGGGGTCCTCGCCCAATTCCTCGCCATAGCCGAGCTCGGCGATGGTCTGGCGGGCCATGCGGGCGAAGGCGGTCTGGTCGTTCAGCGCCTCATCCAGCGCGGCGAATTTCTCCGCCGCGTGGGATTCCAAGAACCCCTGCCACAGGTCGAGCACATGCTGCGCGCCAGGCGGCAGGTTGCGCCCGGTGGCCAGCTTGCGCACCAGAAAGCCCGCCGCCTCGGCCAGCGGGGCCTGCGCGGGATCGGTGATCCCGGCATAGCCGAGGCGCTTGGCCTCCGCCTCGATCCGCGCGTCAAGATTGTCGGCGACGCCGGGCATCGCCTTGGCCCCGATCGCCTCGCAGCGCGCGGTCTCCATCGCGTCGAACAGGGCGCGCGCCATTTCGCCTTGCGGGCGGTATTTGCCGTGGGCGGCGACGTTGTGGAAGCGGGTGCGCAGCGCGAACGCATCCGACGCGCCACGCGCCAGCCGCACCTCGTCGCGGGTCATCCGGCGAGAGATCTGCGGCAGGCGCACGCTGTCTGCGGCCATGCCCGGCGGGTCGACCGAGTAGGTCACCTTCAGCTCGCCATTGCCCGCCATCGCGCGCGTAGCCTCGCCCAGCGCCTTTTTGAACGGGTCTGCCGGGTTGTCTTGGCTCATGGCCATGAAATCACCCGAGGCTCACGCTCACGGCGCTTTCGGGCAGTTCCTGGCCAAAGCAACGCTGATAGAACTCCGCCACCGTCTGGCGTTCCAGCTCGTCGCATTTGTTGAGGAACGTGACCCGGAACGCGAAGCCGACATCGTTGAAGATGCGCGCGTTCTCCGCCCAGGCCAGCACCGTGCGCGGCGACATCACCGTCGACAGATCCCCGTTCATGAACGCCGAGCGGGTCAGATCCGCCACCGTCACCATGCGCCCGACCGTGGTCTGCCCGGCGGGGGTGCGGTAATCGGGGTTCTTGGCCAGAATGATTTCGCATTCCGCGTCGTGCGGCAGGTAGTTGAGCGTGACCACCATCGACCAACGGTCCATCTGGCCTTGGTTGATCTGCTGGGTGCCGTGGTAAAGGCCGGTTGTGTCGCCAAGGCCGACCGTGTTGGCGGTGGCGAACAGGCGGAAATATTTGTGGGGGCTGATGACTTCGTTCTGGTCGAGCAGCGTCAGCTTGCCTTCGACCTCCAGCACGCGCTGGATCACGAACATCACGTCCGGGCGGCCCGCGTCGTATTCATCGAACACGATGGCGACGGGGTTGCGCAGGGCCCAAGGCAGGATGCCCTCCTGGAACTCGGTCACCTGCACGCCGCCCTTCAGCTTGATCGCATCCTTGCCGATCAGGTCGATGCGGCTGATATGGCTGTCGAGGTTGACGCGCACGCATGGCCAATGAAGGCGGGCGGCGACTTGCTCGATGTGGGTCGATTTACCCGTGCCGTGATAGCCTTGGATCATCACCCGCCGGTTGTGGGCGAACCCGGCCAGAATGGCCAGCGTGGTGTCCCGGTCGAATTGGTAGGTGGGATCAAGGGTTGGCACGCGGTCCGAGGGGTCTGCGAACCCCTTGACCGTCAGGTCCATATTGATCCCGAAGGTCTCCCGCACATCGACATCGACCGTGGGTTCCATCGCCTGCATCGCTGCGCCGTCCGCCATCTGTGAAACTCATCTATTTCGGAGTGTCCGGCGCTGCACGGCGGGAGATGCCCGCGGGCGCGCTTCGGAACAGTGAGCGAAGCATATGGTTCGAGCGCGCAAGTGCAAGGGGCGCCGGTCAGGGCGGGTCGATTTGCCCGGGCGGATGCGCTAACACGAACCCAGTCGGGGCCTGTCAGGCCTCGGCGCGGCGCAGGGGTGCGCCTGGGTGCGAGGGAGCGACGGGTGGTCGGAAAGCGAGCGGGTTCGTCCCGCGCGCCGCGCGTGGTGCGCGCGGGCGTGGTGGCGGTGACATTGGTGTTGGCGGCGTGGGGCGGGGCGGCGTGGGGCGCGTCGGCGCGCCACGATGCGACCGGCGCGCTGGCCGAGGGGCGCGCGGTGGCCGGCCGCGTCACGGTGGTCGATGGCGACACGCTGATTCTGGCGACGGCGGCCGGAAGGCTGCGGGTGCGCCTGCATGGCATCGACGCGCCGGAGGCCGCGCAGACCTGCGCCGACGCCAAGGGTGCGGTCTGGCGCTGCGGCGAGACGGCGACCGCGGCGTTGGCGGCGCTGGCGGGCGGGGCCTCGGCGCGCTGCGTGTCCGAGGGGTATTTCAGCTTTGACCGCCTTGTCGCGGCCTGTTCGGTCGGCGGGGCCGATCTGGGGGCGGGCATGGTCCGCGGCGGCCATGCCCGCGCGGCGGCCTCGTTCACCGATCGCTATGTGGCGGCGGAATCGGCGGCGCGAGCGGCGGAGTTGGGGCTGTGGCAGGGGGCGTCCGTGTCGCCGCAGGACTGGCGGCGGGGCGCGCGGCTGGCGGCCGAGGCCGCGCCGCGCCGGGCCTGCGCGATCAAGGGCAACATTTCAAAGGCCGGGCGGATCTATCACCTGCCGGACAGCCGCTACTATGCCCGCACTCGCATCACGCCCGAAGACGGCGAGCGGTGGTTCTGCTCTGAGGCCGACGCCCGCGCGGCGGGCTGGCGGGCGGTGCGAGGGTAGCGGCGGGTCTGCCGCCACGAAGGCGCGGCCCCGGGGCGCGGCGCCGGTGTGCGGCCTCGGGGGGCATCTAGCCCCCGCTCGGCCGCGCGTCCCCTTGAGGCGCCGCCCAGCCGCGGGCGGCGCGCCTCAGTTGGCGAAGTTGCGGCTGCCTTTGATCTGCTCCCAGGCCCACAGCACCTCGGTGAGGCGGGCCTCTTCTTCGCGGCTGCCGCCGTTCATGTCGGGGTGCAGCGATTTCACCAGCGCGCGGAACGTCTTGCGGATCTCAGAGCGTTTCTCGCCCGGCTGCACCCCCAGAATGTCGATGGCGCGACGCTCGGACGCGGGCAGGCGGCGCAGGCGGCGGGCGTCGGAGGTCGCCTTCTCCCGCTCCCGCGCGGCGGGGTTGATGGTGGCGTTGTCGCCAAGCACCTCCATCGGGTCCTGAAAGCCGAATCGGCGCCAGGCGTTGCCCTCGGCATGGGCGTGGACGCCTTTGGGCGCGCGGGCGCCGTCGCGGAAATTCCAGGTTGGGCGGTCCCAAACGCCATCGTTGCGGATTTGCTCCTCGATGTCGGCCTCGGCCCAGTCCTCATAGAAATTCCATGACCGGTTATATTCCCGCACATGGTCGAGGCAGAACCAGCGAAACTGGTCCAGTTGATCGGGCGAGTGCGGCGCGCGATACGTTCCGGGCTGATCGCAGCCCGCATGCTCGCACGCGCGCCGAGACCCGTCGAACGCGCCGGACATGCCGCGCCGCCGGGTGCGGCGGCGTTTGTCGGCGGAAACCGAGACGTCATAGTCGAAGATCGATCGTGGCGGCACGCGGTGAATGCTCC
>JBLIKI010000009.1:0-31583 GCA_047636235.1 Paracoccaceae bacterium | reverse complement strand
GTGCAGGCCGATTTCAGTGCATTCGGCCGGTGCAGGCCGCTGTCGGTGCGTGCGGCCGGTTAAGGCCGCTGTTGGCTTCACTGGTCGAAAACGTTCGGCAGAGACGATCCGACCACGCCGCCCGCCACCGCACGGCGCCTCAGCTGGACATAGGCTGATCGTGCCGCGATGTAACTGTCTTCGCTGTCATAGAGCGTGCGATCGATCGCGGCGAAGTAGGCGTCGCGCGCCTCAACCACTTGGAACGCCCGCAGGCCGGCGGTCCCCTCGGTCGGAATCCCCGCGACCCAAGACACCGGGTTCAGCGCGGCATCGACCACGCGGCCTGCAAGATCGCGGCCGGTCATCGGCCCCAGCGCCGGGAACTCCAGATACGGGCCCTCGGCCACGCCCAAGCGGGCCAACGTAATGCCGAAATCAGTTTCCTCTTTGGGCAGGCCCATCTCGGTCGCGGGGTCCAGCAGACCGCCCGCACCCATCACGACGTTGAGCCCGAGCCGCCCGCTGGTGCGCAGCGCGGCCAAGAAGTCGCCTTGCAGCACGAAGTTCACCGCTGCCACCGGAAGATCGAGGGTGTCGAGCGCGTTGCTGGCCAGATGCTGGACCAACTCGGGGGCCACGAAATCATATACCTGCGCCGCGGGGCGCAGCGCGACGGTGTCGATCCCTTTGTTAAGGCTGTGAACATAGCGGTTGGTGGACTCGTAGGGGTCGCTGATGAACCCGGCGTCCGGGTTCGGCGCGGCGCATCCCCCAAGCGCGGCGACAGCCGCGATGGCGAGCATGGTGGCAATTTTGGTTTTCACAGCTTTCTCAGCCCCCATCGGCATCCCGCCGCCTGTTCACTCGCGCGCCACCGGGTGTGGCAGCGCACAAGCCTCGTATCCGAGCGAGAGGCCCGGCAAGCGCGACAACACTATCGGCGGTCAGCGCGCGCGCAAGGCGCAAATCAGCCCCCCCGCGGCCCCGGACGGAAGTGTTGCGGTGCGGAAACATCCGCCCTATTTTATCGCTCCGCAGCCGATGCACGCGATGACGCGTCAGACCTTAACCTGTCGTCAGCACGTCGGGCGGATGGTATGACCGCTGCGATTAACACAATCTTGACGGCGGCGCGGCGCAAAAGACACTTCGGGGGCTGAGGGATGAGCGCGGAACAGACCAAAACGGCCCCCGGCGTCGGAGAATTGCGCGACGCGCTGTTCGAGGGGCGGCGATTCTTCATCGCCATCGGCGTTTTCAGCTTTTTCGTCAACCTGCTGGTTCTGACCAGCCCGATCTTCATGCTTCAGGTCTATGACCGCGTGCTGTCCAGCCGGTCCGAGGCGACGCTGGTGGCGCTGGTCGTGATCATGTCGTTCCTGATGCTGATGATGGGCGTGCTCGATTACGCCCGCGGGCGGGTGCTGGCGCGGCGCGGGGCGCGGTTTCAGCAAAAGCTCGACCATCGGGTGTTCGACGCGATCATGCGCCGCTCGGTGGTGGCGAACGAGCGCGCGCGTCCGGCGACCGGGCTGCGCGACCTTGAATCCATTCAGCGCCTGATGTCGACGCCGGCGCCGTTCGCGGTTTTCGACATTCCATGGACGCCGGTGTTTGTGTTAGCGATCTTCTCATTCCATTGGATGATGGGCACTCTGGCGATCTTGGGCGGGATCATTCTGGTGCTGCTGACTTGGGCGAACCAAGCGTTCTCCAAGGAATCGCAGAAAACGGCCAACATCGCGTCGGCCCAGTCCGAGGCGTTCACCGAAGCGGTGCGCCGCGATGGCGAGACGGTGCACGGGCTGGGGATGCGCCCGGCGGTGCAGGCGCGCTGGCTGGTCTATCGCGACAAATCCCTCGGCGCGTCGATCACCGCGTCGGACCGCACCGGCGGGTTTTCCACCGCGTCCAAGACCCTGCGGATGTTCTTGCAATCGTGCATGCTGGGGCTTGGCGCCTGGCTGGCGATCCAAGGCGAGGTCAGCGGGGGGACAATGATCGCAGGCTCGATCCTGATGGGCCGCGCGCTGGCCCCGATCGAGCAGGCGATCGGCCAATGGGCCATGGTGCAGCGGGCGATGCAGGGCTGGTCCTCGCTGGTGGAGCTGCTGGAGAGAACGCCCGAGATGCCCGACCGCACCAAGCTGCCCGCCCCCCGCGCGATTCTGGAGGCGCAGCAGCTGACCGTCGTGGCGCCCGGGGAACAGGCCGCCGCGATCCGCATGGTCAGCTTTCGCGTCGACCCAGGCCAGGCGCTGGGGGTGATCGGGCCGTCGGCGTCGGGCAAGTCGACGCTGGCGCGGGCGATCGCGGGCGTGTGGCGCCCGGCATCGGGCACCGTGCGGCTCGATGGCGCGGCGCTGGACCAATACGGCGACGCAGATCTGGGGCGGCACATGGGCTATCTGCCGCAAGACGTGGTGCTGTTCGACGGCACGGTGGCAGAAAACATCGCCCGCATGGCGCTGAAACCCGATGACGAAGCAGTGGTGCTGGCCGCCAAGCGGGCCGGGGCGCACGAGCTGATTCTGGGCCTGCCGCGCGGCTATGACACCCCGGTCAGCGCCGGGGGCGGCAAGCTTTCAGGCGGCCAGCGCCAGCGGATCGGGCTGGCGCGCGCTATGTATGGCGACCCGGCGGTGGTGATTTTGGACGAGCCGAATTCAAACCTCGATTCGTCGGGGTCCGAGGCGCTGAACATTGCGATCGAGGACCTCAAGCGGCGCAACAAGGCGGTGATCATCATGGCCCATCGCCCCGCCGCGATTCACCACTGCGATCTGATTTTGATGATGGAGGGCGGGGTGCGCAAAGCGTTCGGTCCCAAGGACGAGGTGCTGCGGCAGCATGTCCGCAACTGGCCGCAGGTCGCCCAAGGCGGGCCGGGCGGCGCGCAGGCGTCGGGCATGGTCGACGCCGGGTCCGGCGGGCCGGGATCGGGCGGGATGCCGCCGGGTGGGCCGCGCCCAATGGCCTCGGCGCCGGAGGGCGAGCGATGACCGACGACAGACGCGCCCAGGGCGCCGCGCAGGAATCGCTGTTCGCCGCCCCGGGATCAGCCAACGCCCCGTCGGCAAATACGCACCCGGCCAACGCTCCAGCGGCCGGTCCGCGCCCGGCGACCGCCCCGCAACCTGCCCCGCAACCAACGCTGGAAAAGCGGACGGCGCCTCCCTTGAGCGCGCCCGCGGCCGCCCGCCCCGCTGCAGCGCCAATGCCCGCCGCGGCGCCCGCCGCGTTAAAGCCCGCCGCATCGCCGGTCGAACAGGCGCTGGCCGCCGCGCGCGAGCAGGTGCTGCGCCGCCCCGGCGTCGCGCCTTCGCCGCTCACCGTCCCGACGCCCGCGCCTGCCGCCCCGCCACCCAAGGCCCCGGTTCCCGCGCCCGCCGTGGGCGGCACGCCGCCCACGGCGCAGCGCACCCCCGACCAGCGTCTCGATAGCGACGGCAACGACCCCTATTCGTCGCGGATTCCCATGGGCATCGGCATGGTGACGCTGATCATTCTGGTATTCGGCTTCGGGCTGTGGTCGACGATGGCGGACATCTCCTCGGCCGTGGTCGCCCCCGGCAAGGTGGAGGTCGCGACCAAGCAGCAGGTGGTCGAGCATCCCGACGGCGGCGTGGTCGGCGAGATCGGCGCCCGCGACGGCGACAGCGTGGCCGCAGGCGACGTGCTGCTGCGGTTCGACGACACGCTGATGCGCAATGAGCGGGAAAGTCTCGCGACCCAGTATTGGGAGCTGGTGGCCCGCACCGCCCGCCTTTACGCCGAGCAGACCGAGGCTGAGGAAATCGTGTTCGGCGAAGATCTGCTGGCCGCGACCAAGCACCCCGGCATCGCCGAGATCGTCACCGGCCAGCGCCAGCTGTTCACCGCGCGCAAGCGCACCATGGCCGATCAGGTCAAGCAGCTGCGCGAACGCCAAGCCCAGATCCGCCAGCAAGTCACGGGCGCAGAGGCGCAGACCAACGCGCTGGAGCGGCAATTGGCGCTGGTGGCGCAGGAGCTGGAGGGGCAGCAAAAGCTTTATGACAGCGGGCTTGCGCAGCTCAACCGTTTGCTGAGCCTTCAGCGCGAAGAAGCGCGGCTGCAAGGCCAGGTCGGCGAGCTGATCGCCTCGATGGCGGAATCGCGCGGCAAGGTGGCGGAGATCGAGATTCAGGTCCTGAACCTTGAATCCACCCGGCAGGAGCAGGCGATCACCCAGCTGCGCGACATCCAGTATCAGCAGAACCAAGTGCGCGAACAGCTCGCCTCGGTCGAAGAACGGCTGGACCGGCTCGACGTGCGCGCGCCCATCGACGGCGTGGTGCTGGGGATGACGGTTTTCTCGGTCCGCTCGGTGGTCTCGCCCGGCGAGCCGATCCTGTATCTGGTGCCGCAGAATTCGCTGCTGGTGATCGAAAGCCAGATCGACACGATCTTTGTCGATCAGGTCTATGCCGGACAGCCCGCGACGTTGCGCTTCCCAGCGTTCTCATCGAGCACCACGCCCGAGCTTGAGGGGCATGTCGTGAAAATCTCGCCGGACGCGTTCACCGATGAGCGGACCGGACGGACCTATTACACCGCGACGCTCGCGCCCGATGATGGCGAGTTGGAGAAGCTCGTGGGTCTGACCCTGGTGCCCGGCATGCCGGTGGAGGGGTTCATCAAGGCCGGCGACCGCACCCCGCTGAGCTATCTGACCAAACCGTTCACCGACTATTTCAGCCGCGCGATGATCGAGGAATAGCAGGCCTTTCCTCCGGCTGCCGCGGCGGTCATGATCGCCCGACCCGCCGCGCGCCCCCTCGCGCGGCGCACCCTTATGCAGGAGCGTCCCGCCATGACCGGAACCGTCGCCGCCACTCTCGCCCGCCTTGGCATCGTGCTGCCCGCCGCCCCGGCGCCTGCCGCCAACTATGTGCCCTATGTGGTGCATGGCGGCCTCGTCTATGTGTCGGGGCAGGTCAGCCAGGGGCCGGACGGGCTGATGCTCGGCCGTCTGGGCGAGAATTATAGTGTGGATCAAGGTCAGGCCGCGGCCCGCGCCTGCGCCCTGTCGCTGCTGGCGCAGCTGTCGGCGGCCTGCGGCGGCGATCTGGATCAGGTGGCGCGGGTGGTGCGGCTGGGCGGGTTCGTCAACTCGACCCCTGATTTCACCGACCAGCCGGAGGTGATCAACGGCGCCTCCAACCTGATGGCCGAGGTGTTCGGGCCTGAGGTGAGCCCCCATGCCCGCGCCGCCGTGGGCTGCGCCGCCCTGCCGCGCGGAGTGGCGGTGGAGGTCGACGGGATCTTTGCGCTGCGCTGACGGCGCCTTTTTTGCGGCCGGGCGCCCTCCGCCTGGCCGCTCCTTTGCCCCCCGGAGCCGCCCCTATGCCTCGCCTGCCCGCCAACTTCCTGTCCCGCCCCGTCGCCCATCGCGGGCTGCACGACCGCGCGGCGGGGGTGGTTGAGAACAGCCTTTCCGCGATTCGCGCCGCCGCCGATGCGGGCTATGGCATCGAGATCGACGTGCAGGCGTCTGCGGACGGCGCGGCGATGGTGTTCCACGACGATGCGCTGGACCGGCTGACCGCGCTGACCGGCCCGGTGCGGGCGCGTTCGGCGGAGGATCTGGCGAAGACCGCGCTGACCGGCGGGCGCGGCGATCTGATCCCGCCCTTGGCGCAGGTGCTGGACGCGGTCGCCGGCCGCGTGCCGCTGATCATAGAGATCAAGCGCCAGCATGCCGGGCCGGGGGCCTTGGAAGGCGCGACCGCCGCCGCGCTGGCGGGGTATGCCGGGCCGGTGGCGATAATGTCGTTCGACCCGCGGGCGGTGGCGTGGTTCCGGGACCATGCGCCGCAGATCCCGCGGGGGCTGGTGTCATACGCCTATGACGACCCCGAGGACGCCGAAGGGCTGACCGAGGCGGAGCGCGCCGCGCTGGCCGATCTGGCGTGGTTCGACGACTTGGGCGCGGACTTCGTGTCCTATGGCGCGACGGACCTGCCCCATCGGGCGGTAAGCGCCTTGCGCGCGCGCGGCGTGCCAACTCTGTGCTGGACGATCCGGTCCGAGGCGGCGGCGGCCGCCGCCCTGCGCCATGTCGATGCGATCACCTTCGAGGGATTTCGCCCACCGATGGTCTAAAGCGTCGCCGCCCCCTTGAACCGCGCCGCGGCGCCGCCACCATTCCCTCCACGCAGGGCTCGAGGAGAAGCGGATCATGCACGACCCCGACCCGGCGGACGGCGCCGTCGAGATATCGATCCACGGCGCGATCGCACAGATCGACGCCGCCGACTGGGATGCCTGCGCTGCGCCTGAGACGGTGGCTGGCGGGCGCGCGCTGCACCCCTTCGTCACCCACCGGTTCTTGCGGGCGTTCGAGGATTCGCGCTCGGTCACCCCTCGCGCGGGCTGGGCGCCGCGGCATCTGGCGGCGCGCAGCGCTGGGCGCCTGATCGGGGTCTCGCCACTTTATCTCAAAGGCCACAGCCAAGGCGAATACGTGTTCGACCATGCTTGGGCCCATGCCTTTGAGCGAGCGGGCGGCAGCTATTACCCCAAGCTGCAATGCGCTTCGCCGTTCACGCCGGTCACCGGGCCACGGTTCCTGACCCGCCCCGGCGCGTCCCAGAACGCCGCCGCCGCAGCCCTGATCGAGGGCGCGACGCAGCTTGCGGGCCGAGACGGTCTCAGCTCGGTCCACTGGACGTTCTGCACCGAGCAGGAGGCGGAACTGGGCGAGGCGATGGGGCTGTTGCGCCGCTCGGGCCAGCAGTTCCACTGGCACGACGCGGGCTATGGCGATTTCGATGGCTTTCTCGCCTCGCTGTCCTCGCGCAAGCGCAAGCAGCTGAGGCGAGAGCGCGAGACCGCCCGAGAGAGCGGCGTGGAGATCGTTGCGCTGACCGGCGACGCGATCGAGCCGCAGCATTGGGATGCGTTCTGGCGATTCTATCAGGACACCGGGGCGCGCAAATGGGGCACTCCGTACCTGACGCGCGCATTCTTCGACATCGCGCAGGACCGGCTGCGGGACGACATCCTGCTGATCATGGCGCGGCGGAACGGCGCGTGGGTGGCGGGGGCGATGAACGTGATCGGGCGCGACGCCCTGTTCGGCCGCTACTGGGGCTGCACCGAGCATCACCCGTGTTTGCATTTTGAGCTGTGCTATCATCAAGCGATCGACTGGGCGCTGGCCCACGGCCTTTCCCGCGTCGAGGCGGGCGCCCAAGGCGAGCACAAGCTGGCGCGCGGCTATCTGCCGGTGACCACCCATTCGCTGCACTGGATCGCCGACCCAGGCTTTCGCCGCGCGGTGGCCGACTATCTGGAGCATGAGCGGCGCGCGGTGGATGATGAAATCGCCGAGTTGTCGGCCCATTCCCCATTCCGCCACGCGCCCCCCCCGCCTGAGGAGCAAGACTGATGCCCGAACCCCTGACCGCGGCCGAGCGCGCCGCCGCCCTTCCCGAACTCAAAGACCGCCACTGGGGCGCGCCCAACGGCCGCGACGCCATCGCCAAGCGGTTCCGGTTTCGCGATTTCGCCGAGGCGTGGGGCTTCATGTCCGCGGTCGCCATAAGCGCGGAGCGGCTGAACCACCATCCCGAATGGTCCAATGTCTATGGGACGGTGGAGATCACGCTGACAACCCACAGCGCGAAGGGGCTGACCGCGCTGGATCTCGAGCTGGCCGACCGGATCGATCACTTCGCCCGCGATGCCAAAACCGAGGCGATCGGCGCCTCTCCGGCCTGAGCCCCCGATTGGAGCGCGCCCACGGGGTGGGGGGCGCAGGGGGAGGGCGTCAGGCCCTCCCCCGCCCTGCCGCCGCGCCAAGCGTGACGCAAAAAGGGCGCGCGCGGCCCTCGCCGCACACGCCCCCCTGCCCTGCCCGATGGGTCAGAGCAGTTCGAGAATCACCCCGCCGGTGGACACGGTCGCCTCGCCCGGGGATCCCTCAACGTTGATCGCCTCGACCACGCCATCCTTCACCACCATCGCATAGCGCTGCGAGCGGGAGATCAGTCCCGCGCCCGGCGCGGTGAAATCAAGCCCGATCGCCTTGGTGAAGGTCGCTTCGGCGTCCGACAGCATATCGATGCCGGCGCCGGTCGCGCCGGTTGATTCTCCCCATGCCTTCAGCACGAACGGATCGTTGACCGCCACGCAGGCGATCGCATCCACGCCCTTGGCGCGCAGCGCGTCGGCGTTCTCCACATAGCTCGGCACATGCTTGAGGCTGCAGGTCGGGGTGTAGGCCCCCGGCACCGCGAAAAGCGCGACGGTCTTGCCGCCAAAGAACTCGGCGGTGGTCACGGGTGCGGGGCCTTCGGCGCCCATCACCACGAAAGTAGCCTCGGGCAGCGTGTCGCCAACCTTGATCGTCATGCTCAAACTCTCCTGTACTCGTCCCGACGCGGCGCGGGGTCGTCCTCGTCACCGCGAGAAAACACTATAACGCGCCCGACCGCCACGTCCCGCATCAGATTGCAGGAGGAAACCGATCTAGGGCGCGGTCTTGATTCGGTAGATTCGGATCGTGGCCTCGCCATACCCGCGTTCCTGCAGGATCATGGCGCCGGGCGGCGGGGTGATCGGAACGCCGGAGCGTTCCTCCCACACCACCAACGCGCCATCTGCGATCCAGTTCCCAGCCAGCGCCGAGGCAAGCGCGCGCTCGCCCAGCCCCATGCCGTATGGGGGGTCGAGAAAAACCAGATCGTGCGGCGCGGCGGTCCACGCCCCCAGCCCGGTGGCGTCGCGCTTCCAGATCTTGGTGTCGCCGGTGGCGCGCAGCTTTTCCGCGTTCTCGCGGATCAGCGCGCGCGAGGCGGCGGCGTCATCGACGAAATGCACCCTTGCGGCGCCGCGCGACAGCGCCTCGAACCCTAGCGCCCCGGTGCCCGCGAACAGATCCAGCACCCGCGCGCCATTGGGCGGGGTTGCGCCCCCCGGCAGGGTCATGCCGGAATGGGCCAGAAGGTTGAACAGCGCCTCGCGGGTGCGGTCCGAGGTAGGGCGCAAATGCGCCTCCCCTCCCCCCGCCGCGCCGGGGGCCGCGAGGACCGTGCCGCGATGCTTGCCGCCGATGATCCGCATGATCAGTCGGCGCCGAGCAGGGCGGTCAGCCCGTCGATGGCCTGCGCGACCTCGGCCTCGGAGGTATAGTGCGTGAACGACAGGCGCAGCACGCCATGGGCCGGGTCGACCCCCAGCGCCTGCACCAGACGGGTGGCATAGAAATCGCCGCCCCCCGCCATCACCCGGTGGCGCGACAGGGCGGCGGCGGCTTCCTCGCCCGGCATCGCCAGCGCCAGCGCGACCGTGGGCGCGCGGCGCACCGGATCGTCGGGGCCGAGCAGCCGCACGCCCTTGCGCCCGCGCAGCCAGTCGAGCAGCGGCGCCAGCAGCGCCGCCTCGCGCGCGCGGATCAGCGCGCCCAGCCGCGCGGTGCGCTGGTCTGACGCGCCGCCCGTGGGGAAATGGCGGCTCTCCAGCGTCTCCATGTAGGTGGCGACGCCTTCCATGGCGGCGATCTGGGCGTGGTCGGGGCCGGAGGGAAGCAGGCGGCTGCGCAGCACGTCGTCGTTGAACCAGTGCGACTGGTTGGGAAGGCTGCGGGCCAGCGCCTCGCGCACGCACATCACGCCCTGATGCGGCCCGAAGGTCTTGTAGGCCGAGAACATGTAGACCTCCGCCCCGAGCGCGCCGACATCCGGCAGCCCGTGGGGGGCGTAGCTGACCCCGTCCACCACCGACACCGCGCCCGCGGCGCGGACCATGGCGCAGATCTCCGCCACCGGGTTGATGTCGGCGACGATGTTGGAGCAATGCGGGAACGCCACCAGCCGCACCTTGTCGTCGAGCAAGTTCGCGAGCCGCGCGGGGTCGAGCGATCCGTCCGCCTCCACCGCCCATTCGCGCACCTCGATGCCGCGGGCGGCAAGACGGCGCCACGGGCCGGAGTTCGCCTCATGGTCCTGGTTGGTGACGATGATCGCATCGCCGTCGTTCCACATGCCGCGGAACGCTTGGGCGAGCACATAGACATTGGCCGAGGTCGAGGGGCCGAAATGCACGTCGTTCGCAGGAACGCACAGCCATTCGGCCATCCGCTCATAGGCCTCATCCATCTGCGCGCCCGCGGTGCGGGACGCAGGATAGGGCGCATAAGGTTGGACTTTGGTGCGGGTGTAGAAGCGGTGCAGCCGCTCGGTCACCTGGCGGCAGGGATAGGACCCGCCCGCGTTCTCAAAGAACGCCCAGCCCGCTAGGGATTCCTGCCCGAAGGCGGGAAACTGGGCGCGCACGAAGGGAAGGTCGAAATCTTGCATCAGGGCGGGCTCCTCGGCGGGCGCTAAGGGCACAGGACTAGCGCAGGCGCGCCGCCGGGGCCAGAGGGGGCGGGTTCGCCGCCGGTTCGGGCCGCGCGAACGGTTGCGGCGTGCGCGCGGCCCCCCTTGGGGACGCGGCGGCGCGAGGGGGCTCGATGCCCCTGAGCGGCGCAGCCCCCGATACGAAAGGGCGTCAGGCGCGGGCGCTCTCGACGTCGGCCCAAAAGGCCTGCAGTTGCCCCAGCACGGCCTGCCAGTGGGTCACCGGGCTCAGATGCCCCGCGCCCTCGATCACCCGGCGGCGGGCGGCGGGAAGCGCATCCGCGATCACATCCAGCACTTCGGTCGCAGGGCGCGGGGTCCCTGCGCCCGACATCAGCATCGCGGGGGGCCGCATCAGGGCGATGTCCGCCGCCTCCACCTGCCCCGGCGGATGGCCGACCACCAGATCGAAATCGCGCGCCAGTTCGACATAGATGCGGCCCGCGGCCTCCCGCGCCTCGGGCGACAGCCGCTCATACCCGCCGGGGGCGCCCCAGCGGTCCATGAACGCCTGCACCGCGGCGGTCGGGTCTCCGGCCTCCATGGTCCGCTGCACCGCGCCCATGGCGGCCTCTTCCTCCTCCGCCGCCGACACGCGGCCGTTGGCGCGCAGCAGGTGGAACCACACCGGTTCGATCAGCGTGACGGATCGCACCAGATCGGGCCGCTCGAGCGCTAGGCGCCCCAGCACGGCGCCGCCCAGCGACAGGCCGACCATGTGAATCGGCGCCCCGACCCGTTCGGCCAGCGCGATGCAGCCCGCCACCGCGACGCGCTGCAAGGATTGCTCCGGCCCCGGGGCTGCGCTGCGGCCATGGGCGGGCATGTCGGCCGCCAGCGTCGGGCGCTCGGGCGCCAGCGCCTCCAGCATAGGCTTCCACAGTCCCGAATGGGCGAGGCTGCAATGGGCGAACAGCACCGGCACGCCCGGCGCGCCCGCCCCGGCCTCGCGATAGGCGAAGGGCGCGCCGCCCAGATCAATGGCGGGCATTCGGGCCTCCCTTGCCCGCGGCCAGCTCTTTCAACAGCAGTTCGAGGTCGTCGAGCCGGTCCTGACCCCAGAAGCGCTGGTCGCCGACGATATAGAACGGCGCGCCGAACACGCCGCGCTGCACCGCCTCGGCGGTGTTGGACGCATAGGTCGCCCCGGCCCCCACGCCGTCGGCCAGCACGTCGGCCGAAAACCCGGCCTCATCCAGCGCGGCGGCGATAACGCCGGTGTCGCCGATATCCTTCTGCTCAGCCCATTGCGCGCGCAGCATGGCGCGGGCGGCCTTGCCCACGTCGCCGTCGGCGCGCCCATCTTTCACCGCCGCCTCGGCCGCGATCAGCGCGCAGCACGACAGCATCGGGGCGCCGGGCCAGAATTTCGGCTGCAGGTTCATCGCGACGCCTTCGCGGCGGGCGCGGCGGCCCATGTCTTGGAACCGGTATTCCTGGCGCGACTGGTGGCGGGCCTTGACGGGAACGCCGCCGGTCACCTCGAACACCTTCATCATGTCGACGGGCTTGTAAGCGATGCGGGCGCCATGGCGCGCGGCGATCCGCTCCAGCTTGTCCCCGGCGAGGTAGCAATAGGGCGAGATGGTCGTGAAATAATAGTCGATGACGGTCATCAGCGCGGCGGCTCCTCAGGATCGGCGCAGCGCGGGGGGCGCAGGCGCGGCGGTCCGCCCTCGCCCTGCGGAACGCAGGATCGGAGGACGCAACGCAAAATGCCGCGTTCCGCGCCCTTTGCAACCCCTGCCGCGCGATGATAACCAGCGCCATGGCCCGAGGCGCCTCGGGCGAGGGGCCCCGTCGCCCGACCGGCGGCCCTCGCATCCTGCGGGGCATCGGTCTTGCGCGCGGGGATGGCAGGACATGTTCGCGCGCCGAAACGGTCGGCCGCGCATGTCCGTGTGCAGTGGGGCCGAGCCGATGAAATCCGACATCAACATCAAGATGATCGCGGGCAATTCCAACCGCAAGCTCGCCGAGGCGATCGCGCGGCGGATGACCGTCTATCGCGGCGCGCCGCTAGAGCTTGCGAACACGCGGGTGGAGCGGTTCAACGACACCGAGATATTCGTCGAGATCTTTGACAACGTGCGCGGCGAGGATGTCTTCATCCTGCAGTCCACCTGCAACCCCGCCAATGACAATTTGATGGAGCTGCTGATCATCGCCGACGCGTTGAAGCGGTCCTCGGCGCACCGGGTCACCGCGGTGATCCCGTATTTCGGCTATGCCCGTCAGGACCGCCGCACCGCCGCGCGCACCCCGATCACCGCCAAATTGGTGGCGAACCTGCTGACGCAGGCAGGTGTCGACCGAGTGCTGACCATGGATCTGCACGCAGGGCAGATCCAAGGGTTCTTCGACATCCCGGTAGACAACCTCTATGCCGCACCGGTGTTCGCGCTCGACATCCGCCACCATTTCCCGGACCTGAGCAAGCTGACCGTGGTGTCACCCGATGTCGGCGGCGTGGCGCGCGCGCGCGAACTGGCCAAGCGGCTGGATCTGGGTCTGGCGATCGTCGACAAGCGCCGCGGCGCGCCGGGCGAAATCGCCGAGATGACCGTGATCGGCGACGTTGATGGCCGCGAGTGCATCATCGTCGATGACATCTGCGACACCGCCGGAACGCTGTGCAAGGCGGCCCAGCTGCTGATCGACAAGGGCGCCTCGGCGGTCCACGCCTATATCTCGCACGGCGTGTTGTCGGGCCCGGCGGTGGAGCGGGTGAAGGCCTCGGTCATGAAAAGCCTGGTGATCACCGATTCGATCCCGCTGTCGCCCGAGGCGACGTCGGCGAGCAACATCCGTCAGGTCTCAGTCGCGCCGCTGTTCGCGCAGGCGATCCTGAACGTGGGCAACGACACCTCGGTCAGCTCGCTGTTCGATGAAAAGACCATCGGCCCGATCTATGAGGCGTTCTATCGCTTCGACTGAGGGTCGCGGGCGAGGGGCCTTGCGCCCCTCGCCCCCTAGCGCCGCGTCGCCCGCACGAACAGCGCCAGCGCCCCGCACAGGATCAGCGCGGTCAGCACGAACGGCGCCCCCGGCAGCGCCATGATCGCGCCCGGTCCGACGAAGGCCGCGAACACAGCCGTCATCGCCAGCGGGCTGATCACCGCCGCGATCCCCGCCAAGGATGCCAGCACGCCCTGGATCTCTCCTTGCCGCCCGTCGGGCGCGCGGCTGGATATCATGGCGTAGAGCGCCGGATGGGTGATCGCCGACGCCCCCAAAAGCGGCATCAGCGCGTAGACCATCCAGCCATCGGTCGCCAATCCCACCCCCACCGCCCCGACGATGTCGGCGGCGAGCGCGATGATCAGCGCCCGGCGCTCTCCGAACATCCGTATCGCGGGGGCGACCAGAAACGCCTGCGAGGCGCCCGACAGCACGCCATAGACCGTCAGCGACAGGCCGATCTGGGCGGGCGACCATTCCCATGCGGCGATGCCGACGAACGACCACACCGCAGGATAGGCCTGCACGCCAAGCTCATAGAGGAACCCGACCGCCAGCAGCGCGCCCAGCCCCGGCAGGACCGCGGCGCGGCGCAGCGCGCGTAACGGATCGGCGTCGCGCCAGCCCGCCGCGCGGCGCCGGTCGCGGCCGAGGGATTCGGGCAGCGCCACCAGCCCGAGGATCAGGTTCGCCGCCGCCAGCAGCGCCGCCGCCCAGAACGGGGCGCGGGGGCCGAGTTCTCCGAGCAATCCCCCCAGCGCGGGGCCGAGCGCAAAGCCAAGGCCCATCGCCGCCCCCATCCGCCCGAAATGCCGCGCCCGGTCGGCGGCGGACGTGCGGTCCGCCACCCAAGACCGCGCCGCCGACATGGTCGCCCCCGCCGCCCCGGACATGATCCGCGCCGCGAACAGCGCCCACAGCGCGCCCGTGCCCGCCATGATCGCATAGTCGACCGCCATCGCCGCCATCGACGCCAGCAGAATCGGGCGGCGCCCGAACCGGTCCGACAGCGCCCCGAGGCCCGGCGCGCACAAAAACTGCATCCCGGCATAGGAGAACGCCAGCCACCCCCCGATCGCCGCGGCCCCGGCGATGCCGCCCCCGTGCGAGAATTCCACCAGCAAGTCCGGCAGCACCGGCATGATCAGCCCGATCCCGGCGGCGTCCAGAAGCACGGTGATCAGGATGAAGGTCGACGCGCCGATGCCGATCTTGGGGGCCGCGGGGGGCGGGGCCGCGGGGGGGGATGTGGTATCAAGCATCGCGCCGCTCCGGGCCGGTCGCCGCACGGGACCGTCCCGCAGCGCGCGATCGGGTCATGGACCGAGCCGCCGCCGCGGGTCAAGCCACGGCGTCCCCTTGCCCCGCGTGCGGGGATGCTGTACGAGCCAATCTTCCTTTCATGGGGCGACGCGGGTCCCGGTCGACGATAGCTCGACGCCCGCCCCGCGATCAGTCCCGCCAGACAAGAGGCCGGCCCCCGCCGGGATCAAAGATGAGAAAAGACATCCACCCGAAATACCACCTCATCAACGTGAAGATGACGGACGGCACGCTGTTCCAGACCCGCTCCACCTGGGGCAAGGAAGGCGCCACGCTGACCCTCGACATCGATCCCACCGTGCACCCGGCCTGGATCGGCGGCGGCGGTCGTTTGATGGATACCGGCGGCCGTGTGTCCAAGTTCAAGAAGAAGTTCGAAGGCATGGACTTCTGAACCCTTTTCCCCGTTACGGGCATGGGTTAGACATCAAGGGCGCGCTCCGATCGGAGCGCGCCCTTTTTTTCATTCAGCGGGGGGCCGGGCGCGTGGCGCATATCATCGTCACCGGCAATGAGAAGGGCGGCTCGGGCAAGTCCACCACCGCGATGCACCTGTTCGCCGCCATCTCGCGCGTCGGGCACAAGGTGGGGGCGCTGGATCTGGACCTGCGCCAGCGCACCTTCTTTCGGTATCTGGAAAACCGCGAGGCCTTCGCCAAGCGCACCGGTCAGGCGCTGACCCTGCCGCATCGCGTGGCGCTCGGCCCGTCCGACCTGCGCGACCGCCGCGCGGCGGAGCGCGAGGAGGAGGACCTGTTCTCCGAGGCGCTGGCGGCGCTGGACGCGGACTGCCGATACATCATCATCGACTGCCCCGGCTCGGACAGCTTTTACTCGCAGATGGCCCATTCCGCAGCCGACACGCTGATCACGCCGATCAACGATTCCCTGGTGGATTTCGACCTGCTGGCGCGGGTGGACCCGGAGACGGGCAAGATCCTCGGGCCCTCGATCTATTCCGAGATGGTGTGGAAATCGCGGCAGCTGCGCGCCAAGGCGGGGCTGAAGCCGATCGACTGGATCGTGGTGCGCAACCGCATCTCAACACTGCACGCGCGCAACAAGCGCCGGGTCGGCGAGGCGGTGGAGGACCTGTCGGAGCGCATTGGGTTCCGCATCGCGCCGGGGTTCTCGGAACGGGTGATCTTTCGCGAGATGTTTCTCAACGGGCTGACGCTTTTGGACCTCAAGGACCAGGGCTTCACCTTTTCGTTGTCCCATGTCGCAGCGCGGCAAGAGGTGCGCGATCTGGTCAAAGCGCTCAACCTGCCGGACCTCGACGGCGCCTGAGCGCCAGAGCCGGAGCCGAAGCGAAAACCAGGACTGAAACGAAAACCAGAAATGAAACAAAAAACCGCCGCCGACATCGCTGTCGGCGGCGGTTTTCATTGCGGCCCCGCAAGGATCACGCGCCAGCTAGATCAGCGCGGGCGGGGGGTCGGGAACTCCGCCTTCATCGCGACGCCGATCGACTGCGGGGCGGGCCGCATTTTCGGCAGTTCCGCGCGACGCGGGGCGTTGGGGCTGCGCGACATGCGCGTGCGCTCCGACGCATTGGCCGCCGCGGGGCCGATGGCCGACAGCACCATCTCAGTGATCGTCTCGGGCTTGTCGGGGCGCTCCAACGGCACCGGGGCCTGCGCCACCTGCGGGTTGGCGGCGCCAGGCACGATCCGCGGAGCGTTGGCAGGCGACCGCTTGAAGCCCAGATCGAGCAGGCGCGCGACCTCGGCGTTGCGCGCGCGAGAGGAGCGGCCGCCGAACACCGCCGCGATCACGCGCTTGTCGCCCCGATGCGCCGAGGCGACAAGGTTGAAGCCCGCCGCCGAGGTGTAGCCGGTCTTGATCCCGTCCGCCCCGCGATAGGACGCCAGCAGCTTGCGATTGGTGCTGCGGACCGTCTTTCCCATGGTCCGAGTGGTCTCACGGCTGAACAGGTTGTAATAGCCGGGGTGATCGAAAAACAGCCGCCGTCCAAGCGTCGCCATATCGCGCGCGGTGGACAGGTGGCCGCTTTGGGTCAGCCCGTGGGGGTTGCGGAACGTGGTGTTGGTCATGCCCAAGGCCTGCGCCTTTTGGGTCATCATCCGCGCGAACCCTTCTTGCGAGCCGCCGATCGCCTCTGCCAGCGCCAAAGCGGCGTCGTTGGCCGATTTGACCGCCGCGGCCCGCATCAGGTCGCGGATCGTCACCCGCGACCCGGCCCGCAAGCCGATGCGCGACGACGGCTGACGCGCCGCCTTGGCGGAGATCGTCACCTTTTGGTCCAGCCGCACCCGCCCCGACTTCACCGCCTCGATGGCGAGGTAGAGCGTCATCATCTTGGTCAGCGACGCCGGATGCAGCCGCGTGTCGGCGTTGTCTTCATAAAGAACCTCGCCGGTGCGCGCATCCATCACGAAAGCGGCGTGGGGGGCGGCCTGCACGGCCCCCCACGGCGACATCATGGCCGCGCACAGCGCCAGCGCGACAATCAAAAGGTGGCCTGCGGCGCCGCTGCCGCGCCGCGCACGCGGCGCGGCGGAACGGCCGGCGCCTGCGGCGGTCTTCGCCCTCGCGGGCATCGTGAATTGCATGATGACTGCCCTCGTCGCTCGAACTTCGCCTCTGGAGCCCACGCTTAAACGCGCTTCTTGAGATAAGGTCTCCTTGATGGAGGCTAACATGCTGCGGCTTCTTTTAGAATCTCTTTACGATGAAAATTCACTCATGCGACCATGGTGCAGCGCCCGCGGCGTTCTGCTGCACCGCACAAGTATAATCTTGACGCAGCGCAGCATAAGGCTGTATTAAGATTAAAGGCCGCGCTTGTCCTCAAACCCGCAGCGGCAGCAGTTTATGAAGCCCGGATGGGAGAGAAACAATGACCACCGCCACCGACACCGCCAAGAAAATCGAAACCTTTGCCGCCGACGCTCAGAAGTCGATGACCGTGCAGATGGAAAAGATGTCGAAATCCTTTGAGGACGCCGCAGCGTTCAACCAGGAATCTTTCGACGCGATGACCAAAACGTCTAACATGGCCGTCAAAGCCGCAGAAGAGATCAATGCCGAGCTGGTCGCGTTCTCGAAGAAGTCCGTCGAAGACAGCGTCGCCGCCGCCAAAGACATGGCTGCGTCGAAGTCCGTCGTCGAGCTGATCGAGAAGCAGGCCGAGTATGCCAAGGTCACTTTTGACGGCATGATGAAGCAGGCCACCAAGATGAACGAGATGGCGATGGCCGCGGCCAAAGAGTCGATGGAGCCGATCAACGCGCGCTTCACCGCCGCCGCCGGCATGGTCAAGACCTACAACGCCTGAGCGGATCGAGGCCGGCGCCGCGGGCCAGCCCCGACGCCGTTTCGACCCACAGCGAGATGAATTGTTCAAAGGGGGCCTCGGCCCCCTTTTTTCCGCTTCTGGCAGGCATATACTTATCGACCATGAGCACAGAGCCCGAATCCCTCGCCGACCTCGCCCCCGCCCCCTTGGCGGACCTTTTCCCGCGCGCGCGCTCAATCTCCGCGTCGCCGATTGCCGCGGGGCCTGAGGACGACGACCAAGGCCCCGGCGGCCCGTCCGGCCAGCTTGCGGTCGCGACCAAGCCGAAGTCCAAGCGGCCCTCGATGTACAAGGTGCTGCTGCTGAACGACGATTACACCCCGATGGAGTTCGTGGTGGAGGTGCTGGAGAAATTCTTCGGCATCCGCCATGAGCTTGCTGTGGAAATCATGCTGACCGTCCATCGCCGCGGGCTGGCGGTGGTCGGGGTTTTCTCGTTCGAGATCGCCGAGACCAAGGTCACGCAGGTCATGGATTACGCCCAGATGCAGCAGCACCCGTTGCAGTGCACGATGGAAAAAGAGTGAGCGGCGCGGCCGCCAGATATTTTTCCACTCCCTCGGCCTTGATCCGATGCTGACATGACCGACGTTTAATGTTGCACTTGCAATTGCTGAGATAAGATCCCGACGCGAGGCGGCTGAGTCCGCCGCTCTCGACGCGGGACAAATGGTGGAAAGGTGACGCGCATGCCCTCATTCACGAACACTCTTGAGGAAGCCATCCACCATGCCCTCGCGCTCGCCAACGAGCGCAAGCATGAACTCGCCACGCTGGAGCATCTGCTGCTGGCCCTTGTCGACGAGCCTGACGCGGCCCGAGTGATGAAGGCCTGTGGCGTCGATCTCGATGTGCTGCGCGAATCTCTGCTGCGCTTTGTCGATAATGAGCTCGAGGCTCTGGTGTCTGACGTGGACGGGTCCGAAGCAGCCCCAACCACAGGCTTTCAACGCGTGATCCAGCGCGCGGCGATCCATGTGCAGACCTCGGGCCGCACAGAGGTCACCGGGGCCAACGTGGTCGTCGCGATCTTTGCGGAGCGCGAATCGCACGCGGCGTTCTTCCTGCAAGAGCAGGACATGACCCGCTATGACGCCGTGAACTATATCAGCCACGGCGTGGCCAAAAACCCCGCATTCGGCGAACAGCGCCCGGTGCGCGGCGTCGAAGATCCAGATCATGATCAGCCGTCGATCAACCCGCCGGGGCGCGAAGGCAAGGACAAGGACGAATCGGCGTTGGCGAAATACTGCGTCGATTTGAACGCCAAGGCCCGAAAGGGCGATGTCGATCCGCTGATCGGCCGGGAAGCGGAGGTGGAGCGCTGCATCCAGGTGCTATGCCGTCGCCGCAAGAACAACCCGCTGCTGGTGGGCGACCCCGGGGTTGGCAAGACCGCCATCGCCGAAGGTCTGGCGCGTAAGATCGTGGATGGCGAGACGCCGGAAATCCTGTCGAAATCCACGATTTACAGCCTCGACATGGGAACATTGCTGGCCGGCACCCGGTATCGCGGCGATTTCGAAGAACGCCTGAAAGCCGTGGTGAAGGAGCTGGAAGAGCACGAAGATGCCGTGCTGTTCATCGATGAGATCCACACCGTGATCGGCGCCGGGGCGACCTCCGGCGGAGCGATGGATGCGAGCAACCTGCTCAAGCCCGCGCTGCAGTCCGGCTCGTTGCGATGCATGGGCTCGACCACTTACAAGGAATACCGCCAGCACTTCGAAAAGGACCGGGCCTTGGCCCGCCGGTTCCAGAAGATAGACGTCTATGAACCGTCGGTCGAGGACACAGTGAAAATCCTGCGGGGCCTCAAGCCCTATTTCGAAGAGCATCACCACGTCAAATACGACGACGATGCGGTGCGCACGGCGGTGGAACTTTCGGCCCGCTATATCAACGACCGGAAATTGCCCGACAAGGCGATCGACGTCATCGATGAGGCCGGGGCCGCCCAGCATCTGCTGGCGCCCGACAAGCGCGCCAAAATCATCACCGACAAGGAGATCGAGGCCGTCGTCGCCAAGATCGCCCGCATCCCGCCCAAGACCGTGTCAAAAGACGATGCGGAGACACTGCGCGATCTGGAAAAGACCCTGAAGCGCGTGGTGTTCGGTCAGGACAAGGCGATCGAGGCGCTGACCTCGGCGATCAAGCTGTCGCGGGCGGGCCTGCGCGAGCCGGAAAAGCCGATCGGCAACTATCTGTTCGCCGGGCCCACCGGCGTCGGCAAGACCGAGGTCGCGAACCAGCTCGCCGCTGCGTTGGGCGTGCAACTGCTGCGCTTCGACATGTCAGAATACATGGAGAAGCACTCGGTCAGCCGTCTGATCGGCGCGCCGCCGGGCTATGTCGGGTTCGATCAGGGCGGGATGCTGACCGATGGCATCGACCAGCATCCGCACTGCGTGCTGCTGCTCGATGAGATTGAGAAGGCCCACCCGGATGTGTTCAACATCCTTCTGCAGGTGATGGACCACGGCAAGCTGACCGATCACAACGGCAAGGCGGTCGATTTCCGCAATGTCGTGTTGATCATGACCACCAACGCGGGCGCATCCGAGCTGGCCAAGGAAGCGATCGGGTTCGGTCGCACCACGCGGCAGGGCGAGGATATCGCGGCGATCGAGCGGACGTTCACGCCCGAATTCCGCAACCGTCTCGATGCCACCATCTCGTTCGGCCCGCTGCCGCATGAGGTGATTTTGCAGGTGGTGGAGAAGTTCGTGCTGCAGCTCGAGGCCCAGCTTCTGGACCGCGGCGTGAGCATCGAGCTGACCCGTCCGGCGGCCGAATGGCTGGCGGAAAAGGGCTATGATGCGCGCATGGGCGCCCGCCCGCTGGGCCGGGTGATTCAAGAGCACATCAAGAAACCGCTGGCTGAGGAACTGCTGTTCGGCAAGCTGACCAAGGGCGGTCTGGTGAAGGTCGGCCTCAAGGAAGGCAAGCTGGAGCTGCGGATCACCGCCCCCGAGGCGCCCAAGCTCGAAGGCGGCAAGCCGCCGCTGCTGACCGCGGAATGAAGCGGCGGACATGATTTAGGGGCCGGGGGGAGACCTCCGGCCCTTTGCCGTGAATGGTGCGAATCTGGCGAGCGACAGGTTTGAGCCCTGAGCGGTCGTTGGCTTTGCAGCTTGTCTATGCTCAAATGATCAGGATCGCAGTATGGGGTGCTAGTCGAATGCAGTGGATTCTTCAGCAGTTCGAAGACAAGCAAAAACTTGCGGATGCGCTTGATCGACTCGATGTCTCTTACTCATGGCATAAACTCGTCCCGTTTATCGGTGAGCTTGTGCCCGAGCCTCAAGTGCGCGACCCTCTGGCTGTGGTAATGTTCGGCTCCTACACATTGTGGCGATACGCAGAAGCCAAGGGCTTGTATCCGGGTGTTTTCCGGATAGCACCATTCGTCCATGAGAAGCCTTGGCAATCCTTCATGCTCAATGGTCCAGATGCAGCATTTCTTTACGTCAGCGAGATCGAGGCAAAGCTGCCGGACGATGGTCGCCATTGGTTCATTCGTCCGGTCGCCGACAGTGAGGAGCTTGCAGGAACAGTTGAAACCGCCTCGGAAATTCGAGAGACGGCCCGGAAGGTCATGGCGCTCGACGTAAACGAAATACCCATTGGCTCCTTGCGACATGACACACTGATGATGCTGACCCCACCGGCCCGGATATTCAAAGAGTGGCGCATCTGGATCGTGAACGGGTTTGTCGTCACCTATTCGCTCTACAAGGATGGAATGAGGGTGACGTATCGCCATGAGATTGACCGGGATGCCTTGGAGTTCGCCCAAACCTTGGCAGGGCTGAACAAAGGTTATTCGACAGCCTACGTCATGGACATCTGTCGCTCCGAAGAAGGCCTGCGACTGCTGGAAACCAACTGTATCAATGCTGCCGGATTTTATGGTGCTGATCTTACAACGCTCGCCGCGACGATAGACGAGATGACCTGGCGCCGACAATGATCGCGAAAGTCCGCTTCGTCCGCATAGCCGACATGAACATGTTCCCACAAGCAGATCACGCCAAAGCGCCCGAAAAATTCTTCGGGACCTTCACGTCCTCCCAGCCACTTCGCCCTAAGACCCCGCCATACGATCCGAACCGTTGACGGCAAGGGCTTGGCGCAGACCTCAGGCCCGTTTTCACGCCCCCTGCCCCGCATGCACGGAGAGCCACCATGAAGATGCGCCGCAAGGGCGATCTGCCGAGCAAGACCTGCGCGCACTGCGCCCGCCCGTTCGCCTGGCGCAAGAAGTGGGAGAAGGTGTGGGAGGAGGTCCGCTATTGCTCTGACCGCTGCCGCGCCGAGGCCAAGCGCCCCGGCGCGAAGTAGCGCCGCGTCAGACCGGCGGCGGCAGGTCGAGGATCGGGGCGCGGGCGTTTAACGCCTCCACATCGAAGCCCGCCAGCTTTTTATAGGTGGCGGCGGTGGCGACCAGCTCCTCGCGGCTCAGCACGTCCTCGATCCGGTCGAACCCGTTCGGGGCGCGGGCCTCGACCGCATCCAGCACCGCGTCCGGCCCATCGCCGCGATTGGCCAGCACGATGGCGGTGGTGACGGGACGGCGCTCAGCCTCATAGGCCTGCAATGCGGCTTGGGTTTCACCGTGGCGCAGGATCTCGCGCACCAGCACGCGGGCGTCGATGATCGCCTGGCTCGCGCCGTTCGATCCGATCGGATACATTGCGTGGGCGGCGTCACCGAGCAGGGTCATCCGCCCATGGGTCCATTGCGGCAGCGGATCGCGGTCGGCCATCGGGTATTCATAGATATCCCCCGCCCCGCGGATGATCGCGGGAACGTCGAGCCAGTCGAAGGCGAAGGCCTCGAACTCCGGCAAGAAATCCTCAAGCCGGCCCTTGCGGGTCCAATCGGCGCGGTTGGTCAGGGTGTCGGGCGCCAGCGTCAGATCGGCGATCCAGTTGATGACCGAGCCGTCCTCACCATCGTCGGCCAGCGGATAACAGACGAATTTGCAGGTCTTGGTCCCGATCATCGCCATGGTGCGGCCCGTCAGGAACCGCGGGCCACGGGTGACGCCGCGCCACATCATCGTGCCGCCCCAGACGGGGGGCCCTTCGTTCGGGTGCAGGCGGGCGCGGGCGGCGGAATGAATGCCGTCGGCGGCGATGAACAGCGACCCGCGCGCGGTCCCGAGGGACGCGCCGGTGGCCCGATCCTCAAGGGTCACGACAACGTCGTCCCCGTCCTCGGCCCAATCGACGATGGCGTGGCCGGGGCGGATCACATCCCCGCCCGCCAATGCTGTCAGCCTGTCATGCAGCAGCATTTGCAGCTTGCCGCGATGGATCGAGAATTGCGGCCAGCGATAGCCCGCCTCCGCCCCGCGCGGCTCAGACCACACGGTTTTGCCGTTGCGCGCGACATAGGCGACCTCCCTCGTGCGCAGGCCGATCGGGTCGAGATCATCCAAGAGGCCCAGCTCGGCCAGCTCGCGCACCGCGTGGGGTTGCAGGTTGATGCCGACCCCGAGGGGGCGAAGCTCTGGCGCGGATTCGAAGATGCGGAACGGAATGCCCGCTTGGAACAGGCTGAGGCCAAGGGTCAGGCCGCCGATCCCGGCGCCTGCGATCAGAACGGTCATGGGGTCTCCCTGCGCGCAATTCACCCGGCCGGGGCCGGAGCCGTCGGTTTTAATCGCCGATCGGTGCGCAGGCAAGAGAGTGAAGGCCGGGCGTGGTGGGCGGTGAGAGACTCGAACTCCCGACATCCTCGGTGTAAACGAGGCGCTCTACCAACTGAGCTAACCGCCCGCTCCGACGACGCAGACCATTAGGGGAGGCTGGCGGCGGCGTCAATCGGCGACGGCCGCCTCTTCGATCAGGAACCCGCCCGACTGGCGCGCCCAGAGCGAGGCGTAAAGGCCGTCGCGGGCCAGCAGCTCTGCATGGCTCCCCTGCTCCACGATCCGGCCCGCATCCAGCACCACGATCCGGTCCATGGCGGCGATGGTCGACAGGCGGTGCGCGATGGCGATCACAGTCTTGCCCGCCATCAACTCCGCCATGGCGGCCTGAATCGCCGCCTCGGCCTCGCTGTCGAGCGCCGACGTCGCCTCATCCAGCACCAATATCGGCGCGTCTTTCAGCACCGCGCGGGCCAGCGCGATCCGCTGGCGCTGGCCGCCCGACAGCTTGACGCCGCGTTCGCCGACATGGGCGTCATAGCCGCGCCGCCCGGCCTGATCGGCCAGATCGGGGATGAAATCATCAGCCGAGACCCGGCGCGCGGCGGCGATCACTTCGGCGTCCGGCGCATCGGGGCGGCCATAGCGGATGTTGTCGCGGACCGAGCGGTGCAGCAGCGCGGCCTCCTGGCTCACCATCCCGATATGGGCGCGCAGACTGCTTTGGGTCACGCCGGCGATGTTCTGGCCGTCGATCTCAATGACGCCCGCCTCGGCCTCATGAAACCGCAGCAGCAGCTTCAGGAGCGTCGATTTCCCAGCGCCGGATCGGCCTACCAGCCCCACACGCTCCCCGGCCTTGATGGTCAGATCGACATGGTCAAGACCGCCCGAGGCCTGCCCATAGCGGTGCGAGACGGCGCGGAACGCGATCTTTCCCCCCGCAAGGCGCAAGGCGGGGGCTTGGGGCGCGTCAGTGATTTCGTGGGGCTGAGCGATGGTGCGCAGCCCCTCACGGATCACGCCCGCGTGCTGGAACAGCTGGCTGGTGACCCACATGATCCAGCCCGACATAGAATTGAGCCGCAGCGACAGCGCCACCGCCGCCGACACCGCGCCGATGGTAGCCGCACCCGAGGTCCAGAGCCAGATCGCGGTGCCAGCCGTGCCGACCAGCAGCACCCCGCCGGCGACGGCGAGGCCGAGCGACATCAGCGTCATCAGCCGCATCTGCACGATGTCCGCGGCCCGCAGCGCCTCGATGGCGGCGCGGCCCTCGGCCTCTTCGCGCCCGGCATGGGCGAAAAGTTTGACCGCGTCGATGTTGGAATAGGCGTCGACGATCTTGCCGGTCAGGGCGGATCTGCGCTCCGACGTCATCTCCGCCGCGCGGCCCATTTTCGGCACCAGCCACGCCAAAAGCCCGGCATAGAGCGCCAGCCACACCGCCAGCGGCGCCATCAGCGCCGGGTCGGCGGCGGCCAGCACCAGCGCGGAACCTGCGATATAGGCGACGCAATAAAGGATCGCCTCGATCGAGCCGTAGACCGCGTCTTCGACCGCCTGCCCGGTCTGCATCACCCGCGCGGCGATCCGACCCGCGAAATCGTTCTGGAACACGCCGACCGATTGGCCGAGCAAATGGCGGTGCGCCCGCCAGCGGGCCAGCGCCACGAGGTTGATCGACACCCCTTGGTTCACCAGCGTCATTTGCAGGAAGATCACCGCCGGGCGCACCAACAAGATCAGCGCGGCCAACGCCAGCAGCCATCCGCCATGCAGCGACCACAGCGCGGCGGGTCCGGCGGTGGCGGCGGTCTCCGCCAGCGTGTCGATCACGCTGCCGGCGATCCAGATCAGTGAAGTTTCGATTAGCGCGACCGCGACGCCCGCGAGGCTGGCGGCGACCACCACGCCGCGCATCGGGCGCAGCACATAGCCGACGAATGCGAACAGGCGCCCCGGGGGGGGGCCTGGCGGGGCGGGGGCGAACGGGTCCGCGAGGGATTCAAAGCGGCGGAACATCGTGGCCTCCGGGTGTTGGCCGCAGTATGTGGGACGATCGGGGCGACGGGCAAGGGCGCCCTTGCCGTCCCGCCCCGCGCCCGCCTAAGGTGCCGCCCGACGCAACGGAGGCCGCCCCATGACCGAACCAACCCCCAGCGCCCCCCATCCGGTCGGCGCCACCGAGAAAGTTCGCGCCGCGGCGTGGTTCCAAGACCTGCGCGACCGCATCTGCGCCGCGTTCGAGGGGCTGGAGGACGCGCAATCGACCGGCCCCCACGCCCACCTGCCCGCGGCGAGGTTCGAGCGCAAGCTGACCCGCCGCGCCGGCGAGGGCGAGGGCGATCAGGGGGGCGGCGAGATGTCGGTGATGCGCGGCGGGCGCGCGTTCGAAAAGGTCGGGGTGAACATCTCGGTCGTGCACGGAACGCTGGGGGCGGCGGCGCGGAAATCGCTGAGCGCGCGCAAGGCGATCCCGGGGCTGGAGGAAGACCCGAGGTTCTGGGCGGCGGGGATTTCATTGGTGGCGCATATGCGGTCCCCCAAAGTGCCCGCGGTGCACATGAACACGCGGATGTTCTGGACCCCGGGCGGCTGGTGGTTCGGGGGGGGCGCGGACCTCAACCCCATGCGCGAAGTCGCGGAGGACACGGCATTTTTCCACGCGGCGATGCAAGGCGCCTGCGACGCCCATGACCCAAGCTATTACCCGCGCTTCAAGGCTTGGGCGGATGAGTATTTCATGATCCGCCATTGGAATGAGCCGCGCGGCGTCGGCGGCATCTTCTACGACGATCTGTGCACCGGGAATTGGGAGGCGGACTTCGCCTTCACCCGCGATGTCGGGGACGCGTTTCTGGCCGCCTATGCGCCCTTGGTGGAGAAGCGCGCCGATGAGCCATGGACGCCCGACGACCGTGAGCATCAGCTGTTCCGCCGCGGGCGCTATACGGAATTCAACCTCGTCTATGACCGCGGCACGCAATTCGGCCTTCAGACCGGCCACAACCCCGAGGCGGTGCTGATGTCGCTGCCGCCCGAGGCGAAATGGCCGTGAGCGACGACGCGGATGCCGCGCGCGATCTGACCGCGCCCTCGCTGGAGGCGTTCGAGGCGCTGGCAGGGGAAGCGTTCGCCGCCCTCCCCGACTTTGTGCGCGCGGCCTGCGAGGGGCTGCTGATCCGCGTTGAGGACTTTGCGGATGACGACACGCTCAACCAGATGGGGATCGAGGACGGGTTCGAGCTGACCGGGCTTTATCATGGCGTCAGCCTGATCGGGCGCGCGTCAGGGGATGCGGTGATGCCCGATGAGGTCTGGCTGTTCCGCCGCCCGATCATGGATGAATGGGCGGCGCGGGGCGACGTGACCTTGGGCGCGCTGATCGCCCATGTGCTTGTCCACGAAATCGCCCATCATTTCGGCTGGTCGGACGCTGAGATCGCCGCCGTGGATGACTGGCGGCTATAGGGCTCAGCCGCGCGGTATCGCCATGGCTTGGCGCGCGCGGCGGCCGTCGATGCCAAGCTGCCGCTCACGCCGGATCACGGTGATGCCCGCCACGATCACGATGCCAGCCCCGATCACGGTGGGCCATGCCGGGATTTCCGAGAAAATGACAAACCCGATCGCGGTGGCGAACAGCATCGACAGATAGTCGAAGGGGGCGATCAGACCGGCCTCGGCGTTGCGATAGGCCTCGGTCAGCATCACCTGAGCGATGCCGCCCAAAAGCCCCGCCAGCGCCAAAAGGCCCCATTCGAGCGGGGACGGCATCGACCAGCTCGCGATGGTTGCCAGCGAATAGACCGTGCAGGAAATCGTGAACCACATCACGATCGACACGGTCGTCTCGGTCCGGGTCAGGCGGCGGACATGGATCTGCGCCAGCGCCATGCACAGCGCCGCCGCCAGGGCTGCGCTTGCGCCCCATGTCTCGGCGTCGGACGCGCCGGCGCCGCCGAACAGAGTCAGCCGCGGCGCCATAATCACCACCACCCCCGCCAGTCCCGCCATGGTGGCGGCGATGCGATACATCCGCAGCCGCTCGCCCAGCAAGGGCGCGGCCAGCAAGGTCGCCAGCAACGGGGCCGCGAAGGTGATCGCCGTCGCCTCAGGCAGCGGCAGCAGGCCGTAGGCGGTGAACATCAGCCCCATTCCCGCGACCCCGACCGCGCCACGCAGCAGATGCGCCGTACGCGATTGAACCTTCAGCGCGCCGCGCAGCTGGCCGCGCCACGCATAAAACAGGATCAGCGGCGGCAGCGCGAAGAGGGACCGGAAGAACACGATCTCTCCGGCCGGGATGTCGTTGACGGCGACCTTGACGCAGGCGGCCATGGCGCTGCCGGACGCAACGGCGAGGATCTTGAAAATGATGCCGCGCAACGGGTTCATGAAGGCGCCCCCCAGCGGCGGCCATGGGCGCCGCTATGGCGCGATCGGGCGACTTGCCGCATGATTCGATCACCGTCGCCGCGACAGAGTGATGCCCGACTAAGCGCCGCCCTCACGCCCGAGGCAACCCCGCCGCACCCGCATGGCGGGCATGACCCGGGCGCATGGCAAAGCCCCCCGCGCCCCGAAGGACCGCTCGATCATGGCCGAATTTACGGAAAATAAACCTCAACACGGTAGCACTTCGACGAACGGACAGGCGCAAGACACCGATTTCTCGCCCGCCCGCCCGCCTGAGCCCCCATCCGGTCCCGCGTCGCGGCCGAGGTCAGGCTCAACGGGCACGGACTCAGCCCGGCAAGGACCGCTATTCGCGAGGTCCGACATGCTCCGCATCTTCGCCGCCCTGCCGGCACTAACCTTCACGCGCGCGCTGGCCGACGGCTCCAGCGGGACGCTTGGCGAGGGCGTCGTCGGCGCCCATGAATTGCGCGCCGGCGGCGTCACCCTCGACCGGCTGGAGGACATCCCCGCGGGGCGCGTGCTCGGCCGTCGCACCGCGGACGGCGCGGGCGCGCCGCTCGAGCTTGACGGCCGCGCGCTGCGCGAGCTGGGGGATGCGTCGTCCTCCAACCTGTTCGTCGCCAACAAGGTCGAGGCCGAGGGGCTGACCGCATCTTCCGCGCTGACCACCATCGTGCTTTTGGGCCAGTTCAGCCCCGGCGACGGGGGCGGCGGCGTGTTCATCCGCCGCTTCGCCGAACCGGGGCACCTGGCGAAATTGCGTACCGCCGACGGCCAGTGGTGGGAAAGCGTCGAGGATGAGCCGACCCCCCTTGCCTTCGGCGCACGCTGGAACGGGTCAACCGATGACACCGCGGCGATCAACGATTGGGCGGGATATCTGCGCGCGTCGCGCAAGGCCGGGCGCATGCCGCCGGGCAGCACCTATTGCGCGGGCACGCTTTATTTGGGTGGCGCACGGATCCGCGGCGCAGGCGGCCCGACGCTGGCCGATGCGTTCGCGTCGCAGACGGTGATCAAGTCGAACGGCAATCCGATGATCTCGATGGCGGCGGGCCGGACCACGGCGCAGACCTTTCACCTCACGCATTGGGAGCATTTCACCGTGGTCTCGGCGGGCGGCGCCTTTGCGCCGGTCGAGCTGTGGGACCGCCTCATCTATCCCTATCGCATCGGAATCTGGCTGGGGCGCAACCATAACTTCATGGAGACCGTCGCAGGCGGCGAGTCCGAGACCGTCGGCGGCGCCGGCGGCCTGACCATGCGCAACGTCACCGTGCAGGACGCGTCCGGCTGGGGCGTCTACGCCTATAAGCTGTGGGGCAAATCGCTGGTCACCGACTGCTTCTTCCGCCGGTGCGGCGCGAAGGCGGCGTATGAACTGGGCGACGACCGGCTGGGCGGCGGGATGTGCTTTGCAGGCGTCAGCGTGGATTTCCAGATATCCAACATCCACAGCTACAACGCGGGCTACACCGACCCCAACCATGTCGGGCGCGGAACCGGCATGCGGATCGGGGCGCGCAAGACCGAGACCGACGCCCTGGGCCGCCTGTGGGAGCCGGGCGCGAACCAGAAGTTCGAGAGTATGTTTTTCGAGCGCCACGACCTGCCGATCGCAATCGAGGCGACGATGTCGGTGATGCTCGACAACATATCGATGTCGGGCGACGTGGTGAACATCGGCCATGCCTCCAACCCGGGCAACCACTGCAAGGTGATGTTCGGGCGCTGGCGGTCGTTCGGGCTGCAGACGATCAACATCACACAGGCGTCCTCGGTCGATCTCGGGGTCTATCTGAACCAGGACCCGGTCACGACCACCACGATCAACTTCGCCACCGGGTTTTCATGGTCGCCCCCCGGCGGCGGTGTCGACAGCGTCGAAGCGTATACCGCGCCGACCATCCTCAGCCCGGTGACGGCGCCCGCGGTGGGGCTGCGTCCGCTCTATCAATATCTGCCGTTCGTCAGCACCAGCCATGATCCGGGCGACATCTGGTCCAACCGACTGCGCCCGTTCGGGGCCTCGGCCGGCGCGGCGCTAAGCGATTGGGTGTGGGATGGCGTCGGCTCCGCCGGCGTGACCGAGCGGTGGCGCCTGCGCCTGCGCGAGGGCGCGACGGTGCACCAGGAAGTCACGGGGCTGGAGCCGGGCCAGCTGGTGACGGTGCAGCTATGGCTCGACCTGCCGGGCGCGGTGGCGCTTGAGCAGATGGAGTTCGGCGTGAAGACGTCGGCGGGCGTCGACATCATGCGGCGCGAGCTGGGCTTTGGCGCCAACGCCAAGACGATCTATTGGCGCGCGTTCAACGCCACCGTCCCGGCGGACGGCATCCTGCGGGTGTTCATCCATGCGGCGGGGGGCAACAACGCCTATCTGCGCCACCCGGTGCTGTCGTTGGGCGCCTGCCCGCCGCTGGGGCGCCACGGGCTGTCGCTGTGGCCGACGCCCGCGGGGGTGATCCCAGTGCTGTGATCCCGGCGCTGTGATCCCGGCGCATCTCGGGGGCGCGTCGCCCTGACGCGCCCCTCAAGCCGCGATGACGCCCCAAGCCGGGCGCCCTCGCGGGCCCGACGCCGCTATGGTCGTCCGCGAGGGACGGGCGCGGGGGGCGCCCGCTGGAACGGGAACCGCAGCGACCGCATGTCCACCATCGACGCAACCGTCTTCACCTGCGGCTGGTATCACGCCGGCATCCGCGACTATCACTTGGCGATGCTGCGCGAACATGCCCACCGCGCGCCAGTATCGATCGTGCGGATCACCGACGGCCGCGACGCTGCGATGATCAAGGCCGAGAACGCCCGCTTCGGCGCCGCGCGCACCTATGTGTTCCGCTCTCGGGGGCCGATCCTGCGCAATCTGGCCAAGCTGCTGCCAATCTTTCCGCTGTTCGTGTTGATGGTGATGCTGCGCGAGGGGCGGCGCGGCCAATTCATCACCCATGACGGGTTCTGCTTCTGGTCGGTTCCGTCGATCTTTCTGCGCAACGCACAACTGTTCGCCCACGACCCCAAGCCACATGAAAGCGCCGAGCGCCCCGCCGCAGCCAGCTTTCGGCGCCGGTATTTCCGCTTCGTCTATTTCGTCAAGCGCTGGAAATCGATCGTGGTGGGCGCCGAGGCCAACCGCGCCGTGATGCTGGCGGGGGGCTGCGCGTCGCCCGTGGCGGTCTCGCCGTTCCCGCATTTCGATTCCAGCCTGTTCGACGGCGACGCGCAAATCCCCGAGCTGGAGGGCGCGCGCGGCTACATCCTGTTTTTCGGGCGGGTCGACATCTACAAGGGCGTCTATGACTGGCTGGTCGCCAACCCGGATCTGATCGCCGCCCGCAAAGTGGTGATCGCCGGAGAGCTGATCGACACCCGCGTGACTGAGTTCGCCGATCGGATCACCCTGATCGGGCGGTTCATCAAGCCTGAGGAGGTGCCCCATCTGTTCCAAGGCGCCGCCGCGTTGATCTGCCCGTATCTGAGCGCGACCCATTCGGGGATACCCGATCTGGGCATCTCGTTCGGGGCGCCGGTCTATGTTTCT
>JBLIKI010000008.1:0-34139 GCA_047636235.1 Paracoccaceae bacterium | reverse complement strand
CCCGGCGCCTAATCCGAAGACACGCGGCGCCCCTGACCGGGGGCGCCGCAATCCGTTTCAGGCGATGGTCGCCAGCAGCCCGGCCATGATTCGGCCGCGCTGCGTCAGGGTGTCGACGAAGATATGCTCCTGCAACGTGTGCAGCATCGCGCCTTCCACCCCGAGGCCGTCCAGCGTCGGCACCCCCATCGCGCCGGTGAAATTGCCGTCCGACCCGCCGGGGGAGCTTTGGTGATAGAAGCCCGCGCCGACCTCTTTGTGGAACGCTTCGGCCATCGCGGTCAGCTTCAGCGTCGCCTCCGACGGCTCCCACACCGGGCGGGTGACGCCGCGGGTGACCTCGAAGCCGACCGAGCCTTCGACCGCGGTGTTCAGCGCCAGCATCGCCTCGACCCCGCGGTCCAGATCCGGCTGGCGCTTGGCCATGGTCAGGGCCTCTGCCTCGGCGCGCGAGGACACGCAGTTAACCCATGTCCCGCCGTGGATCACGCCGACGGAAAAGGTGCAGTCCGGCGTCGTCATATCCTCAATCTGGATCAGACGGCGGGCCATTTCGCGGATCGCGGACTTGCCGTCGCCAAGGCGCGCGCCAGCGTGGCTCGGCTTGCCCAATGTCGCCAGATTGAACCGCGCGATGGCATAGCGGCCCGAGGTGACGCCGCCGCCCGGCAGCCCCGGTTCGGGCACCAGCACCACTTTGGCGCGGGACGCCTCCGCCTCGATCAGGTCGCGGCAGGACGGGGTGCCGATTTCTTCATCGGGGGTGAACAGGACCGTGACCGGCAGGTTGGTCTCAATGCCCGCGCGGGCCAGCTGGCGGATCGCCTCAAGCGTCAGGTAATTGCCGCCCTTCATGTCCATGATGCCGGGGC
Organism: Paracoccaceae bacterium; assembly: GCA_047636235.1. Taxonomy (GTDB): domain Bacteria; phylum Pseudomonadota; class Alphaproteobacteria; order Rhodobacterales; family Rhodobacteraceae; genus JBOCEF01. The sequence continues at coordinate 33,267 of JBLIKI010000008.1, read as the reverse complement.
CGTAGCATTTGTCGCCCTCGCGGCGGAACGGCAGCACATTGATGGTGCCGATCGGGTGCACGGTGTCGAAATGGCCCATGACCACGATGCCCGGCTCGCCCATTCGCGGGTGCGGGAAGCGGGCGCGCACGCAGTCGCCGCGGCCCATGCGGCCGGGGATACGCTCCACGGTGGCGCCCATCACCGCCAGATCGCGCGACACCAGATCCATCATGCGGTTGACGGCGGGCGTGTCGAAGGTCGGGCTTTCACATTCCACCCAAGGGCGCAGGCCCCGGAGCATGTCGTCAACGTCGAAAGGCAGCGCGGTGATATCCATGCTAGTCATGTCCTTGGTTACGCGGTCATTCAGCGGCGATTTCGTCGACCGCCCGGAACCTGCCGAAATCCCAATGGCGGCCGGGCGCCGCCTCGATCAGCGATCTGGTGTATTCGGTGGCGGGGGCGGCCAGCACCTTGGCCGCGGGCCCGTATTCAACCACATGACCCTTCTGCATCACCATCACATCGTCGCAAATCTGCGCCGCGACGCGCAGATCGTGGGTGATGAACAGGATCGCGATGCCCATGCGCTGCTGAATCTCATCAAGCAATTCCAGCACCTGCGCCTGCACCGAGACATCGAGCGCCGAAACCGCCTCATCCGCCACCAACAGGTCCGGCTTCATCGCCAAGGCCCGCGCGATGGCGATGCGTTGACGCTGGCCGCCCGAGAATTGGTGCGGAAAGCGGTTCACCGCGCTTGCCGGCAGGCCGACCAGTTCGAGCAGATCACGCGCCTGCTGCATCGCCTCTGCCTTTGAGACGCCAAAGTTGGTCGGCCCTTCGGAGATGGATTCGCCGACCTCGATCCGGGGGTTGAGCGAGCGGAACGGGTCCTGGAACACGATCTGCACCCGCTTGCGGTGCGGTTTCAGGGACGCCTGCGGAACGGTCGCGATCTCCTCGCCGCTGATCTTGATGCTGCCCGAGGTCGGATCGATCAGCCGCACGATGCAGCGCGCGACCGTGGACTTGCCCGAGCCGGATTCGCCCACGATCCCCAGCGTGCGCCCCTTGCGCAGCGTCAGCGTCACCGCGTCGGCGGCGACAGTCTGCTTGGATTTGCCGAACAGCGTCGGCTGCTCATAGACCTTGCGCAGGTTGATGGTGGCCAGCGCCGCGGGGCCTTCCTCGGGCGCGGGGGGGCGAGGGGCGCGGGGGATCAGGCTTGGCACCGCGCGCAGCAGATCGCGGGTGTAGTCCGCTTTGGGGCGGCGCAGCAGGGTGGCGACCGGCTGCGCCTCCACCACCTCGCCCAAACGCAGGACGGTGACGGTGTCGGCGATCTCCGCCACCACGCCCATGTCGTGGGTGATGAACAGCACCGCGGTGCCGGTGTTTTCGCGCAATTCGCGGATCAGCTTCAGGATCTGCGCCTGCGTGGTGACGTCGAGGGCCGTGGTCGGCTCATCCGCGATCAGCAGCTTGGGCCGCAGGATCAGCGCCATCGCGATCATGATGCGCTGGCGCTGGCCGCCCGACAGCTGGTGCGGAAAGGCGTTATAGATCCGCTCCACATCCGGCAGATGGACGCTTTCCATCATGCCAAGCACCTTGTCGCGCCGCCCGCTGAACGACATCGAGGTATGCGCGTCGAGCACTTCGCCGATCTGGGCTCCGACGCGCATGACGGGGTTGAGCGCGGTCATCGGTTCTTGGAAAATCATCGCCATGGCGGTGGCGCGCATCTGGCGCAGACGGCGGGGATTGGCGGTCAGCATATCCTCGCCGTTCAGCAGGATTTCCCCGCTGGTGGGGCGCAGCGCCGACGGCAGCAGCCCCATGGTCGCCAGCGAGGTCAGCGATTTGCCGGAGCCGGATTCGCCCACCAGGCACATGGTTTCCCCGGCATTGACCGACAGCGACAGGCGTTTGACCACCTCGGCGTTCGGGTCGCCGTTCAGCCCGATGCCAAGGTTGCGGATCGAAAGGACAGGGCTGCTCATCGGTCGATCCCCCGTTTGGCCATGCGCGGGTCAAGCGCGTCGCGCACCACGTCGCCCAGCAGGTTGATGGACAGGATCGCCAGCGACAGCACGAGGCCGGGCCACAGGATGATCCCGGGATTGATCGGGAAATAGACGCGGCCTTCGGCCATGATGTTGCCCCAGGTAGGGGTCTCAGGGCTGATGCCGGCGCCGAGGAACGACAGGATCGCCTCCACCAAAATCGCCGAGGCGCAGATATAGGTGCCTTGCACGATCAGCGGCGCGATGGTGTTGGGCAGAAGGTGCCGGATCAGGATGCGCCAGGTCGATGACCCGGCGGCGATGGCGGCCTCGACATAGGGTTCTTCCTTGGCGCTCAGAACCACCGAGCGGACAAGGCGCACGACCCGCGGCGCCTCGGGGATGGTGATCGCGATCAGGACGGTCATCAGGCTGGCGCCCGACAGCGACACGATGGCGATGGCCAGCAGGATGTTCGGGATCGCCATCAGCCCGTCGACGACGCGCATCAACACCGCGTCGACCCGGCGGAAATACCCCGCCGCCAGACCGACCGCGAGGCCGATCAGGGTGGCCGCCACCGCGGCGCCGACCCCGATGATCAACGATACCCGGGCGCCGTAGACGATCCGCGACAGCAGATCGCGGCCATAGGCGTCAGTGCCGAGCAGATAGGTCTCGCTCGGCGGTTTCAGGCGCATCGACGGGACCAGCCGCGTCGGATCATGGGGCACGATCCACGGCGCGAAGATCGCCGCCAGCACCAGCAGCGCCAGCACCACGCTGGCGATGGTCGCCACCGGGCTGGACGTGCAGATCCGCATCATGCCGGTCAGGAACGAGGGACGGGTGTCGGGGATGTCGGATGGCGCGGTCATGCGTAACGAATCCTCGGGTCAAGCGCCACATAGGCGATGTCGATCAGCAGGTTGATGATGACGTAGACGAGGGACGCGAGCAGGATCACCGCCTGAATCACCGGGTAATCGCGCGCCAGCACCGCATCGACGGTCAGGCGGCCGATGCCGGGCAGGTTGAACACGCTCTCCGTCACCACCACGCCCGAGATGATCAGCGCGAAGCCGATGCCGATCACGGTCACGATCGGCACCGCGCAGTTGCGCAGCGCGTGACGCATCAGCACCCGGCCCTCGCGCAGGCCTTTGGCGCGGGCGGTGCGGACATAATCCTCGCCCAAGATCTCAAGCATCGAGGTCCGGGTGATCCGCGCGATCAGCGCGATATAGAGCAGCGTGAGCGTCAAGGTCGGCATCGCGATCCGTTCCGCGAACGGGCCGACGCCATCGAAGATCGACTTGAAGCCCTGCACCGGCAGCCAGCGCAGCTCCATCGCGAAGATCTGGATCATCACATAGGCGATCACGAACACCGGGGCGGAGAACCCGAGCACCGAAATCGCCATCACCGCGCGATCGATCAGCGTGTCGTGCTTCCACGCGGCGAGCACGCCCATCGGCACCGCGATCACGATCGACAGCGTGATGGTCGTGAGCGCGAGCGAGATCGTGGGTTCCAAGCGGCCTGAGATCATCTCGATCACCGGCGTGCCTGACAGGATCGACACGCCGAAATCTCCGCGCAGCAGCTGGCCGATCCAGCGGAAGAACTGAGTGAACAGCGGATCGTTCAGGCCGAGCCGGGTGCGGATCAGGTCTAATTGTTCGGGGGTCGCGGCGTCTCCGGCGATGATCGCGGCCGGGTCGCCCGGCGACAGGCGCAGCAGCAGAAAGACGAACAGCGCGACAAAGGCCATCACCGGGATGGCGGCGAGGATGCGCCGCGCGATGTAGCTGAGCATTGCGGGGGGCCTTTCAGGCAGGAAACAAAGACGCCGCCCCCCGGTGTCCGGGGGGCGGCGCGGGTCGGATCACTCGGCTTTGGAGATGTTCCAGAAGAACGGCGCCGGGCCGTCGAGCACGCCGGTCAGCTTGTTCGTCCAAGCGGCGGGCGCGGTGAACTGCCCGAGCGGGGCGTACATCGCCTCGTCATAGGCCAGCGCCTGAAGGGCGGTGGCGGCGACCTTCTTTTCCTCGTCGGTGCTGGCGCGCGCATAGGTGTCGCGCAGGGCTTCGGCCCTCGGCTCATCGGGCCAACCGAACCAGCCGCCATTGGCGCCGCGTCCGTTCACCATGTTGTTGGAGATCGGGTTGAACACATCGGTGCCGACCCAGGTGGTGAAGAACATGTTCCAACCGCCCTCGGCGATCGGCGACTGCGAGGCGCGCCGGCCGACCAGGGTCTGCCAGTCCATCGCCTGCAGATCGACGACGAAGCCGGCGTCGCGGAACAGCTGCGCCGCCACCACCGGCTGCGTGCGCAGCGTGCCCACGTCGGTCGGGTGCATGATCACCAGCGGCGTGCCGTCATAGGAAGATTCCTTGAGCAGCGCCTTGGCCTTCTCCAAGTCGTCCTTGGCCAGAACGCCCTCGGCCCCGATATCGGTTTCCAGCGGGGTGCCGCACATGAACATCGCGCCGCACAGCTGGTAATAATCGGGGTTGCCGATCATCGCGTCCATCACGTCCTGCTGGTTGAGCGCCATCATCGCCGCCTGCCGGACCTTCTTGTCGTTGAAGGGCGCGTGCAGGAAGTTGAACCGCCCGATCGTGGTGCTGCCCATCTTGTTCTGCACGTGGATGTTCAGGTCTGGGTTGGCCTGCAGGATCGGCAGCAGGTCGAACGAGGGCTGCTCCCAATAGTCGATCTCATCGGACATCAGGGCGTTGAGCGCGGTCTGCGCATCGGCCATCACGACCCATTCGACGCGGTCGACCTTGACGACCTTGCCGCCGGAGGCCCAGCTCGGCTCCTCGGTGCGCGGCACGTAGCCTTCGAATTTCTCATAGACCGCGATCACGCCGGGCTGGAATTCCTCGGCGTTCCACTTGAACGGGCCGGACCCGATCTGCTCGGCCACGCCTTCGGTGGACGGGGTCGCCGCCAGACGCGCGGGCATGATGAACGGCACGTTCGACGACGGCTTGGCGAGGCTGTCGAGCACCAGGCCGTAGGGTTCTTTCAGCGTGATGACGACGGCCTTGTCGCCCGACGGCTCCATCGACGCGACGAAGTCCATCAGCTTCTGGCCCATGGAATCACGGGTGCCCCAGCGCTTGAGCGAGGCGATCACGTCGGCGGGCATCACTGCCGCGCCGTCATGGAACATCAGCCCGTCGCGCAGCGTGATCGTCCACACCAGCTTGTCGTCCGAGACGGTGTAGCCTTCGGCCATCTGGGGGTGAATCACGTAGTTCTCGTCCAGCGCGAACAGCGTGTCGTAGATCATGTAGCCGTGGTTGCGGGTGATGTAGGCGGTGGTGATGATCGGGTCGAGCACCCGCAGCGCCGAGTGCTTCACCGCGCGCAGGGTCTGCGCGTCGGCCGGCTGGGCGCCCATCATGGCGGCCACGGCGGCGGCTGCGAACAGCATGCCACGGGCCAGCTTGGTCGCGGATCGCAGGGATCCGCTCTTGATCTTGGGGGTGAACGCTGTCTTCGCGCTATCGGTCATCATGTGCTCCTGTCGGGGGCTGGCGGCGCCTTGTCTCCGGCATGGAGGCGGCGCGTCTGATTTTTCGGCGCAGTTGATTGAGCGCCGCGATGGGGAACGTTGCGTTGCAGTCTGCGAACTTGTCAATCTGTCGACTGTCTGCATATCCTGCATTTCCAGCAGTCGAGCGCCACTGCTTAAAAGGATAGCATGAATATGGCTGACGCGCCTATCGATGATGCAACCCGCGCCGCTATCGTCGCCGCGGTGGCAGCGAACTTTGACGATCAGGTTGAATTTCTCGCAGATTTCGTTCGAATCCCCAGCCTGCGATTCCGTGAAGGCCCGGCGCAGGACTATATGGCCGCCGCGCTGCGCGCCCGCGGGATGGAGGTCGACGACTGGACCATCGAGCTGAAGGACCTTGAACCGTTGCCCGGTTTCGGCCCGATCGAGGGTGATTTCAGCCGCGCCCGCACCGTGGTCGGCACCCACCGCCCGACGGTGAACACCGGGCGGTCGCTGATCTTGCAAGGGCATCTCGACGTCGTGCCCGAAGGCCCGGTTGAGATGTGGACCACCGCGCCGTTCGATCCGGTGGTCAAGGATGGCTGGATGCATGGCCGCGGCGCGGGCGACATGAAATCGGGCACCGTCGCGGCGTTGTTCGCGTTGGATGCGCTGCGCTCCGCGGGGTTCGAGCCTGCCGCCACGATCCATTTCCAATCGGTGATCGAGGAGGAATCGACCGGCCTCGGCGCGCTTTCGACCCTTCAGCGCGGCTATCGCGCCGATTGCGCGCTGATCCCCGAGCCGACCGACCACACCATGACCCGCGCCCAGGTCGGCGTGATCTGGTTCAAGCTGCGCGTTCGCGGCCGCCCGGTGCATGTGAGCCACGCGGGCGAGGGCGCCAATGCGATCACCGCGGCCTATGAGCTGATCCGCGCCTTGCAAGGGCTTGAGATCGAATGGAACGCGCGGGCGGCGGAGCATCCGCAGTTCTCGGACGTGGTCCATCCGCTCAACTTCAACGCGGGCAAGATAGCGGGCGGGGACTGGGCGTCCTCGGTGCCGGCATGGTGCGACGTCGACTGCCGGATCGGCATCCTGCCCGGCTGGGACATCGCCGAGGCGCAGGCCGAGATCCTCGCCTGCGTCAGCGGCGCGGCGCGCAGCCACACGTTCCTGTCCAACAACCCGCCAGAGGTGATGTGGAACGGCTTTCTCGCCGAAGGCTGGGTGCTCGAGGGGTCGGACGAGCCCGAAGCCGTGTTCGGCGAGGCCTATGCCGACGTGTTCGGCCCCGGAGAGATCCCCCGCGACCGCAAGATGACCGCGCTGACCGACACGCGGTTCTACGGGCTCTATTACGGCATCCCCGCGCTTTGCTTCGGGCCGAAATCCCAAGGCATCCACGGGTTTGACGAACGGGTCGACCTCGCCTCGGTCAAAGCCTGCACCGAGACCTTCGCGCTGTTCATCGCCCGCTGGTGCGGACTGAACCGTATCTGACCTGAGACCTGAGGAACCATCATGACCGCACCCCGCATCGCTATCGGCGGCTTTCTGCACGAAACCAACACCTTCGGCCCCTCAAAAGCGAGGTATGAGGATTTCGTCGATGGCGGCGGCTCCAGCCGCATGGCGGTCGGGGATGCGATCATGACCAGCCTGCGGGGCGTCAACGCGGCGATTTCGGGCATGATCGACGTCGGCGAGGCCAAGGGCTGGGATCTGATCCCGACCCTGTTCTGCGGCGCATCCCCTTCGGCCCACGTCACCGAGGATGCGTTCGAGCGGATCGCGGCCCAGTTGCTGGCGATGATCGAGGCGGCGGGGCCGTTGGACGGCGTCCTTCTGGACCTGCACGGCGCCATGGTGACCGAGCACTTTGACGACGGCGAGGGCGAATTGCTGGCCCGTCTGCGCGCGCTGGTCGGGCCGGACGTGCCGGTGGCGGTGGCGCTCGACCTGCATGCCAACGTCACCGAGGCGATGGTGGAGCATGCCGATCTGCTCGACAGCTATCGCACCTATCCGCATGTGGATATGGCGGAGACGGGCCGCCGCGCCGCCCGCGCGCTGGCCGGGATGCTGGGCGGGGCGCGCCCGGCCAAAGCGATGCTGCGCGCGCCGTTCCTGACCGCCATCGCCTGGCAGTGCACGGATATGGAACCCGCGCGGGAGCTTTACGCCGACCTCGCCCGGATCGGGGTCGGCGTTGAGGCGATTAGCTTCAACATGGGCTTTCCCGCCGCCGATTTCCCCGAATGCGGCATGACGGTGCTGGCCTATGGGAACGGCGCGGCTGAGGCCGCAGAGGCGCTGATGGACAAGGTGATCGCCGCCGAGCCGCGCTTCACCGGCAAGGTCTGGTCGACGGCGGAGGGCGTGGCCGAGGCGATGCGGATCGCGGCCGCAGGCGCCGCTCGCCCGGTGATCCTGTCGGACACCCAAGACAACCCCGGCGCCGGGGCCGACAGCGACACCATGGGCATGCTGCGCGCGATGGTGGATGCGGGGGCCTCGGGCTGCATCGGCAACGTCTATGACCCGGCCTCGGCGGCGCAGGCCCATGCGGCGGGGCAGGGGGCGACGGTGCGCCTGTCGCTTGGCGCCAAATCGGGCTTTCCCGGCGACGCGCCGCTGGTTGCGGATTTCGTGGTCGAGGCGCTGTCGGATGGCAAATTCATCGCGACCGGCCCCTATTACGGCGGGCGAGCGATGAACATGGGACCGTCGGCGCGCCTCAGGCTTGGCGACGTGCGGATCGCGCTGACGTCCGCCAAGGCGCAGATGGCGGACCGGGAGATGTTCCGCTTTCTGGGGATCGTGCCAGAGGAAGAGGCGGTGGTGGTGGTCAAATCCTCCAACCACTTCCGCGCCGACTTCGCCCCGATCGCCGAGGTGATCTTGATCTGCGCGGCCCCCGGCCCGATGGCGGTGGACCCGGCGACCTTGCCGTGGACGCGGCTGCCGCCGGGCTTGCGCCGGTCCGCTATGACGCCCGCCTGAGGCGGGGCCGCGATGACCCCCGCCTAGGCTTGGGCGCGGCGCAGCATTCCGAACAGATCGCGCGGATCGTCGGGGTCCGCGAGGATGTCGAGCATCACATGCGGCGCCCCCGCCCGCACTCGGCCCAGCAACCAGCGAAGGGCTGAGAAATCCTCGATCGCGAAGCCGACGCTGTCGAAGATCGTAATCTCGCGAGCGTCGCGCCGCCCGGTGGCCGTGCCGGTGATGACCTGCCACAGCTCGGTCACCGGATGGTCGGGGGAAAGCTGCTGGATCTCGCCCTCGATCCGCGTCTGCTCAGGATATTCGACAAAGATCGAGGCGCGGGTCAGCACCGCCGCGGCAAGCTCCGTCTTGCCGGGGCAATCGCCGCCGATGGCGTTCACGTGCACTCCCGCGCCGACCATGTTGTCCGACAGCACCGTGGCGTTGCGCTTGTCGGCGGTGCAGGTGGTGATGATCTGCGCGCCCTCCACCGCCGATTGGCCGGTCTCGCACACTTCCGTCTCCATCCCCATCGCGCGCAGGTTGCCTGCCGCTTTGGCGCTGGCGGCGGGGTCGATGTCGTAAAGCCGGATCCGCTTGATCCCGCAGATCGCGCGGAACGCCAGCGCCTGGAATTCGCACTGCGCCCCGGCCCCGATCATCGCCATCGTCTCGGCCCCCTTGGGCGCCAGCCATTTCGCCGCCATCGCCGACGTCGCGGCGGTCCGCAGCGCGGTCAGCACGGTCATCTCTGTCAGCAGCAACGGATAGCCGGTGGCGACCGAGGACAGGACCCCGAACGCGGTCACCGTCTGGTGGCCGGTGACGTTGTTGCGCGGGTGGCCGTTGACGTATTTGAACCCGTAATGCTCGGCGTCGGCGGCTGGCATCAGCTCGATCACCCCGCCTTCGGAGTGGGACGCGACCCGCGCGGTCTTGTCAAATTCCGGCCAGCGGCGGAAATCAGCCTCGATGGCGTCGGCGAGTTCGGCCATCGCGGCCTCGGCCCCGATGCCGTTCACCAGCGCGAGCATGTCCGCCACGCTGACGAACGGGATCATGGCGAGCGGCGACGGCGCGGGGGCGGCTTTGGTGATGGTCATGGCAGGGTCCTCTCGCGCTCAGGCGGCGGCGGTGGGGCGGTCGAGCACGCTGCGCCCGAACAGGCTGGCGGCGAGGTCGACCATCAAGGTGGCGGTGCGGCCCCGCTCATCGAGGAACGGGTTCAGCTCAGTCAGGTCCAGCGATCCCATCAGGCCGCTTTCGTGCAGCAGCTCCATGATGAAATGCGCCTCGCGGAAGGTGGCGCCGCCGGGGACGGTGGTGCCGACGGCGGGGGCGATGGCGGGCTCCAGAAAATCAACGTCAAGGCTGACATGCAGCCGCCCGTTCGCCGCGCGCACCCGGTCCAGGAACGCGGTCAGCGGCGCCATCACGCCTAATTCATCAATCGCGCGCATGTCGTGGGCGGTGATGCCAAGGGTCTTGATGCGCGCCTTTTCCGGCCCGTCGACCGACCGCAGCCCCATCATGCAGATGTTGCGCGGATCTACCGGGGCGGGCAAGGGCGGGAACCCCTCGAACCCCGGCTGGCCGGTGAAATAGGCGACCGGGGACCCGTGCAGGTTGCCGCTGTCGGTGCTGTGCGGGTCGTGCAGGTCGGGATGAGCGTCGAGCCACAGGACGAACAGCGGCCGCCCTTCGTCCGCCGCCCGCCGCGCCACCCCGGCCACGGTGCCGAGCGCCATGGAATGGTCCCCGCCAAGAAACAGCGCCACGTCATCCTCGGCCGCGGCGCCATAGGCGGCGTCGGCCAGCGCGGCGGTCCAGCCGATGGTGGCGGCAAGGTGCTTGACCGCGGGGTTGGCGTGGGTGGCGGGCGCTGCGGCCATGGCGCCGGGGTCCGGCGCCAGATCGCCCTTGTCGGACACCCGCCAGCCGAGGCCCGACAGCGCGTCCACCAGCCCCGCTGTGCGCAGCGCGGCGGGGCCCATGATGCAGCCGGGGCGGCCTGCGCCGGTCTCAATGGGGCAGCCGAGGATGCGGACGGTGCGGGTCATAAGGGTCTCCTCTCGATCTTTATTGGGTTGAAGAGGAGTGTGCCCTGCAATGATGTCGGCGATAAGCCATCATCATGCTTCGAAATGACGATAGTTTCGGCGGATCGCTGCATTTTCCGGCGATCCGCCGGGGCGCGGTCAGTCCTTGAAGATCGGATCGCGGATGAACTTGCCGCCCTGATAGATCGCCTCCTCGGCGTCAGGGTTCGGGTGCGGATCGGCGGCCTCCAGCGCCTCGCGCCAATCGGCGGCGTTGTCCTTCGGCTTCCAGCCTAGGTAATCCGACGCCGAATTATCCCACCACGACGCGTCATTGGCCGAGGCGCCGAAGATCACCGGACAGCCGAGGCGCGGCACGGCGAAAATCCGCTCGACCAAGCTGACGAAATCATCATGGGACAGCCAGGTCGACAATTGCCGCCGGTCGGTCGGGGCGGGCAGGCACGACCCGATCCTGAGCAGGGCGGTCTGCTGGCCGAATTTGTCGTGATACATCGTCGCCACCGTTTCGGCGAAGCATTTGGAGATGCCATACCACCCATCGGGGCGCACCGGGTCTTGGGCGGTCAGCTTGCGGGTCTGCAGGTGGAAGCCGATCGCGTGGTTCGACGTCGCCATCAGGATCCGCGGCATCCCGTGGGCGCGCGCGGCCTCGTAAAGGTTGTGCACGCCGACGATGTTGGCGGCCAGGATCTCGCCAAAGGCATCCTCGACCGACACGCCGCCGAAGTGGACGATGCCGTCGCAGCCCTCGACCAGCGCCATCACGGCATCTTGGTCCGCGAGATCGCAGATCACCACCTCCTCGTTCGGACCGGCGGGGGCGGGGGGCGCGATGTCCGACAGCCGCACCGTGTCCGCCAGATGCGCCAGACGCCCCCGCGCCATCCGCCCCAGCGCCCCCGCCGCCCCGGTGATGAGAAGCCGTTTCATGTGCGATCCTCCGCCGTCGGTATCGTCAACCTGTTCGCAAACTTGTATGAGGAGATGCGTCGCCCCGGTCAATCCGCATCATAGGCCGCGCGCCACGATGATCGCCCTGAATGCCGGAGAGCCAATGCCGCCCGCCCCGACCCCGACCCCGCCTGCGCCCGACGTCGCCGCCCCGCGCCTGAACCGCGCGCAGGCGCTGGCCGATGATCTGCGCGCGCGGATCGTCGGGGGGCAGATCGCCATCGGCGCCAAGCTGCCGTCTGAATCCGCGCTGACCGGCGCACACGGCGTATCCCGCACCGTGGTGCGCGAAGCATTGGCCAGCCTGCGCGCCGAGGGGCTGGTGGAATCGCGCCAAGGCGCCGGGGTGTTCGTGATCGCGGACGGTCCCAGCGGCGACGGTGCGTTCCAAGGCATTGATCCCGATAAGATATCCTCAATCATCGAAGTGCTGGAACTGCGCGCCGCGGTGGAGGTCGAGGCCGCCGCCCTCGCCGCCCGCCGCCGATCCGCCGCGCAAGAGGACGCCATATTCAAGGCCTGCACGGCGATGGAGGGATTGGTGGCCCAAGGCGCGCCCTCGATCATGGGCGATTTCGCGTTCCACCTTGCGGTGGCGGCGGCGACCAACAACCCGCGCTTCACTGAGTTTCTCGACCTGATCGGCGTCGGCGCGATCCCCCGCGCGGGGCTGGCCGAGGGCGCGCGCTCCCCCAGCCCCTATCTGAGCCAGATCGCCGCCGAGCATCGCGCCATCGCCGTCGCCATCGCGGGCGGGGACGAATCCGCCGCCAAAGCCGCGATGCGCACCCATCTGTCGGGCAGCCGGCAACGCTATCGCGCGATGCTGCGGCGGGCGTGACGCCAACTTGTTATACAAGTTATTGACGCAGGCGGCGCGCTTCGCCATGATCCCGGCGACTGGCGATGCGCCCCCCTCGCCCGCCCCCCGCAAAGGCCGCCGTGACCGGCCGCGACGCAAGGATCGCCCATGGACCCCCAATCTCTCAAGACCGCGCTCGGATCCGGCCTGCTGTCGTTCCCGGTGACGCCGTTCGGCGTCGATGGCACGTTCAACGAAGCGCCCTATCGTGAGCATATGAACTGGCTGTCGAGCTTTCCCGCCGCGGCGCTGTTCGCGGCGGGCGGCACGGGGGAATTCTTCAGCCTCTCGCCATCCGAAATCCCCGCCATCGTGCGCGCGGCCAAGGCGTCGGCGGGGAATACGCCGATCATCTCGGGCTGCGGCTATGGCACGGTGATGGCGGTCGAAATCGCGCGGGCCGCAGAAAAGGCCGGGGCCGACGGCATCCTGCTGCTGCCGCACTATCTGATCGACGCGCCGCAGCAGGGCCTGTTCGCCCATGTCAAAGCGGTGTGCGATGCGGTCGGCATCGGCGTCATGGTCTATAACCGCGACAACGCGATCTTGCAGGCCGACACGCTGCAGCGCCTGTGCGACGTCTGCCCGAACCTGATCGGGTTCAAGGACGGCTCTGGCGATATCGGGCTGGTGCGCCAGATCACCGCCACCATCGGCGACCGGCTGATGTATCTGGGCGGGATGCCGACGGCGGAATTGTTCGCCGAGGCGTATCTGGGCGCCGGGTTCACCACCTATTCCTCGGCGGTGTTCAACTTCGTCCCCGGGCTGGCCTGCGATTTCTACGACAAGCTGCGCGCCGGCGACCGGGCGGGGTGTGAGGTGATCTTGCGCGATTTCTTCTATCCGTTCATGGCGATCCGCAACCGGCAAAAGGGCTATGCCGTCGCCGCGATCAAGGCAGGGGTTCGCCTTCAGGGCTTTGACGCAGGCCCGGTTCGACCGCCGCTCGTCGATCTGAACCCCGCCGAAGAAGACATGATGCGCGCCCTGATCGGGAGCCATGCACGATGACCCGGGGAACCAGGATCGCCTCGGTTCGCACGCATTTGCTGGAACATAAGCTTGGCGTCGCGTTCGAAAGCGCGTCGATGCATTTTGACAAGCGCAGCCATGTGCTGGTCGAAATCACCACCGAGGACGGGACCGTGGGCTGGGGCGAATGCCTCGGCCCCGCAGGCCCCAATGCTGCGGTGGTGGCGGCCTATGCGCCCTGGCTGATCGGGCATGACGCTTTGGAGACGGAGAAAATCTGGATCGCCTGCTACAACGCGCTGCGCGATCAGGGGCAGCGCGGGCTGACCATGACCGCATTGTCGGGCATCGACATCGCGCTGTGGGACATCAAAGGCAAGCATTTCGGCGCCCCGATCAGCGTGCTGCTGGGGGGGCGGTTCAGGGAACGCGTGCGCGCCTATGCCACCGGGTCGTTCCGGCGCGAAGGCGTGGACCGGGTGCGCGATATCTCCGACGAGGTGACGCGATACCGGCGCGAGGGGTTCCACGCGGTCAAGATCAAGATCGGCTTTGATGTCGAGGAGGATCTGCGGGTGATCGAGGCGGTCCGCATCGCCATCGGCCCCGACATGCGGATGATGATCGACGCCAACCACGGCTATGACGTGCTCGAGGCTTGCGAATTGGGTCGCCGCGCCGCCAAATTCCGGATCGACTGGTTCGAAGAGCCGGTGCTGCCCGAACAGATCGGCGCCTATGAGGCGGTGCGCGCCGGTCAGCCGATTCCGGTCGCGGGCGGCGAGACCTGGCATGGCCGCTATGCGATGGCCGGGCCGCTGGCCGGCCGCGCGGTGGATATCCTGCAGCCCGACATCTGCGGGACCGGCGGGTTCACCGAAATGCGCCGCGTGACCGACATGGCCGCGATGGCCGGGGTTCGTCTGGTGCCGCATGTCTGGGGCACCGCGGTGCAGATCGCCGCGAGCCTTCAGTTCATGGCCGCCCTGCCGCCCAACCCGCCGCGCAAATCCCCGATCGAGCCGATCATGGAGTTCGACCGCACCGAGAACCCGTTCCGCCAGGCGATTGTGACCCAGCCCTTGGAGCATGAAAACGGCTGGGTGCAGATCCCTGACGGCCCGGGTTTGGGGATTGAGATCGACCACGCTGCGCTGGCGGCCTATGCGCCAAAGGCGATCTGATGTGACGCGGATCAGCCAGCTTTCGGGCGCGCCGCCGCGGTGCAAGCCGCCGCGCGGGGCGACCGACACGCAGACCCATACGTATCGGCCCGGATACCGGTCGGCGCCGGGGGGCCTGCTGGTTCCGACCGCGCCTCCGGACGCGGCCGAATACCGCCGGGTGATGGCGTGGCTGGGGCTCGACCGAGTGGTGATCACCCAAGGCGCCGCCCATCTGCGCGACAATGCCAATCTGGCGGTGGCGCTGGCGGAGATGGGGGATTGCGCCCGTGGGGGCGCAGTGATCGACGGCGCGACCTCTGAGGCCGATATGCAGCGCCTGCGCGACGCAGGCGTGCGCGGCGCCCGGATCATGGACCTGCCCGGCGGCGCGATTGGGCTGGCGCATCTGGCCGAGGTCGACGCCCGGGCCGCCGTGCTCGGCTGGTGCGTGGCGGTGTAGTTCGACGCGTCGACCATCCTAGACCGCATGGGCGCGCTGTCGGCGATGAAGTCGCATTTCATCATCGACCATCACGGCAAGGTTCCACGCCGGGGCCGGCCCCGGCGATGTCGAGGCGGTCAAGGCCCTGATCGAGCGTGGTCGCTGCTTGTTCAAGTTTGCGGGCTGCTATGAGGCGACCCGCACCGGCGGCCCGGACTATGCCGACATCGCCGCCGTGGCGCGCGACATGGCTGCCTTCGCCCCAGAGCGGATCATCCGGGGCGCCAACTGGCCCCACAACATGATCAAAACGACCGACGACCATCCCGACGACGCACGCCTGCTCGACCTTGCGGTCGACTGGGTGGGCGGCGATGCGGCGGCGCAGCGGATGCTGGTCGACAACCCCGCGCGGCTGTTCGGGTTCCCCAAGGGCTTATCGGTCAGCCCATGCCCGGCGGGTCGGTGGCGACGCCAGCGCGCAGCATCTCGCGCGCCTTCGCCGCCTGCCGTTCGCGCACCCAGATCACCAGCCCGGCGGTGATCACTATGGCGGCGCCGAACATGGTCGCCACCGTCGGCGGCTGGTCGAACACCGCATAGCTCCAGACCCCCAGATAGATGATCATCACATAGGTGAACGGGGTCAGCGAGCTGGCGTCCGCAAAGCCATAGGCGCGGGTCAGCAGCTCATGCCCGAACCAGCCGAACAGCCCGACGATGCACAAAAGCGTCCAGTCGAGCGGCGTTTCGGGGCTTTGCCAGGTCAGAATCGCGAACGGAAGCAGCGCGATGGTGCCGACCATGCCGCCGTAAAGCTGCATCGTCTCGGACGACACCTTGCCCGCCAGCATCCGCGTCAGCAGCTGATAGCCCGAATAGGCCGCCGCCCCCGCCAGCGCCACGAACGCGGCCCAGTGGAATTCGGCGTCAAACGGCCGGATCGCCACCATCACGCCGATGAACCCCACCAGAATCGCGCCCCAGCGCCAGGGGCCGACCCGTTCCCCCAGCACCGGGCCCGACAGGGCGGTGACGATCATCGGAGCGGAGAACATGATCGTGGCCGTCAGCGTCAGCGGGATATAGCGCAGCGCGACGAAGTTGCAGAGCGTCGAGATCATCAAGAGCACGCCGCGCAGCACCACCAGCCCGAGTTGGTCGGACCCGAAGCTGGACCAGCCGCCGCCCTTGCGCGCCACCATCCCGACCGAGAACACCGAATGCACCGCATAGCGCATGAACCCGATCTGCAGCGCGGGGATCCCCGCCAGCACCAGCCATTTCGCGGACGTATCGAGGCAGGAGAACGTCAGATTTGCGAACAGGACCATCGCGATCCCGGCCATGGGGCGGTCTTCGTTGGCTTTCGCTAAGGTGCCGCGCATGGGGTGGGGTGTCCTTTGACGCCAGGCTGACTGAGGGAACGACGCTGAACCTACAAGGCAGCCTTATCATTCGGCCATAAAAAAAGAGGCGCCCTTGTAGGGCGCCCCCTTGGATCACATTGTCGCGCCGATCTGCCACGGCACGAATTCGAAATCGCCAAGGCCCTGAAGCTCGGACTTGGACTGCTCGCCCGACGCGACGCGAAGCAGCAGATCATAGATCTCGCGCCCCATGGCCTCAAGCGTCACGCCGTCCGACAGCATGGCGCCGGCGTTGACGTCCATGTCCTCGGTCATGCGATTGAACATCTCGGAGTTGGTGGAGATTTTGATGCACGGGCTGGGCTTCGATCCGAACGCCGATCCGCGTCCGGTGGTGAACGCGACCAACTGGCAGCCGCTGGCGATCTGGCCGGTGACGGATGCGGGGTCATAGCCGGGGCTGTCCATGAACGCGAAGCCGGGCTTGGTCACGGGTTCCGCGTATTTCCACACCCCGGTCAGCGGCGTCGTCCCGCCCTTGGCCGCGGCGCCAAGCGATTTTTCCAAAATCGTGCTCAGCCCGCCCTTTTTGTTGCCGGGGCTGGGGTTGTTGTCCATCGAGCCTTTGTTGCGGGCGGTGTAATCCTCCCACCAGCGGATCAGGCCGATCAGCTTGTCGCCGGTGGCGCGGTCGACGGCGCGGCGGGTCAGCAGATGCTCGGCCCCATAGATTTCCGGCGTCTCGGCCAGCACGCCGGTGCCGCCTTGGGCGACCAGCAGATCGCAGGCGTGGCCCAAGGCCGGGTTGGCGGTGATCCCGGACCACGCGTCCGACCCGCCGCATTGCAGCGCGACCTTCAAATCGGACACCGGGCAGGGGATGCGGACCGCCTCGTTCGCCAAGGGCAGCATCGCGCGGACCTTTTCGATGCCGAGCGCGATGGTGCGGCGCAGGCCCGCCACGTCTTGGATGTTCATGGTGTGGAACATCGGCCCGCGGGTGATCCCGAACGCCTCCAAAAGCCAATCGATCTGGTTCATCTCACAGCCGAGGCCGACCATCAGCACGCCTGCGTGGTTCGGGTGGCGCGCATAGCCCCACATCACGCGCTGCAGCGCCTCGAACCCGTCGCCGTCGCCGGCCATGCCGCAGCCGGTGCCGTGCACGAACGCGACCACGCCGTCGACATTGGGGTATTGCGCCATCTCCTCGGGCCCGAACGCATCGGCGATCATCCGGGCGGCGGTGGCGGAGCAGTTCACCGAGGTCAGCACCGCGATGTAGTTGCGCGTGCCCACCGTGCCGTTGGCGCGCCGGTATCCCATGAAGGTGTCGCGGTCCGCCTCGGGGACCATCGCCACCGGGCGCAGGTCGGTCGAGAATTCATAGGCCGCGTCGACATTGCGAAATTCAAGATTGTGGTCGTGGACATGGTCGCCGGGCGCGATGTCCGCCTTGGCATAGCCGATCACCTGCGCGTATTTGCGCACCGCGCCGCCCGCCGCGATCGGCGCGGTGGCGACCTTGTGGCCGCGCGGGATCAGACCGGTGGTTGCCACGCCCTCAACCTCCATGCTCGCCTGCAGGGCGCGGGTGACGGTGACGACGTTGTCCGACGGGTCGAGCCGGATGAAAGCGACGGTGTCTTCGGGCATGCTGGGGTCCTTTGGCCGCCGCCCCCGGGGGCGCGCAGGCGGCGACCGAGGACCGGCGATGGGATGTGATGAGGGCGCGAGGGATGCGCCTCTGCCGTTTTCCTCGGGGGCCGCGCGGCGGCCGCCGTGGAAAGCGGCGGAAAGGGACGGTCGGCGCGGGTGCGCCGACCGTCGTATCATGGCCGGGATTAGCGGAACACCATGGTGATTTCCGGGAAGAACAGCACCAGCATCAGGACGAACAGCTGGATGCCGATGAACGGCAGGAATCCGCGGAAGATGTCCGGCAGCGAGATATGCGGCGGCGCCACCGATTTGAGGTAGAACGCCGCCGGCCCGAACGGGGGCGACAGGAACGACACCTGCATGTTCACGCAAAACAGAATGCCGAACCACACCGACACGAACCGCGGATCGATGGTGAGCGGGCCGAACAGACCCAGCTCATCGACCGGCAGCGCCTTTACGATCGGCAGGAACACCGGCATGACCAGCAGCACGATGCCGACCCAGTCCATGAACGCGCCAAGGAACAGGAACACCGCCATCATCACCAGCAAGATGCCGATGGTCGGCAGATCCGCGCCCGAGATCAGGCCCGCCACATAGGTCGGCCCGCCCGCCAGCGTATAAGCCCCCGCCAGCGCGGTCGCGCCCAAGGTCACCCAGATGATCGTGCCGGTGGACTTGAAGGTGCGCATCAGCGCCTCGCGCACCAGCAAAAGCGAGAACTCGCCGCGCGCGATGATCAGGACCATCACCGCGACGGTGCCCATGCCGGCGGCCTCAGTGATGCCGGTGACGCCGCCATAAATCGACCCGAGCACGACGAACACCACGATCAGCGGCGCGATCAGGCCGCGGCTCATGGTCCAGGCCATGGAGATGATGCGTTTGCCGAACGCGAGATACGGCAGCGTCATGCCCGCGCCGAAGAACAACGCGAATTTGGCGACCGAGGTCACCGAATACGGGTCGTAGTCGTCAGGTTTCAGCAGGCCGAAGGCGTTCTGCAGCTCAAGCGCGGTGGCATGGATCAGCGCGCCCGCGCCCCAGATCGCCAGCAGCCAGCCGACGAAGGCGACGAAGCATTTGGACTTGTCGCTGAACAGCATGTCGTCATCGCTCGGCTCCGGCAGCGGGGCCTGTTCGGGATGCAGCCGGGTGCGCACGATGATGTAGAGGATGTAGCAGCCCGCCAGGATGAACCCCGGGATGAAGGCGGCCTGGAACAGCGCGTGGATCGAGGTTTCCGTGATCAGCCCGTAAAAGATCAGCACGATCGAGGGCGGGATCATGGTCCCGAGGCTGCCGCTGGCGCAGATCGTGCCGACGGCCAGATTTTGGTTATAGCCGAGCCGCAGCATCTGCGGCAGCGCGATCAGGCCCAAAAGCACCACCTCGCCGCCGATGATGCCGGACATGGCGGCCATGACGATGGCCATGATCGCGGTGACCACCGCGATCCCGCCCCGCGTGCGGCTGAGCCACATGCTGAGCGAGGTATACATGTCCTTGGCGATGCCGGATCGTTCCAGCAGCGTCGCCATCAAGATGAATAATGGCACCGATATCAGCACATAATCCGTCATGGTTGCGTAAAGGCGCTGTGGCAGCACGTTGAGCACCCCGGTGCCGAAGGTGCGGAACAGCACATCCGGCCCGAATTTCAGGTGCAGCACCAACACCGCGAGAAAGCCCGACGCGAAGCCGAGCGGCATCCCGATGGCCAGCAGCACAAGCATGCCGACCAACAGGATGAGGGAGATCGTCCCGATATCCATTTACTTTGTGTCCTTCCCGCGCCGCTCAGTTCGGCTTGGCGGCGTGATCGGGCCTCGTCATCCCGACCGGAAGGTCAAGATCGCCGGCCGGGTCGTGGATTTCGGGCGCGCGGTTCCAGTCATAGATCAGGTTCGACAGCGCCTGCAGCGCGACGAAGATCAGGGTGATCAGGACCAGCGGCTTGATGGTGGCGGGAATGGGCGGGTCCCAGGCGGTGCCGAAGGTCTCCCACCGCATGAATTTCGCATAGGCCTCGCCGTAGCCGCCATAGATCGCCGCAGCGACGAAGATCCACAGACACAGAAGCGACAGGATGTCGAAGGTCTTCTGCACCACGCGCGGGCACATGTCATAGATGATGAAGATGCGGATATGGCTGCGCTGCTGCATGGCATAGAGACCGGCGGTCATATAGATGCCGCCTGCGACCCACAGCGACATCTCGTTCACCCAAAGCGTGGGCGATTGAAACACATAGCGCATCACGACTTCGTAGAAGATGATCGCCACGACGAAGGCGGGCGCCCACATCGCGACGCGGCTGAAGCCCCAGGTGACCAGGTCGACGGGCCCGGTCCGCTCATGTTCGATCATTGGAAAATTCCCCCGACGCGCGCCTGTTTTCAGGCGCTTGGTCTTGCAGATCGCAAAAGGGGCGGGACGGCGCCATGCCGTCCCGCCCCTCCTCTCGTGTCAGATCAATTGCTGATCAGGCCGAGCTGCCGCAGGTAGGCGCGGTGCGACGCGACCAGAGCGGCGGCCTCGGGGGTTTTGGCCGCCCAGCCGTCCCAAGCGGACTGCGCCGCGGCGCGGAAGGTCGCGCGGTCGGCTTCGGACCAGTTGTAGACCTCGACGCCCTTCGTCTTCAGCTCGGCGGCGGCGGCGGCGTTCTTCACCTCGAAGATCAGCGCGGTCTGCAGCGCCAGCTTCTGCATCGCGGTGTCCATGATGCGGCGGTGATGCTCGGGCATCCCGTCCCACACCGCGGCGTTGCACGCCAGGTGGTCCGACGGCATCGAGTGGAAGCCCGGATAGTTGGTGTACTTGGCGAGGTCATAGAGGCCGAGCCCGACGTTGTTGGCGATGCCCGACGCGTCGGCGCCGTCGATGATGCCGGTCTCGAGCGCGGTGAAGATTTCGGTGAAGTCCATCACGATCGGCGAGGCGCCCAGGTTCGCGAAGATCTCGGTCTCAAGCCCCGGGGGGGAGCGGAACTTCCAATCCTTGAGGTCCTGCGGGCCGCGGATCGGCTTGGTCGATGCCAGCGATTCCTGACCATAGATCCACCAGCCAACCAGCTTCATGTCGTATTCGCGATAGAGCGAGTCCGCCGCCTCGAAGCCGCCGCCGTGATACAGCCACGACAGCTGCTGATAGGGGGTGTCATAGCCGCCCATGATGTCGCCGACGAACTGGAAGGCCGGGTTCTTGCCGGTCTGATAGGCGCCGCCCGTCATGTCGCAATCAAGAATGCCGGTGGCGGCGGCGTCGAACGTCTCGACCGATTTCACGACCGAGGACGAATAGAACATCTCGATCTTGATTTCGCCGTTCGACATGACCTGCACGTCGTCGATGAACTGCCCGGCCAGCTTGCCCGACACGGTTTCGGGCGCGTAGTGCGTCTGAATCCGCAGCGTGGTGCTGTCGGCGGCGTTGGACGCGCCCGCGGTCAGGGCCAGCGCGGCGGCGGCGCCCAGCAGCGAAGTGATCTTCTTCATGTCGTTCCTCCCAGTGGCGGTGCGGATCTGCGCCCGCCTGAACATTTTATGACGGCCGCGACGTCATGCACGGCTCGGTCCGGACGGTATCAATCGAATCAACATGCGCCAAGCAAAACATTGTGATTCGGTGAAATTTCAAAATTCCTTGCGTATCTCGAAACTCCGGCTAGATTTGGCTCCGGAATTGACATCACGGCGCAGGCGGGATCAACCTGCCGCATCATCGGGGGAAAGCGGCCATGGCGGCGCAGGAGGGAACGACGCTCGGCGCGATCTACCGTTCCGTCAAAGCGCGGCTGCTGGCGGGGGAGTTCGCGCCCGGAGACAAGCTGCGCCCGGACGCGCTGCGCGACACCTATGACGTCAGCGCCACCGCGATGCGCGAGGTGTTTCTGCGTCTGGTCAATGAGCATCTGCTGACCCAAGAGGAACAGCGCGGCTTTCGCGTCCCCGACGCCGATGAGCGGCGGCTGACCGAGCTGATGGGCCTGCGGATCTTGCTGGAATCCGAAGGCGCGGCTGGCTCGATCACGCGCGGCGATGTGGAGTGGGAGGCGCAGCTTTACGCCGCCCATCACAAGCTGGCGCATATCGAGCAGAAGATGAAGGACGCCGACGACATTGCGCCCTTCGTACCGATCTGGACCAGAATCGACTGGGAATTTCATCAAACGCTGCTGTCGGCGGGCCCGTCCGAGGTTCTGCGCGTGACCCATCGCAGCGTTTATGAGCAGTTCCGGCAGCAGGTGGTCGCCTCGTTGTCCTCGGCGGGGTTCCGGCCTGAGACGATCCCCGAACATGCCGCGATCCTCGACGCGGCGGTGGCGCGCGACATTCCAGCCTGTCAGGCTGCGATCCGCGCGCATCTGCAAACCTTTCGCGACGATGTGCGCGACCATCTGCGCGACCCTCACGCCACCGCGTGACGGCCCGCGTTCCGGTCTCGGGAGGGCCGCCTGCATGACTTCGCCTCTATTCGATCTCACCGGCAAAACCGCGCTGGTCACCGGCTCCGGCTCTGGCATCGGGTTCGCGCTGGCGCGCGGGCTGGCGCGCCATGGCGCGTCGGTGATCGTGAACGGTCGCAACGCCGAAAAGGCCGCCGCCGCCGCCGCCGAACTGGTCGCCGAAGGGTTGACCGCCCGCGCCGCCGCCTTTGACGTCACCGAACGCACGGCGGTGAACGACGCCGTGGCGGCCTTGGATGATGAAACGCCGATCGACATCCTGATCAACAACGCCGGCGTGCAGGTGCGCGCGCCGCTTGAGGATTTCGACGACGACGCCTGGGACGCGCTTATGAAGGTGCACCTGACCGGGCCGTATCTGATGGGCAAGGCGGTGGCGCGCCGGATGATCGCGCGAAAGTCGGGCAAGATCATCAACATCGCCTCGGTGATGGCGCAACTGGCGCGCCCCGGCGTCGCCCCCTACACTGCGTTCAAGGGCGGGGTGCGCAACCTGACCCGCGGCATGGCCACCGACTGGGCCAAGCATGGCATTCAAGTGAACGCCATAGCGCCGGGCTATTTCAAGACGCCGCTGAACCAGGCGCTGGTGGATGATCCGGCGTTCTCGGAATGGCTGTGCAAGCGGACCCCGGCGGGGCGCTGGGGCGATACGGACGAACTGGTCGGAGCGGCGGTGTTCCTATCGGCGCCGGCGTCATCCTTCGTCAACGGGCACACGCTGTTCGTCGACGGCGGCATCACCATTTCGGTTTGATCGCAAAGGCGGGGCGGCGGATGGCAGCGCGGGTCGGCATCGTGGTCATGGGCGTGACCGGCTGCGGCAAGTCCACCTTCGGGCAGGCGCTGGCCGCGGCGTTGGGCGTGACGTATCTGGAGGGCGACGCCCTGCACTCGCCCGCCAACATCGCGCGGATGTCGGCGGGGGTGGCGCTGACCGATGCCGACCGTCTGCCATGGCTCGACGTCATCGCGGCGCGGCTGGCGGCGGCGCCGGGTGCGGTGGCGGGGTGCTCTGCGCTGAAACGCAGCTATCGCGACCGGCTGCGCGCCAAGGCGGGGGGCGCGCTGCGGTTCGTCCACCTGAAAGCCGACCGTGCGCTGATCGAGACGCGGCTCAGCGCCCGCAAAGGCCACTTCATGCCGCCGAGCCTGATCGACAGCCAATTCGCGACGTTGGAGGACCCCGCGGGGGAGTCCGGCGTCATCACCATCGACATCGCCCGCCCCCCGGACGCCGCGCTGCAAGATGCGCTGCGCCTTCTCGGGGCAGACGGGCAGGGAGGCTTTGATGTCTGAACTCACCGCCGCGTTCCTCGGGACCGGATTGATGGGCGCGCCGATGGCGCGCAACCTGCTGGCGTCGGGCGTGCCGGTGACGGTGTGGAACCGATCCATGGAAAAGGCGCAGGCGCTGGCGGCGAACGGCGCCACCGTCGCCGCCACCGCCGCCGAGGCGGTCAAAGGCGCCGATTTCGTCATCACCATGCTGTCGGACGGCGCCGCGGTCGCGGATCTGCTGTTCGGCCAAGGCGTGGCGGCGGCGATGAAGCCGGGGGCTGCGCTTATCGACATGTCCTCGATCAAGCCCGAGCAGGCGCGCGAAATCGCCGACCGGCTGGCTTCCATGGGCCTCGGCGCGCTGGACGCCCCGGTGTCGGGCGGCACCCGCGGCGCCGCGGGCGCCACGCTGGCGATCATGGCGGGCGGCGATCAGGCGACGTTCGACGCAGCCCGCCCGCTGCTGGCGGCGATGGGCCGTCCGGTGCGGGTCGGGCCGTCGGGGGCGGGGCAGCTTTCCAAGCTCGCCAACCAAGTGATCGTGGCGGTGACCATCGGGGTGGTGGCCGAGGCGATGCTGTTCGCGCAAAAGGGCGGCGCCGATCCGGCGGCGATCCGCGACGCGCTGCGCGGCGGGTTCGCCGACAGCGTGATCTTGCAACAGCATGGCGAGCGGATGACCACCGGCGATTTCACCCCCGGCGGCCCGTCGCATCTGCAACTCAAAGACATCGACAACGCGCTGATCGAGGCGAAGGCCGTGGGCCTGACCCTGCCGCTGGTGGAGCAGATGCAGGACCGTTTCGGCCGCTTCGTGCGCGATCTGGACGGCGCGCAGAAAGACCATTCGGGCATCTATCTGGAATTGCTGGACATCAACGGGCTGGCCTGACCGCCGCGACGCAAAGACAAAGGATATCGCTATGAAGGTTCTCATTCTCGGCGGCGCGGGCATGGTCGGGCGCAAGCTGGCGGCACGGCTGGCGGACACCGGCCTGGTACGTGGCGCGATCACCGAACTGGTGCTGCACGACATCGTCGCGGGCAAGGCGCCCGAAGGCGCATCGTTCGAAACCGCCGTGCTGACCGGCAACATCGCGGATCAGGCGGAATCGGTGCGCCTCGCCGCCCTGCGCCCCGACGTGATCTGGCACCTCGCCGCGATCGTGTCCGGCGAGGCCGAGGCCAATTTCGAAAAAGGCTGGGACATCAACGCCCGCGGCTCGTGGCATCTGCTGGAGGCGCTTCGGGCCGAACACATCGCCTCAGGCGGCGCCTATCGCCCAAAGCTGGTGTTCACCTCCTCGATAGCGGTGTTCGGCGCGCCGTTCCCCGACAAGATCGACGATGATTTCCTGTGCGCGCCCCAGACCAGCTATGGCGCGCAAAAGGCGATCACGGAATTGCTGGTGGCCGATTACAGCCGCAAGGGGTTCATCGACGGCATCACCATCCGCCTGCCGACCATCTGCGTGCGTCCGGGCCTGCCCAACGCCGCGGCATCCGGTTTCTTCTCGGGCATCATTCGCGAACCGCTGAACGGCCACGACGCCATCCTTCCGGTGCCCGACGACGTGCGCCACTGGCATGCCTCGCCGCGCGCCGCCGCCCGGTTCCTGACCCATGCGGCGGACCTCGACACCGACCTGCTTGGCGGGCGCCGCTCGCTGAACCTGCCGGGCGTGTCGTGCACGGTGGCCGAGCAGATCGAGGCGCTGGGCCGCGTCGCCGGAGCGGACGCCGTGGCGCGGATCAAGCGCAAGCCCGATGAGACGATCATGAGCATCGTTAAGAACTGGCCGCGCAATTTCGATCCGGCCCGCGCGGTCGCGCTGGGGTTCGAGGCCGAGAGCGATTTCGACGAGATCATCCGCGTCTATCTCGACGATGATTTCGAAGGCGTGCGGCCGTGAGCGTCAACCAAGCGATCGTGATTCACGCGGCCCGCGACCTTCGGGTTGAGGACCGCGCGGCTGAGACCCCGGGGCCGGGGCAGGTCGAAATCACCCTCAAGGCGGGCGGCATCTGCGGCTCCGACCTGCATTATTACGCCCACGGGGGCTTCGGCGCGGTGCGGTTGCGTGAACCGATGATCCTCGGGCACGAGGTGGCGGGAGAGGTCACCGGACTAGGCGTCGGCGCGACGGGCCTCGCGCTTGGCGACGTGGTCGCGGTCTCTCCCTCACGCCCCTGCGAGGCCTGTCCGCAGTGCCTCGCAGGGCGCCCCAATCACTGCCTGAACATGCGGTTCTATGGCTCGGCCATGCCGATGCCGCATATTCAGGGCGCGTTCCGCCGCAAGTTGATCGCCGACGCGTCGCAGTGCCATAAACTGCATCATCGCGGCGCCGATGCGGGCGCGTTCGCCGAACCGCTCGCGGTCGTGCTGCACGGGCTGAAGCGGGCCGGGGACATGATGGGCGCAAAGGCGCTGGTCACCGGCTGCGGCCCGATCGGCGCGCTGGCGATACTCGCGCTGAAGCGGGCGGGGGCGGCGCGGATCGTCGCCACCGACATCGCCGCCGCCGCCTTGGCCCGCGCGATGGACCTTGGCGCGGACGAGGCGATCAATATCGCCGAGCGGCCTGAGGACCTGTCCGCCTATGGCGCCAACAAAGGCACGTTCGACGTAATGTTCGAATGCTCCGGCGCGCCGTCCGCGGTGGTGGCGGGGCTGGAGGCGCTGCGGCCCGGCGCGGTTCTGGTGCAGCTCGGGCTTGGCGCGCAGGCGTCGTTCCCGATCAACCTGCTGGTGTCGAAAGAAATCGAGATGCGCGGATCGTTCCGCTTCCATCCCGAATTCGCCCATGCGGTGGCGATGATCGACCGCGCAGAGATCGACCCGATGCCGCTGCTGACGCATCGCTTCGGGCTGGACCGCGCGACCGAGGCGTTTGACATGGCGCTCGACCGCCGTCAGGCCATGAAAGTGCAGATCGCGTTCTGAAACGCGGCGCAAGCAACCGACCGCGCCAGCCCATCGGGCGCGCGGCGAAAGGGAGAGAGAGAATGACCGAACGGTTGAAGGGCAAGCGCGCGCTGTGCACCGCCGCGGGGCAGGGCATCGGGCGCGCCACAGCGCTGATGATGGCCGCCGAGGGCGCCCATGTCATCGCCACCGACGTGAACGAGGCCGCGCTGGCCGAGCTTGCGGCGATGGGCGTCGCCAATCTGGAAACCCACCGTCTGGACGTGCGCGACGACGCCGCCGTCGCGGCGCTGGTCGGGGGCGCGGATGCCGACATCCTGTTCAACTGCGCGGGCTATGTACATTCGGGCGCCGTGCTGGACTGCACGGACGCCGATTGGGATTTCGCGTTCGATCTGAACGTGCGGTCGATGTTCCGCACCATCCGCGCGGCGCTGCCGGGGATGCTGGCGCGCGGCGCCGGGTCCATCGTCAACATGTCGTCGGCGTGTTCCTCGATCATCGGGGCGCCGAACCGGTTCGTTTATGGCACCACCAAGGCGGCGGTGATCGGGCTGACCAAATCGGTGGCGCGCGACTACATCACCACCGGCGTGCGCTGCAACTGCATCTGCCCCGGCACGGTGGAAAGCCCCTCGCTTCAGGATCGTCTGCGCGCCACCGGCGATTATGAAAAGGCCATGAAGGACTTCGTCGCCCGTCAGCCGATGGGCCGGATCGGCACGGCTGAGGAGATCGCTGCGCTGGCCGTCTATCTGTCCTCCGACGAAAGCGCCTTCACCACCGGGCAGCCCCATGTGATCGACGGCGGCTGGTCGGGCTGACGCGCGGCGTCCCCACACCGCCGAAGCCGCCCCCCAATTTCAGGACACCATGCCATGACCCGCAAGCTGCCGCAGGACCTTCGGTCCCGTCTTTGGTTCGACAACCCGCTCGATCCCGAGATGACCGCGCTCTACCTCGAGCGCTATTTGAACTATGGCCTCACGCGCGATGAATTGCAGTCCGGCAAGCCGATCATCGGCATCGCGCAGACCGGCTCGGACCTCAGCCCCTGCAACCGCCACCATATCGAGCTGACCAAGCGGGTGCGCGACGGCATCCAGGCGGCGGGGGGCATCCCGCTCGAATTCCCGGTCCACCCGATTCAGGAGACTGGAAAGCGCCCCACCGCGATGATCGACCGCAATCTGGCCTATCTGTCGCTGGTGGAGACGCTGTTCGGCTATCCCATCGACGGCGTGGTGCTGAACATCGGCTGCGACAAGACCACGCCCGCGCTGCTGATGGCCGCCGCCACCGTGGACATTCCGGCCATCGCGCTGTCGGTCGGCCCGATGCTGAACGGCTGGTTCCGCGGCAAGCGCACCGGGTCGGGCACCATCGTGTGGACCGCGCGCGAAATGCTGGCGGCGGGGGAGATCGACAACGCCGGGTTCATCGAACTGGTGACGTCTTCGGCCCCCTCGGTCGGCTACTGCAACACCATGGGCACGGCGAGCACGATGAACAGCCTCGCCGAGGCGCTGGGCATGCAGCTTCCCGGGTCCGCCGCGATCCCCGCGCCCTATGCCGAGCGCGGGCAGATGGCGTATCGCACCGGCCTTCGCATCGTCGACATGGTGCATGAGGACATGTACCCGTCTAAGATCATGACGCGTGAGGCGTTCGAGAACGCCATCGTGGTGAACTCCGCCATCGGCGGGTCCACGAACGCGCCGATCCACATGAACGCCATCGCGCGGCATCTGGGCGTCGATCTGAACAACGACGACTGGCAGGCGGTGGGGCATAAGACCCCGCTTTTGGTCAACTTGCAGCCCGCGGGCGAATATCTGGGCGAGGATTACCACCGCGCCGGGGGCGTCCCCGCCGTGGTGGCGGAATTGCTGCGCGCAAACCTGCTGCCGCATCCCGGCGCGATGACCGTCAACGGCAAGTCGATTGGCGAGAATTGCGGCGGGGTTGAGATCATCGACGAGGACGTGATCCGCCCGATCGGTCGCGCGCTGAAGGCCGAGGCGGGGTTCATCAACCTCTCGGGCAACCTCTTCGATAGCGCGATCATGAAGACCGCGGTGATCTCGCCCGAATTCCGCGACCGGTACCTCTCGAACCCCGAGGACCCGGAGGCTTTCGTGGGCCGCGCCATCGTGTTCGACGGGCCCGAGGATTTCCACCGCCGCATCGACGACGAGGCGCTGGGGATCGACGCGCACTGCATCCTGTTCATGCGCGGCGCAGGTCCGATCGGCTATCCGGGCGGGGCGGAGGTCGTGAACATGCGGCCCCCCGCCTACCTGCTGAAGCAAGGCATCCACGCGCTGCCGTGCATCGGCGACGGGCGCCAATCGGGGACGTCGGGAAGCCCGTCGATCCTCAACGCCTCTCCCGAAGCGGCGGATGGCGGGGGCCTTGCGATCATCCGCACCGGCGATATGGTGCGGATCGACCTGCGCAAAGGTACGGTCAACATGCTGCTCGACGACGCGGAACTGACCGCGCGGCGCGACGCGCTGGCGGCGGCGGGCGGGTTCGCCATGCCCGAAAGCCAATCGCCGTGGCAGCAATATTTCCGCGAAAAGGTGCAACCGTTCTCCGAGGGGATGACCCTGGCGGGCGCCACCGACTATAAAGCCATCGGCCGCCGGTTCACGCCGCGCAACAATCACTGATCCTTGAAGGGACCGACATCATGAAACTCGTCCGTTATGGCGCCGAGGGCGCCGAGCTTCCCGGCATGATCGACACTGAGGGCAATCTGCGTGATCTGTCCGCCCACGTCACCGACATCGACGGATCGGTTCTGGGCGCGGACTCGCTGGCCGCCATCGCTGCCATCGATCCGACCACCCTGCCGCTGGTGGAAGGCGACGTGCGCTATGGCGCCTGCGTCGGCGCCATCGGCAAATTCATGTGCATCGGGCTGAACTACGCCGATCACGCCGCGGAATCGAACCTGCCGCTGCCCGCCCACCCGATCCTGTTCATGAAGGCCAACAGCGCCATCACCGGCGCCAATGACGACGTGGTGATGCCCCGCGGGTCTGAGACCACCGATTGGGAGGTCGAGCTGGGCGTGGTGATCGGCAAGACCGCCAAATACGTCTCCGAGGCCGACGCGCTGGATTACGTGGCCGGGTATTGCGTGTGCAATGACGTGTCCGAGCGGACCTTCCAGATCCACCTCAGCGGCAACTGGACCAAGGGCAAGTCCTGCGACACCTTCGGCCCCACCGGCCCGTGGCTGGTGACCAAGGATGAGGTCGGCGATCCGCAGACCCTTGGCATGTGGCTCGACGTCAACGGCAAGCGGATGCAGACCGGCAACACCGCCACCCAGATCTTCACCGTAGCGCAGGTGATCGCGCATCTGAGCACGCTCTTCACGCTGCACCCCGGCGATGTCATCTCCACCGGCACCCCTCCGGGCGTTGGCATGGGCATGAAGCCGGCGCCGGTCTATCTGAAGGCTGGCGATGTGATGACCGTCGGCATCGAAAAGCTGGGCGCCCAGCGTCAGCTGGTGAAGGCGGACGCCTGATGCACGCCTATGACATGACCGGCGAATGCGCGGTCGTCACCGGCGGCGCCATGGGAATCGGGCTCGCCACCGCCAAGCGGTTGGCGGCGTCCGGCGCCCGAGTGCGCCTGTGGGACATCGACCAAGCCGCGATTGACGCCGCCGTGGCTGCGATAGGCGGCGTCTGCGACGGCGCCGTCGTCAACATCGCCGACTGGCCGGGCGTGCAGGCCGCCGCCGATGCCGCCGCCGCCGACATGGGCAAGCTGTCGATCCTGGTGAATTCCGCCGGTATCGCGGGCATGAACGCGCCGGTTGACGAATATCCCGTCGACGAATGGGCGCGGATCATCGACATCAACCTCAACGGCACCTTCTACACCAACAAGGCAGTCGTTCCGCACCTCAAGGCCAACGGCTATGGCCGGATCGTCAACGTCGCCTCGGTCGCGGGCAAGGAAGGCAATCCCAACGCTTCGGCCTATTCGGCGTCGAAGGCGGGGGTGATCGGGTTCACCAAATCGCTCGGCAAGGAATTGGCGGGCATGGACATCGCGGTCAACTGCGTGACCCCCGCCGCCGCGCGCACCCGGATCTTCGACCAGATGAAGCCTGAATTCATCGCCTTCATGCTGTCCAAGATCCCCCGCGCGCGGTTCGTGGAGGTCGAGGAGATCGCCTCGATGATCACCTGGCTGGCGAGCCGCGAGAACAGCTTCACCACCGCGGGGGTGTTCGACATCTCCGGCGGGCGCGCGACTTATTGAGAAAGACCGGACCTATGACCAGACCGCTGCTGCTGATCGGCGGGGCCACGCCCCGGATGATGGAGGCGTTCGCCCAAGACTTCGACGTGATCCACAAGACCACGGAGATCGCCGACCTGCCCGCCTTTCTGGCGGAACACGGCGCCGGGATCGAAGCCGTGGCGACCAACGGCCATGACGGGGTGACGCCCGAGATCATGGCCGCGCTGCCCGACCTAAAGATCATCTCGGGCTATGGCGTCGGCTATGACGCCATCGATGCGCACGCCGCCGCCGCGCGCGGCATCGTGGTGACGCATACTCCCAACGTGCTGAACGACGACGTGGCCAACACCGCGGTGATGCTGCTGCTTGCGACCACGCGGCGGCTGGTGCGCGACGACGCCTATGTGCGCGCAGGGCGCTGGACCGGCTTCGGCTCAGCCCCGCTGACCCGCTCGATCGCGGGCAAAAAGGTCGGCATCCTCGGGCTCGGGCGGATCGGCGAGACCATCGCCAACAAGCTCGAAGCCGCGTTCGGCTGCGTGATCTGCTATCACTCGCGCAGCCCCAAGCCGGTCGAATGGGAATACTTCGCCGACCTGACGGAGATGGCCGCGGCGGTCGACAGCCTGATCGTGATCACCCCCGGCGGCGCCGCGACCAACAAGCTGGTCAACCGCAAGGTGATGGACGCGCTCGGCCCCGACGGCACGCTGATCAACGTCGCCCGCGGCACGGTGGTGGACGAAGACGCGCTGGTCGAGGCGCTGCGCGACGGTTCCCTCGGCGCCGCGGGTCTGGATGTGTTCGAGGCGGAGCCGAAGGTGCCTGAGGCGCTGTTCGCCATGGAGAACGTGACCCTGCTGCCGCATGTCGGGTCGGCCACCGTGGAAACCCGTCAGGCGATGGGCGATCTGGTGACCGAGAACCTGCACCGTTTCTTCACCGACGGCACGGTCACCAGCCCGGTGCCCGAATGCGCCGCCATCGCGAAAGGCTGAACCCATGACGTCGCCCGCAATCCCCGACCGGAGCGCGTTTCTGGACGCGTTGCGGGCGACGCTCCCCCCCGCCGACATCGCCATTGGCGATGACGCCCCGGCGCGCAATTCCAATGATTGGAGCGGCCTTCCCGGCGTCGCTCCCATCGCGGTGATCCGCCCCCGCGATGCGGCAGGGGTCTCCGCCGCGCTGCGCCTGTGCGCCGCCCACGGCGTGCCGGTGACGCCGCAAGGCGGGCTGACCGGGCTTTGCGGCGCCTCGATCCCCATCGCCGGGGGCGTCGCGCTGTCGATGGAACGGATGGTCGGCATCGAGGAAATCGACCCCGACGCCATGACCATCACCGTCCGCGCGGGCACTCCGTTGCAGACGATCCAGAACGCGGCGCGGGACGCGGGGTTTATGATCCCGCTCGACTTGGGCGCCCGCGGGTCGTGCGCGATCGGCGGCAACATCTCCACCAATGCGGGCGGCAACCGGGTGATCCGCTATGGCATGACGCGTGAGATGGTGCTGGGGCTGGAGGTCGTGCTGCCCGACGGCACGGTGATCACCTCGCTCAACAAGATGATCAAGAACAACGCGGGCTATGACCTAAAGCACCTGTTCATCGGGTCCGAGGGGACGCTTGGCGTCGTCACCCGCGCGGTGCTGAAGCTGTCGCCGCGCCCGGCATCCTCGATGGCGGCGATGTGCGCGCTCGGCTCGTATGACGATTTGCTGCGGCTTCTGGCGGCGGCGCGGTCGGGCCTCGGGCCGATGCTATCGGCGTTCGAGGTGATGTGGCCCGAATACTGGCAGGCGATCAGCGCCACCCCCGGCCTTCGCATGCCGCTGCCCCAAGGCCATGCCATCTATGCGCTTGTCGAGGCGCAGGGGACCGACGACGCCGCCGACCCCGCGCGGTTCGACGCGTGGCTGGAATTGCAGGCCGAGGCCGGGATCATCACCGACGCCGCGGTGGCCCAATCGCTCAGCGACATCGCGGCGTTCTGGGCGGTGCGCGACAGCGTGTCGGAATTGCTCCACACCCTTGGCCCCACGGTGGCGTTCGACATCGGCCTGCCGCAGCGGCGAATGGATGATTTCGTGCGTGAGTGCATCCCCGCGCTCGACGCGCGGGTCGGCGCGCGGGGGCTTTATTACGGCCATATCGGGGATGGCAACATGCACATCCTCGCCTTCGTGCCCGGCCTTGCGGTGCAGCCGAAGGAGGAGATTTGCGACGTGATCTATGGCCTCGTGCGCGACTATGGCGGCACGGTGTCGGCCGAGCACGGCATCGGCACGCTGAAGCTGCAATGGTTGGAGCACGC